>JAIWHF010000164.1:0-5700 GCA_048629905.1 Methanosarcinales archaeon
TGGATGGTCCCTCTCAGAGAGGAAATATCGATCGCTTGACGACGGGCAATGGAAATATACATGGCCAGCAGAATCGCGGCTGGAGCGTTGATGGTCATACTTGTTGAGACTTTATCGAGAGGAATGCCGTCGAAGAGTCGCTCCATATCTTCCAGGCTGGATATGGAAACTCCAACCTTTCCCACTTCACCACTGGCGAGCGGGTCGTCCGCGTCGTAACCAATCTGCGTGGGGAGGTCGAAGGCGATCGAGAGGCCGGTCTGACCCTGGTCAAGCAGGTACTTAAAGCGGGCGTTCGTCTCCTCCGCGGTGGCATAGCCTGCGTATTGACGCATGGTCCATAGGCGGCCGCGATACATCGTGGTCTGTACACCACGCGTGAAGGGGTGCTCCCCGGGAAATCCCAGGCGGTCGAGATACTCGGCGTCTGCTTTTCGTGGGAGATAGAGCCGTTCAACGGGGATTCCTGAGGGGGTTTCGAAGTGGTCCTTTCTCTCCGGCATGCGCGCGAGCGACTTTGCCAGCGTACTTTCTTCCCACTTCTTGACTGCTTCTCTCAGACGTTTGATCATTATCCTATGCCGCAATCAGGTCTTTCATTCGACCTGGAGAACGCCCAGTAGTTCTGGATCAACGGGTGCAAGTCCTTTAAAGTTTTCAAAAGTAATTTCTTCAAAATCTATCTCAAGGGGGTGGCGGATTCGGTCAAATAGTTCTAGATAACTCGCCTGCACTCGCCGCTCCCAGGGCAATTCCAGCTGATCAGACATCTGGCGGATCGACTCTAGCGAGGGTCCTTCGATCTCAACGAAGCAACCGAAGGGAAGTTCGTCTAGCATCACCTGGATGAGGTCGATCTGATAGGTTTCACGGTACTTCTCGTATAGGGTGATGACCGTGTAACCTAACGCTTCAAGGATCTTGCGTCCGCTCTCGAAATCATCGAGTTCAATCTCAAATTCCTCGCGTGTCTCCACTTGTCCGTGAGGGCGCTTGAAAGTAAGCGTCGCCCGATTGTCTTGCCGCAGACGGAGGACATGTTTCTTCCCGGCGAGTTCCCGTTCAGGCGTATCGAAGCGCAGATTGCGCTCGAGAAGGCGGCCCGTTTTTAAAAGTGCGTCGTGGGCGATGACTCGCTTGCGGATGTCTTCCAGATGGCGCAGATAGAACTTCGCTTCGATTTCCATGAACGCCTTCTTTAGGAAAGTATCAGCAATATCTGATTCTGGTCAACGCTCTCACCAGCTTTCACGCGGAGGCGATTTACGGTGCCATCACGCGGCGCTTTGATTTCGTTTTGCATTTTCATCGATTCCAGGATGATGACATTGTCACCCCGGGCTATTTCCTGACCTTCTTCAATCGGGATGTCTATGACGACTCCAGGCATGGGTGCCTTGATATGAAGATCACCGCTGCGGATTTGAGGGGCGCTGGAACTCTGACGCAGTCGCTGCTGACGTTCATCCTCCACCTGGACCTCAAAGAGCTGGCCTTGAAGAAGGACTTGAATACCCGTTTCTGTTGTATAGATCGAAGCCTCGAAAGAATCACCGTCGAGGATAAGAGAGTAAATGGGTTGGTCGCCAACGGACTGAAAATCGGCAGTTAACTGTTGATTGTCTACTTCGATCTGCTGATCTGCCTTGATTTCCACTTCGAATTGTTTGTCACCGATGGTGGCGAAATATTTCATGAACCCTCCACGATCAAGAACTTGGGGCAAACGTGATGTGCGTCTGTGCGTTGATCAAAAAAACTCCGATTGATCCATCCTAGCGATTCATTCTCTCCCACCTTCCGACCCATTTCCAGTTGCTTGTATCCCGCTTATTGCGACGAACAATCTGTGATGCGCTCTGGCTCTCACGATGTGTGACAAGTGCTGCCATCACTGCCGCGATCTTCGCCAGGTGCTCTTTCTCCTCCTCAAGCTCATCCATGGAGAATCGCTCCTCAACGAAGCGGGTATCGAAAGAACCAGCAATGAATCGGTGGGAATCCATAATGTGCTGATGGAAAGGAATATTGGTTTTCACACCCAGGATGCGATATTCCTCCAGGGCGCGCCTCATCCGCAGGATTGCCTCCCCCCGCGTTTCTCCCCAGCAAATCAGCTTGGAGATGAGGGCATCGTAATATGGGGAGATTTCAAACCCTGCGTAAACCCCTGTATCAACGCGGACGCCGGGTCCGCTGGGTGCGATGACTGAATTCAGAACCCCAGTTGAAGGGAGAAAGTTGTTATAGGCATCCTCGGCATTTATTCGGCATTCGAGTGCCCAGCCGTTGAAGTGGATGTCCTCTTGTGTATAGCGAAGTTTGCGGTCGCGCGCGATCCGCAACTGCTCCTTAACGATGTCGATCCCCGTCACAAGCTCAGTTATCGGATGCTCGACCTGCAGGCGGGTGTTCATCTCGAGGAAGAAGAACTTATGGTCTTTGTCGACTAAGAATTCGATTGTGCCTGCGTTCAGGTAATCCACTGCACGGGAGGCTGAGCAGGCTACTTCTCCCATCTGCGTGCGCAGCTCTTCGTTTATAAACGGAGAGGGGGATTCCTCAAGCAATTTCTGGTGACGTCTTTGCAGGGAACATTCGCGTTCACCCAAATGAATAACATTTCCATGACTGTCCGCCAGAATCTGGAACTCGATGTGCCGTGCGTTCAGGATCAATTTTTCGAGATATACATTGCCGTCCCCAAAAGAAGCCTCGGCTTCTCTGCGCGCTGCATCAAGCAGCCCGGGCATCTCTTCCGCTGATTTGACTTCACGCATGCCCTTGCCGCCGCCGCCTGCTGTGGCTTTCACCAGCAAGGGGAAGCCGATCTTCGGGGCGATTGCCAGCAGGTCATCATCGCCCAGATCACCTTCACCTTCAGTTCCAGGGACGACTTGAATCCCCGCGGCGGTGACAGTGGAACGGGCGACAGCTTTATCTCCCATTGCAGCAATTGCGGATGGTCTTGGCCCGATAAATACAAGCCCGGCGTCAAGCACTGCCTGGGCGAAGTCATCCCGCTCCGCCAGGAAACCGTAACCCGGGTGAATGGCTCCGGCCCCGCTCTTTTTGGCGATGTCGATGATCTTGTCGCCGCGCAAGTAGGATTCGCGAGCAGGCGCAGGACCCAGCAGGTAGGCCTCATCCGCTTGCCGCACGTGCAGCGCGGCGCGGTCGGCTTCAGAATAGACCGCGATTGTTCGCAGACCTAGTTCGTGACAAGCCCGGATGATGCGGACTGCGATTTCACCACGATTTGCGATAAGTACTTTTTCAAACATTCCTTCCCTCTAATCTAAGGCAGGAGTCTATGAATGCTCCTGGACTGCCAAGAAACGCAGAACTCTTTGGTTGAACTCCTCTGGGATCTCGTGCGGGGGCATGTGGTGAATATCGGGGATCAACCACAGCTGCCCGTTCTGAACCCCTTCAGAGATGTCGACCGCATGCTGGGGTGTCGCATGCTCATCGAGTTCACCTTGTATCACAAGTGTTGGGCAGGTGATCTTTGGCAAACGCTCGCGCATGTCAAGCTTCTGTGGGTTAGTTTCCCCCCAATGGCGAACCCAAGAATCGACAAGATGACGCGCCCTGTCTCCATGTTCTCGCTCCAGCGCTTTGGAGTACGGCGGCTGTTTGGACGTTTCAGAGATCATATCCAATCCAGGGAGCATTGTTGGCTCAAAATAGATATGGGCAGCGACGACGACCATCCTCTCGATTAGATCAGGTCTTTCAGAAGCCATGAGCAGTGCGATCGAGCCGCCGTCGCTATGACCTAAAAGAGAAAGACGGTGAATGCCCAGGTGGTGCAGAAGAGCGTGAGCCTCCTCGGCGTCCTTGAGGAGAAAAGACTCTTCAAATTGCGGGCGTGAGTCCGACCGACCGTAACCCCAGCGATCATATGCGATCACCCGCCATCCGGCGTTGGTGAAGGCGCTTATTTGCCGCCGCCAAGAACGGATTGAGCCCAACCCATGGTGAAGGAGCAATAAAGCTGGCGCATCGTCGGACCCATATTGCTCCCAATACAATTTGTGTCCATTGATCTCGAAATAACCGTGATCGCCGGTTTGCTCAGAGCGGGATATTTCCATGTTTTTTCGCCGGATTAGCATCGCGTTTATTTGAAAGCATTTCCAGACCGTTGATAATGCGCGGTCGAGTGAAACGCGGCTCGATGATGTCGTCTACGTAGCCTCGCGCGGCTGCGATGTAGGGATGTGCAAATTTCTCGCGGTATTCCGCCACCAACTCGGCTCTGCGTTTTTCTGGGTCTTTCGCATCAGCGAGTTCCTTGCGGAAAATGATATTTACCGCCCCTTCGGGACCCATCACGGCCAGCTCTGCGCTGGTCCAGGCCAGGTTCAGGTCAGCGCGAATGTGTTTGGAGGACATAACGTCATAAGCGCCGCCGTACGCCTTGCGAGTGATCAGTGTGATTTTCGGGACGGTAGCCTCGCAATATGCATAGAGCAGTTTCGCTCCATGGCGGATGATGCCGCCGTGTTCCTGCCCGGTGCCGGGGAGGAAACCGGGTACATCGACGAAGGTGATGATCGGGAGGTTAAATGAATCGCAGAAGCGCACGAAACGAGCAGCTTTATCTGAGGAGTTAATATCCAGCACACCCGCTAAATGGGCTGGTTGGTTGGCGACAATTCCGACGCTGTGCCCACCAAAACGAGCGAAGCACGTCAGGATGTTCTGTGCATAGTTCTCATGGATTTCTAAGAAGACGCCGTCGTCGACAACCAGATTGATCACGTTGCGCATGTCATACGGTTTGCTGGGGTCATCAGGCACGATGATGTCCAGATCTTCCTCTGTGCGCAGCCGGTCATCCGATGTCGGGACGAAAGGGGGGTCCTCCATATTATTCTGAGGGATGTAGGATAGCAGGAGGCGGATCATATAGAGGCAATCGCTTTCACTCTCAGCCACGTAGTGACAAACACCGGATGTGCTGGCGTGTGTGTCCGCGCCGCCCAATTCCTCGAAGGAAACTTCTTCGTGAGTGACGGTCTTGACTACTTCTGGACCCGTAACGAACATATAGGAGGAGTTGCGGACCATGAAGATGAAATCGGTAAGTGCCGGGGAGTACACCGCGCCGCCGGCGCATGGTCCCATGATGACGCTGATCTGCGGAATCACCCCCGAGGCGAGCGTGTTTCTAAGAAAAATGTCGGCGTAACCACCCAGCGAGACAACGCCTTCCTGGATGCGAGCCCCACCGGAATCGTTCAAACCGATCACGGGTGCCCCGTTTTTCATAGCTGTATCCATAATTTTGCAAATTTTCTCGGCGTGCACTTCCCCCAGGCTACCCCCAAACACCGTGAAGTCTTGCGAGAAGACGTACACCAGGCGTCCATTAATCGTCCCCCAGCCGGTTACAACACTATCGCCCAGATATTTTTTTTTGTCCAGGCCGAATTCGTTGGTGCGGTGAACAGCGAAAGCATCCGTTTCCCGGAAGGAGCCTTTGTCCAACAATAGATCAAGGCGTTCTCGGGCTGTCAGGCGGCCGAGCTTATGTTGGGTTTCGATCCGTTCGGGACCTCCGCCCTGGTGGCTTTGTGCTTTGAGCTTGCGCAGTTCTTGGATTTTGGGATCATCACTCATATATTTCTCCAAAAAAGGCTTTTGCCTTGCGGCGAGAGAGTATCCAATATATTGAGGATAGCAGGATGA
>JAIWHF010000165.1:0-5689 GCA_048629905.1 Methanosarcinales archaeon
GCAATCGACGAATTCATTGTCATGCCTAATCACATCCATGGAATAATCATCATCGCAGAAACGTTGGGTATCGATACATCACACGTAGAGACGTTGCATGCAACGTCTCTACCACCTTCGATAAGGTCCTCAATCTCCCCTCGGAAAGGATCCTTAGGTGTGATTGTTCGATCTTTCAAATCGGCCGTCACTCGTTGGGCGCGGATGAATGGGTATCCCAATTTCGCCTGGCAGCCTCGTTTCTTTGACCACATCATCAGGAATGAGGATGCCCTGTCCCGTATCCAAACCTACATACAAAACAATCCGCAGAAATGGGAAATTGACAAATATTACCGCTGAATTAGTAGCATCATCTTCGTAGACGTTGCATGCAACGTCTCTACAATTTCGTATTGGAAACCCTTAACGGAAAAACGGGGCTGCCCTTTTCGGACAGCCCCGCTCGTTTTATATCCCTATTAATTGCCCGGCTTTCAGTTACTATTCATCATTGATCTGCTCAATAAACTTATTATACACGCTGAAATAATCGGGTTTCTCCTCATCAACGAACGTCCCCACAACGATCTCGCCCTTGACGGATATGTCCGCATCCTTCGGGTCGCTGAAATTGCGAATCACACTGTTCTCAGCATAATGCTTCAGCTCTTCCAGCCCGGTGGGCATCTGATTGCGCCTGCCGTAATTGATTGGACATGGGCTGATGACTTCAACGAAGGAAAAACCCTTCCTCGATAGAGCCTCAACCATGGCATCTTTCAATCGACGTGCATGAAGCGTTGTCCAGCGGGCGACGTACGGCGCTCCGCAGGAGGCGGCAAGATAAGGGAGATTGAACGGGTTTTCGAAGGTGCCGAATGGAGCGGTCGTTCCCCGCGCACCCTGAGGCGTTGTGGGTCCGATCTGTCCACCGGTCATGCCATAATTGAAATTGTTCACACAAAATACATTAATATCGAGGTTTCGCCTTGCGGCATGAATGAAATGGTTGCCGCCTATTGCAAAAAGGTCCCCATCACCGCTGAACACAACCACCTTGTGACCCGGTTTCACCAAGGATAAGGCGACACGTAGTCCACTGGCGAAGGGGATCGCCCGTCCGTGCGTGGTGTGATAGGAATCTGATCTCATGTATCCGGCTAACCGCCCAGTGCAGCCAATACCGGATACGATAGAAACATCGTCTACACCGATATCCAACTCCCGCAATGCATAAGCAAAGCAGGACATGGTCGTCCCTAACCCGCAGCCAGAGCACCAAATATGCGGCAGACGCTCCTCTCGGAAGTAGGGCTGAAGTGGGTGGTGAACATCCTCGATGATCTCCGGCTCAGGTCTAGCCTTTACCCTCTCCACTGGTGTACCTCCTCAATCGCATCCAACACCTGCTCTGGCTGGTGGATCCCTCCCCCCGCGTGCGGGACAAGCTTAACAATCGCTTTCCCGGCGGCGGAACGCTCGACCTCAAGCACAATCTGTCCCAGATTGAGCTCCGGGACAACAAAACCTTTCACCGTTCCCGCCAATTCCGCAATCCGTTCCTCAGGGAACGGCCAGACGGTGTTCAATTTTAACATCCCCACCCGGATCCCTTTTTCACGCGCTAGTTCCAGTGACCGCCAGGAGGCTCTCGCGCTTATTCCGTACGACACAATCACGATTTCAGCATCCTCGATAAATTGCTCTTCGTATTCGATAATCTGATCTGCGTTCTTTCGGATCTTATCCGCGAGTCGAGTAACCAACGCCGCCTGGGCTTCAAGCGACATATCGGGATAGCCATATTCATCGTGGGTAAGCCCGGTTACATGAACCCGATACCCTTCGCCAGCACAAGCCATTTCCGGTACCAGATCCTCGCCTGCACGATACGGTACGAATTCTTCATACGGCACAGTCGGCTTGCGGCGCGGTGTGATCTGGATGCTCTCAGGATCGATCACCACACGCTCCATCATATGCCCGACAACCTCGTCCGTCATAATCATCACGGGTGTTCTGAATTGTTCTGCCATATTGAAGGCTTTGATCGTGAAATCAAACATCTCCTGCGGTGAGGATGGTGCGTAGGCGATGACCTCCTGAACACCATGCGATCCCCAACGGGCCTGCATCATATCGCCCTGCGACGTAGCCGTAGGCAAACCGGTGCTTGGTCCACCGCGCTGCACATCAACGATCACACACGGTGTTTCGGTCATCACGGCGAGCCCGATATTCTCCATCATCAAGGAAAATCCAGGGCCTGATGTCGCCGTCATGGATTTCACACCACCCCAGGCTGCCCCGAGCGCAGCTGCAATGGAGGCTAATTCGTCCTCCATCTGCAGGAAGTAAGCCCCGAGCCTTGGCAGCCGGTGCGCCATTCGCTCTGCGATTTCGGACTGTGGTGTGATTGGATAACCGGCGAAGACGCGACATCCCGCTGCAATAGCGCCCTCAGCACAAGCGACGTCGCCATTGAAGAAGTACTCGCCTGCTAACACCGCCTTATTCTTAGCGATCCTGCACCTCCGTGTCGCTCCATATAGCAAAATCGGGACAGATCAATTGACAGTAACCGCAGTTAACACAGGCATCTGGGTCGATGAGTACAGGGTAGTAGTACCCGTGGGAATTAAATTCATCGGATTCCGCCAACGCTTCGACGGGACAATACTCAATGCACCAGCCACACCCTTTACAAAGGGTATCGATGAGCGTTATTGTGCCTTTAGATGTTGCCCAGCGTTTCGCTGTCTGTTCAGTGGCCACAATCTCCCCTTACACGAATCGGCCAAGAGAGCGTTCAAGGACGGACTTCGATCTGTAATCAGGAAGCAGCATCGGAGATTGAAGGTCTGTCTCAATCCCCGCATCAGCAAGCTGCTGCTCGAAGTCAACCGCGTGCTGCAGCGATAATGTTTTAATCTTGCTTTTCTTTTTCTTCGCCCACTTCGCAGCAGCGATTCCTGCGCGCCGCCCGAATACGTTGTAGCCTAGAAGCGAGTTCCCCATAAGACGATTCTTACCATGCACGCCGCCTTCAACTTCCCCGCCGGCAAACAACCCGGGTACACTCGTTTCACCATCGGCCTCGATTTCGACCCCCCCGTTCTGGTAGTGAAGCGTCGGGTAAACAAGGGCTGGGTCTTTGGTGATATCAATCCCATGCCGGTTCCACATTGTCCACATCGCGGCAAGCCAGTTCTTAATTGTCCCCTCGCCATGGATTTCATCAATCATAGGTGTATCCAACCAAACACCGCGTATGCCAGCTGGTGTCTCAATGCCTTTTTCCCTGCTCCAACACTCCCGTATGATCGCCGCAGCTTCAACATCCCGCGGCTCTAGAGGATATACGAAAGCTTCACCGTCGGCGTTTAACGGCATCGCTCCCTGGCTGCGAAGTTTTTCGGTGGCGAGCTGTCCCAGAATCGCCGAAGGATAAACCACACCAGTGGGATGATATTGGACAGAATCCATATCGAGAAGCTTAGCTCCCGCTCGATAAGCGATCACCAAACCATCCGCAGTTGCACCATAGTGATTCGTTGTCGGGAAATTTTGAATGTGTACACGGCCAAAACCGCCGGTAGCCAGAACCGTCGCTTTCGCACGAATGACCCTATATTCACCCGTCTCCAGGTTATATGTAATTGCCCCTGCTGCCTTGCCTTCCCCATCCAGTAGGAGCTCGATGACAGGCGAGAATTCCAACGTTGGGATCCCTAAATTCCTTGCCTCATCGCGAATGGGGTTGAAGATTGCCTTGCCAGTGTAATCTTTGCATGAGTGCATGCGCTTACGGGAAGTGCCGCCGCCATGCGCTTCCATGTATTCACCATTTTCTTTGTCGTACATTACCCCTAGCTCTTCATGCCAGCGGATGATCTCCGGGCCATCATCCACCATCGCCTGTACGAGCTCGGGCTTGTTTGCATAGTGCCCCCCACCCATTACATCGATGTAGTGGATTGCTGGGGAGTCCTCAGGGCGATCTGCAGCCTGGATGCCGCCTTGTGCCATGGTCGAGTTGCAGTCTCCATGGCGCAGTTTCGTGACGATCAAGATCTTCTCCGCCGGAATCCCCTCTTGATGGGCAAAAATCGCGGCAACTGTACCTGCCCCACCCCCGCCGATGATGAGAACATCGACATCGTAATCCACACGAGACAGATCAATCTCGGCAGGATCGACCAACAGATGTGCTTCCAGCATATCGGCAACTTCGCTGGGAACCACATTCCCTGCAGAGACCCCAATAGCCAGTTCCCGTTTCTTTTCGGCCTTGTAATCCGGGTGGTATTCCGCAAGGACCTTTTCGCGCTCTGCCGGTGTCATCGCCGGTGGAGGACCAGCCTGCAGCCTTGCAGGGCGAGTCGCTTCTACTCTGGCAATCGACTCACGCATGTAAGCTGGGTATCCTCGAATTAATTCTTGGTTATCCACGTTACACCCTTCTCTGATAGCTCATTCCACAACACGAGCCGCATAGATTTCCTCCAGCTCGCTCCGTGTCATCTTGACCAGCGCGTCCACTTCTTCTGCGTACACGCCTTTCTCAATCTCGGCAAGACGCTCTTCAAGATGCTCTGGAATGGGAGATAGATATCGCCCATAGAGCCGCCGTGCCATCTGCGCCATATGATAATGCTTGATGTCTGCCGGGCAACGCATGCTGCAAAGTCCGCACTGAATGCAGTCGAAGGAGAGGATTGCAGTCTGGGCAATATCTCCCCTCAACGCCGCCTGTACGTAATGCATAACCTCAATATCCTGCGGACATGCTTTGGTGCACGTATTGCAGGATACACAAAGTGCGATTTCCGGGTAATGCTGGAGCAACACATTCTCTTCGGGATTGAGTTCGGCTAGTGTGTAACTCACCCTTGGAGCAGGTGTGAAAGGCAGCTGCACCAGATACATCCCGTCTTCTGCCTCGGTTTGGCATGCAAGCACGAAACACAGCCGGTGATCCCCTTCCTGCCGGTACACAGTTGAGCAGGCTCCACAGAATCCCGAGCGGCACCCTGCACCGCGTGTGAAACGCCAACCGGCGTGTTCCATGGCATTCATAATGGTCAGCCCTCTTGGTACTTCATAAGCGCTTCCCATCACATAGATACGAATAGTGTTTTCAGATGGAATACTCATCTAACAAGCTCCATTGATGTGGGTAATCCTTCAAGCAGCTTATCCATCGATGCCGGAAGCTCTCCGGTCTCGACCTCGAACGCAATCGCAGCCAGTTGGGTCCAATAAACAATCGAAAGTTCACGCTTCTCCGGTAAACTGCTGCGCAGTTCTTCATAGCACAAACGAAGGTTGTGCATGCAAAGCGGACAACTTGTGACCATAACTTCCGCACCCGCACGCATTGCCGAGCTCAGAATGCGATGCGATTTTTCTAGCACCATCTCAGGGACATCCACAATTTGATAGGTTCCACAGCATTCAGCCTGGAAGGCAAATTCAACCGGTGTAGCCCATAGTGTACGGATGAAATCCTGCAAGATCGTCGGTGTGTCCGGTTCGTCGATGCCAATCTCTCGTGGTCGTAGGAGCGTACATCCATAATAAGGCGCCACTCGAAGACCGGACAGTGGTTGTGCGAGACCTGCGTGGCTGATCTGGAGAAGCCGCCGGAGCAGATACCACCAGCCTCGGCCAGCAGCGATGAGAACAAGGACGGTAAAGGAACGGG
>JAIWHF010000166.1:0-5685 GCA_048629905.1 Methanosarcinales archaeon
AAGCCGCAGGATGCGTCTGTGTTTGGAGGCAGAGCTTCCGCACTCCACATAATGGCAAGTATATAAGCTAGGACCAAGGCAATTCACATCTTATAAATGATTGTTGGATCTTGCTGCGCAGGGGCGCGCTTAACCGCTGCGAAAAACGCTCGCGGCTTTCTGAGCTTTTTCCTGATTGGCGGGGACCATGAAGCAGAACAGGCTTCCGGTTCCTTCCTTGCTTTCGCACCATATCTGACCGTTGTGCATCTCGACCATCGCCTTGGCGATCGATAGTCCCAATCCCATGCCGCCGTGTTTCCGGGTTAGATGAGATTCGACCTGATAGAAGCGATCAAAAACACGTTCGACCTCATCCTCGGGAATGCCGATCCCGGTATCGACAACAAAGACTTTGATCATCTCGTCGTCGCCCTCTGCTTTTATCCCGATCTGCCCACCGGCATCGGTGTAGTTGAGTGCGTTATCGACCAGGTTGGAAAGCGCGACCTCGATTTTCTCATGGTCACCGTCCATGATTAACGCTTCATCTTCGGGGATGTCGAAACCAATTTCGATCTGTTTCTCTTTAGCAGAATCGCGGAATTGATTAAACGTTTCCTCAACCAGCTTGCTGACCGAAAACGGTTTTCTGCGAACGCGAGATTGTCCCTGCTCGTTGTGGGCGATGGCAGACATATCTTCGATGATGGCCTTGAGTCGCATCGCGCTGCGGATGATGACCTCCATCTGCTCCTGGTGGTCAGGGGGGATGAATTCTTGCAGGAATGTCGCGTGTCCGAGGATCAACCCCAGTGGGGTGCGGAGTTCATGAGAGGCGATGGCGATGAAATCGGACTTCATACGATCGAGCCGCTTCAACTCCTCGTTCGTTTCCTGGATGCTGGCGAGCAAGCGCACGTTCTCGATTGCGATTGCAGCTTGTGCTGCAAGCGTCTCTAACACCTCCAGGTCGTCTTCGGTATAATCCGCATTATCTAATTTGTTTACTGCCTCCAACACCCCGATCGTTTCGGTTTTCACGGAGAGCGGTACACCGAGAATGGATTGGGTTTCATAGTTGAGTATTTCATCTACGCGGCGGTAAACTCGAGGGTCGCTGTGTGCGTCTTGGATAACCATGGGCTTCGAGTTGGTGAAGATCCAGCCAGCAACGCTCGAATCTAGCGGTATACTAATTTCACGCAAATCATCGCGGTGCATGCCGGGAGAGGCTTCAAAACGTAATACTCCGGCGCCAGAATCATAAAGGAGAATGGATGCGACCTCGCTCTGTGTGAGTTCGCAGGCAACATCGATTATCATATCCAGTAATTGAATGAGATCGAGGGTCGCCGACATAGTGCGGCTGATCTCAAGCAAACGTTCAAGACGTTGTGATTTACTCATCTGACCCACACGCTCAGACATAGAATATCCTTGAGCAAGGTACGATTGTAGCATAGCAGGTGGAGTGGGAGAAACACAACAAGTCCTTTCTCCCATTTACAGATTGGCATCGTGATTATGAATTTCAATGGAGGCGTATGAAATGCCATCGAGCAAGAAAGTCAAAGTAGCGATCATCGGAGTTGGTAACTGCGCTTCATCCCTGGTTCAGGGTGTCGAGTACTACAAAGACGCTAAATTGAACGACAAAATACCGGGATTGATGCATGTCGACATTGGTGGTTACCACATTCGAGATATCGAGTTCACGGCGGCGTTTGACGTTATCGTCGGCAAAGTCGGCAAGGACTTGAGTGAGGCGATCTTCGCCCACCCGAATAACACCGTAAAGTTCTCGGATGTACCGAAAACGGGCGTGACGGTTCAACGGGGAATGACGCATGATGGCATCGGGAAATATCTCTCCCAGGTTGTGGAGAAAGCCCCCGGCCCGACGGCCGATATCCTAAAGATATTGAAAGAAACGAAAACGGATGTCGTCGTGAGCTACCTGCCCGTAGGCTCAGAGATGGCGACGAAATGGTATGTCGAGCAGATTCTTGATGCCGGTTGTGCTTTCATCAATTGCATCCCTGTGTTTATCGCCAGCTCAGATTATTGGGCGTGTCGCTTCAAAGAACGCGGCCTTCCAATCATCGGTGATGATATCAAAAGTCAAGTCGGCGCCACGATTACGCATCGTGTCCTGACGTCCCTTTTTGTCGACCGCGGTGTCGCTCTGGATCATACCTATCAGCTGAATTTTGGCGGGAATATGGATTTTTACAATATGCTCGAGCGCGATCGACTCGAATCGAAGAAAATCTCGAAGACGGGCGCGGTGACGAGTCAGCTGCCTTATGAACTCCCTGCGGATGCCATCCACGTAGGACCGAGCGATTACGTGCCCTGGCTTACAGATCGGAAATGGTGCTACGTTCGCATGGAAGGCACGACCTTCGGCGATGTCCCACTGAATTTGGAGCTCAAGCTGGAGGTTTGGGATTCGCCAAATTCGGCCGGCGTTGTAATCGACGCTGTCCGCTGTGCCAAGATCGCGCTTGATCGAGGTCTTTCTGGGCCGATCCTTGAGCCGTCTTCGTACTTTATGAAGACGCCCCCGGTGCAATATAGCGATGATGAAGCGCATAAAAAGACGGAAGCGTTCATCCGCGGTCCCAAGAAAAAGAAAGGCAAGAAGTAGCGAACAATACATTTACTCGAGTCCGGTATTTGTTCTCCCCAATGTGAATGTTATCAAAGGGGCTGCCTGAGCCATTATCAGGAAGCCCCTTTTGCGTGTCGAGCGTGGGCTAACCAATGAAACAGATCCCGCTTGGATTTCTTATCATTTGAGATAGCGCAATCTTATTCAGCTCTGCAGTAGTCCAACCTTCGATGAGTGCTGCACCTGTGGGATTATGCTCACTAAAAGACCGGAAATCTCACGATTGGAGAACCATGGTGGACAATGAAAAGCGTGTATAGTAGGCATGCAGTTGCCCGAGCCATCATCTCGAACAGGTGACCGGCGAGAGAGATAGCATCGCTAGAGATTTAAATGGCTAGAAGGAATGTGAAGATGCATGCAATGTTGCTAGGAGTTTTGAAAATATGATCCGTTTGGGGACTTCGGGTTTTTCATATGACGATTGGATTGGATGCGTATACCCAGAAGATCTGGCGAAGCGATCCTGGCTGGAATTCTACGCACAGCAATTCGATACGGTTGAACTGAACGTAAGCTATTACCGCATACCGGCGTTGAAAACCGTCAAGGGCTGGGTGGAGCGTACGCCCGATAGTTTTACATTTTCGGTGAAAGCTCATCGCAGCATCACCCACGAGCGAGAAGAGCCCGCGTACGAGGCGTTCATCGAGGCCTTCCAGCCAATGGCCGAGGCTGGAAAATTGGCCTGCGTTCTGGCTCAGTTTCCTCATTCTTTTCACCCCTCAAAGGAGAATCGGACCTACCTGGAGCAACTACGTGAGTGCTTCCAGGATCTGCCGGTCGTTGTCGAATTCCGCGATCACGCCTGGGTATCGGATGAGACCTTCGAGCGTTTGGAGAAGCAGAATTTGGGGTTCTGCTGCGTCGATGAACCCCGGTTGAAAGGATTGATGCCGCCTGTGGTGAGGGCGACGAGTGAGGTTGCCTATGTTCGCTTTCATGGTCGTAACGCTGGTAAATGGTGGAAGCACGATCATGCCTGGGAGCGCTACGATTACACATATTCTGAGCAGGAGTTAAAGGAATGGATTCCTCGAATTCGGGAACTCGAATCCGCCGCTCCACTCACGCTGGTCTACGCTAATAATCACTACCGCGGGCAGAGTGTTGACACCTTGCGAAAACTGGATAAGCTCCTTGTTAGTGTGTGAAACCTCGCCCATCGCCGGTGTTTGCATGGGCTGGGGACTAAAGTAGTTGAAGTCCAGGATGGTATAATGATTTATCGCCTTCACCGGCAAAAAAATCCACGCCATTGAGCGATTGAGGGAGCAGAAATCGATGTCTGGACACTCAAAATGGTCAACGATTAAGCGCAAGAAAGCTGTGACGGATGCCAGGCGAGGTGCGGTTTTCACACGTTTGGCACGCGAGATCACAATAGCAACTCGCGAAGGTGGTGGAGATCCAGAAACCAACTTCACACTCAGGTTAGCGATCGATCGCGCTAAAAACGGCAACATGCCCAAGGAAAATATCGAACGGGCGATTAGGCGTGGTACTGGTGAAGATAAGGATGGCGTCAATTACGAACAAATCATGTATGAAGGCTATGCAGCTCATGGCGTCGCCCTGATGATTGAAGTTGTGACCGATAATCGAAATCGGACGGTTGCAGATCTTCGGCACGAGCTCACCAAATCCGGTGGGAATCTGGCCGACGCAGGAGCCGTCTCCTGGCAATTTCGGCGCGCTGCATACTTCTACATCCCGATAGAGGAGGCCGATCCGGATACGGTCTTCGAATTGGCGGTTGACGCGGGCGCAGATGACGTGGTCATCGGCGAGGAAGAGATTGAGATTTTCGCCCCCGTGGAGGTGTTCAAGAAGATTAATGACCAGTTTGATGAGGCCGGGATTAAACCATCTGAAGCTTCTCTGAGGATGATGCCGAACACCTTATTGGGAATCGATGGAGAGCAAACCGTTAAAGTAATGCGTGTTATCGAGGCGATAGAAGATCTCGATGACGTGCAGAATGTCTATTCAAACCTGGAAGTAACCGAAGAAGCAGTCTCGATACTAGAGACCGCCTGACGCTGCAGGCGACAGATAAGAAATGCTTGTCATCGGGATTGATCCGGGGACTGCGAGAACTGGTTACGGTTTAATTCGACAATCCGAATCGGGAACATTGACCCTGGTGGACTTTGGCATAATCCAAACATCGCCAAATCAACCGATGAGCGAGCGATTGTTGAAAATCCATCGCGAGTTACAGGACTTACTGGCTCAGCATCGACCTGAAGAAGCCGCTGTAGAACGCCTTTTTTTCCAGAAGAATGTAAAAACAGCGCTCAGTGTTGGGCAGGCGCGCGGCGTTGCTATACTGGCTTTGGCTGAACTGGGTTTAGACATCAAGGAGTATTCCCCACAGGATATCAAACTAGCGGTTACAGGCTACGGGGCGGCAGAGAAAGGTCAGGTTCAACGGATGGTCCAGAATTTATTGGAGATGGATGAACTCCCCCGACCGGATGACGCCGCAGACGCCCTGGCGGTTGCTATTTGCCATTGCCAAGTCTCAAATCTAGAGCGCCGAATAGAAGGTGCGGAATGATCAGGTCCATTCGGGGAATTGTTTTACATATTGGGGAGGGCGAACTGACTATGGAAGTGGGGGGAATCGGCTTGCGTATAGCCATTACAGGGAGCGTCCATGCAGCGGGACCGGAAGTCGGCAAGCCCTTTTTCTTGCACACCTACCTCAGTGTTCGCGAAGATGAACTGAGTCTGTATGGTTTTCAATCGGCTGAGGAGCGGGGGCTCTTTGAGGTCCTGCTTGGAGTCTCGGGAATCGGCCCAAAGTTGGCCATATCTGTGTTGTCGAATCTCTCTCCGGATGTCCTTCGCAGCGCGGTCGCGAATAATCAGCCCGAGATCTTGACAAGAGTACCCGGCATAGGTAAAAAGACGGGGGAAAAAATCATCTTCCATCTTAAAGACATCCTGTCCGCTCCGGCCGTTGATGTTCGCATCCCCAGTGATGTCGATACGGAAGTGCTCGGGGTGCTGACTGGTCTGGG
>JAIWHF010000167.1:0-5657 GCA_048629905.1 Methanosarcinales archaeon
TCTGTACTTACTTGTTAAGCCTGGAACCGAGCCGCTCCGATGTTCATTGACTCGCCGCTGAAAGGAATATCCTTGAAGCAACCTTATGTCTACATTATGAGCAACAGATCAGGAACTCTATACACGGGCGTGACGAAGAACCTCACCCAACCACAGCGATCTACGTTGGAGACCTGAGAAACGACGGCTCCATGCTTTACATAATGACTATTCCATGCGGGTGCTGCAGGTTGGATAGCACCGAAAACCGTCGCATGCTATAATCGCCAATCGAGCTACTGATGAATGCATCACTTACGGTTAAGGGAATCCAAGACGGTCTTTTAATCACTTTGCCTGCTGGAGAGTGGTCGATTGTTACCAAACAGCTATTGGAGACTGTCGCCGCGCAGGACGATTTCTTTCGCGGGGCTCGACTCACGATCCAGATGGAGGATCGCACTCTGGGCGCCGCGGAGTTGGGCAGCTTACGCTCCGCCCTGGCAGAGCACGAGGTTACGCTCTGGGCGATTCTCTCGACTGCCGAAGCGACCCAGTCTGCAGCAGCCGACCTTGGTCTATCGAGGGATCTTGAAACACGCCGCTCGGAAGATGATGACATTCCGGTCGACACCCAACTTCCTGGCGAGGAGGCAGTCCTACTTCAAAGGACTTTGCGTTCTGGACATAGCGTACGTCACCCCGGGCACGTTGTTGTCATCGGCGATGTTAATCCAGGCGCCGAAATTATCGCCGGAGGGCACGTCGTTGTCTGGGGCCGATTGCGGGGTGTGGTCCACGCTGGAGCCGCCGGGGATGAAAGTGCGATGGTGTGTGCCCTCGACCTTGCTCCAACCCAATTGCGAATCGCCGGACATATCACAGTATCGCCTTCGCGGCGGGGAAAACCCAAGCCTGAACGAGCCTTCATTCGAGACGACCAACTTATCGCAGAACCATGGCAGGTTGGTCGCAATTAGAGAATTGATCGATAAACGGAGAAGGGCATGAGTGCCAAAATTGTCACAATAACTTCCGGCAAAGGGGGGGTTGGTAAAACAACAGCGACGGCGAATATCGGCGTAGCCCTCGCCTCGACCGGGGAGCGTGTAGTCTGCATCGATGCAGATATTGGGCTCCGCAACCTCGACGTCATTATGGGTTTAGAGAATCGCATCGTTTATGACTTCGTTGATGTTGTCGAGGGTCGCT
Source organism: Methanosarcinales archaeon (assembly GCA_048629905.1). GTDB lineage: Bacteria > Chloroflexota > Anaerolineae > Anaerolineales > E44-bin32 > E44-bin32. Next base: position 1,192 of record JAIWHF010000167.1, read on the forward strand.
GCAAGCTCCGGCAAGCAATGATTCGGGACAAGCGTCTGGATACCCTGTTCTTGATCCCTGCTGCGCAAACACGGGATAAAACTGCGGTATCTCCACAAGATATGGTTCGCCTTACAGATGAACTGCGACAGGAGTATGATTGGGTCCTGATCGACTCACCCGCAGGAATCGAGCGCGGTTTCCGAAATGCAATCGCTCCTGCTGATCAGGTTCTCATCATCACCAACCCTGAAGTCTCAGCGGTCCGAGACGCAGACCGCATCATTGGGCTAATCGAAGCGGAGGAGAAGGGACCAGGCAAGCTGATCCTGAACCGGGTTAAACCGGAAATGGTGCGTCGGGGCGATATGCTCGGTACGGAGGATGTCCTTGATGTCCTCGCGATCGAACTAATCGGCATCGTGCCCGAAGACGAGTCGGTCATCGTAGCGACCAATCAAGGCGTTCCTGTTGCGATGGACGCGAACAGCAAGGCTGGGCGGGCTTTCCATAACATAGCCCGTCGTTTGAAGGGGGAGGAGGTTCCATTCGCGGACCTTGGAGGAGGCGATGGGTTCTTCGGTCGGATTACACGCATGATGAGGGCGGGAGGCGAATCATGAAGTTCTTTCAAAAAGCAGGGATTGGCCGTTCTCGCAGCGCAAAATCCGCCAAAGAACGGCTCCAGTTAGTCCTAATTCACGATCGGGCCGGCATTTCCCCTGGCAAACTCGATACCTTGAAAGATGATTTAATCAATGTGATCTCCAGGCATATCGAGATCGAATCGGACGCCGTAGAGATTACCCTGACGAAAGAGCGAGACCAGCATAGACTCGTGGCAGATATTCCGCTCGCTCCGACGCGTAAACGAAGGCATTCAATTTCTTAGTCGATGAACACAACCCGTATCTGGCGCCACTTCGATATATGGCTGTTGGCGGCTGTCGCCTTGTTGACAATTGCCGGTGTGGCGATGATCCAATCCGCCATCGGTGGGAATGAGGACCTCGCGCAGACTGTACCGCGGCAGGCGATCTACGCTTCGATCGGTTTGGTCGTCTTAATCCTCACTGCCGCGATCGATTACCGCATCTGGTCCGCTCTTTCCCGCGCATTGTACATGGTTGTTTTAGTATTCCTGGGGCTCATACTCGCGGCAGGAGTTGTCGGCTTTGGAGCTGCACGATGGTTCAACATCGGCATCGTCAATGTCCAACCATCCGAGCTGTCGAAGATCCTCATGATCCTCGTCCTCGCAGACTACCTATCCAAACACAAGTTGGATATTGGTCAACCGAAGATTCTCATCCGCAGTTTGATATTGGTTGGCGTGCCAGCGATGCTAGTATTCCTCCAGCCAGATCTAAGCACTGCAATTGTATTGGGAGTAATCTGGGTCGCGCTGGTTTGGGCGGCAGGCGCGAGACCAAAACACCTGCTCGCACTGGCAGGTATTGGAGCGATAGCGCCAATACTCGCCTGGCCTTTCTTGCAGAATTATCAGAAAGCGCGCGTGATCACTTTCCTCTTTCCAGATCAAAACGCTCAATTCGGAGAGACCTATAATGTACTCCAGGCGCTTATCACGATCGGATCCGGAGGCTGGTTTGGCAAGGGCTATGGGAGCGGCACTCAGGTCCAGCTGCGTTTCCTGAAAGTGCGCCATACGGATTTCATATTTTCGGCAATGTCAGAGGAGTTTGGTTTCGTCGGTGCACTCATCTTTATCTTGGTTTTTATTTTCGTGATCTATCGCTGTTTGCGGGCGGCAAGCATCGCCCGCGATCTTTATGGCGCTTTGATTTGCTACGGTGTTGCCGTCTTCCTGGCATTCCAGGGTTTCTTTAACATCGGCATGAATTTAAAGCTTCTCCCGGTTTCTGGTCTCCCACTTCCATTTTTAAGTTACGGCGGTTCTTCTCTGCTCGCCAGCCTGCTAGGAATCGGCCTCGTGGAGAGTGTGATCCTGCGTCATAAACAGATTGAGCTATAACAAATTATCATCCGTTGAGGCATTGTAATGACCGAAGTAAAACCTGCACGCGTTCGCTTTGCCCCCTCCCCAACCGGTCGCTTCCACATCGGCAGCGCGCGTACAGCTCTATATGACTACCTTCTAGCGCGCCAATCGGGAGGCCAGTTCATCCTCCGCATTGAGGACACCGATCGCACCCGCTTCGACCCCCAGGCGGAGAAGGAATATTACGAAGCGCTGCGTTGGCTAGGCTTGGAATGGGATGAAGGACCGGATATCGGTGGGCCGTATTCGCCCTACCGCCAGTCAGAACGAACAAAGATCTATCGCCAGCTCACCGAAGAATTGATCGCTGGAGGCCATGCATATTACTGCTTCTGTACTCCTGAGCGGCTTACGCAGGTCCGTCAACTCCAGCAGAAACGTAAAGAACCGACCCGTTACGATGGACTTTGCCGCCGTCTATCACCGGACGAAGCTCGGGAAAGAGCCCTGGGAGGTGAGAGCCACGTCATCCGTTTCAAAACTCCGCAGGAAGGACAGACAACCGCTCTGGACCTTCTACGAGGTCCGATTACGGTGGATAACCACACGATCGACGATTACATTCTCGTAAAATCAAGTGGTATGCCCGTGTATCACCTGGCGGCGATGGCCGATGATCACCTGATGGAGATAACGCACGTTTTGCGCGGCTCGGAATGGCTTCCCACCTTCCCGCTTCACGTCCTGATCTACGAAGCTTTCGGCTGGCAGCAGCCCATTTGGATCCATCTCTCCGTACTTCTTAACCCCAGCGGTAAAGGCAAGCTCAGCAAACGTTCAGCTGTGGACCCGAAAAGTGGGGTGAAGGCCGTATTTGTGAATGACTTGCGTGACATGGGATACCTCCCACAAGCTGTGATTAATTGGATCAGCCTAATGGGGTGGTCATACGACGACCACACTGAGTTCTTTCCGATGGATGATCTGACAGAAAAGTTTTCTATCGAAAAGTTGAGCCCCAGCCCGGCAGCGGTTAATTTCAGCAAACTCGATCACTTTAACGGGCTTTACATCCGCAGTTTGTCAACGGACGAGCTCGCTGAACAGCTGCTCCCATTTTTCATTGCAGCAGAGATCGACGCTGATTTAACCGAGATCAAAGTTCTCGTTCCACTCATCCAGGAGCGGATTCGCACGCTCGATGAAGCGGTTGATATGGCTGGTTTCTTCTTTCAACCCGATGTCCATCCAGAACCTTCGGAACTCGTCGGGAAGAAAATGTCTGCACAAGATTCTGCGCGTGCTGCAGAGAGGGCGCATGAGGTCATCCAGGCGCTTTCAGAGAGCGAATTCGAGCAGCTTGAACATGCATTGCGCGACTTGGCAGATGAGTTGGGACTTAAAGCCGGCCAGCTTTTTGGGATCTTGCGCGTCGCTGTGACCGGCCAGAAGGTTAGTCCCCCTCTCATTGAAAGCATGGTGATTATTGGCAAGGAAATCGTCCTGGCTCGTATCGAGCGCGCCGCACAGATTCTTAATTCGCTCGAGTGAGGACGATAGACAGGCTAACTTCCGCTATGTTACAATTCTCAAAGCACTGGGGGTTCGTCTAGTGGTAGGACAGCGGACTCTGAATCCGTCAGCCGAGGTTCGAATCCTCGACCCCCAGCCAAACATCGCCCGGTGAAATAACACCGGGTGATTTTATTTTCCCCCGGCCAAACAACCCTCCAAAACAATGGAATTACTTACACCAAGCCACAGCGGAAACCGAGGGCAAGCTCAGCGACAGAATTGGCCCCAGAAAATCCCCTGAGTTTGCGTTCGAAAGCTATGCTTTTTCTAAAGAAGTACGATAGAATATACAATCTACTCACTGAGTGACTAGTCCATATCGATGCCTTCTAAACACTCTTATGCCAGCGCCCTTTCGCCCGAATATCCCTTGCTTGGCCTGCTCATCCAGCAGCCGGCACATGGATATAGCCTTCATCAGCGCCTGACCACCGATCTCGGGCAAATTTGGCGCATCAGCTTGAGTCAGACATACAACATTTTAAAACGATTGGAGACTCACGAATTCATCCTCGGTCAGATGCAGGAGCATGCTGGAACACCAGCAAGGCGCCATTTTGAAGCAACCCTAAAAGGAGTCAAACGATTCGAGGACTGGCTATTCACACCCAGTGGATCAAGCGTGCGGGCTATTCGCGTAGAGTTCCTCACCCGACTATATTTTGCACTGGCAAAGAATAAGGAACAGTCCACTCGCATCATAGATGAGCAAATAAGGGAAAGTAGCGAGCGCCTTGAAATTATGAAAGGTGCACTTGACCTCCTTCCACTCGATCAAACATTCAATCGATTAGCACTGGAGCTGCGCGTTCGCCAGCTTGAGTCGATCCTGGACTGGCTGCCTCAATGTAATCCAACTCTTGGGTAATAACGATAGCTTTCAATGGAGATAAAACATGCGCGACCGACACACCGTACTATCCGCCCTGGCATTCCTGATAATCGCTTC
>JAIWHF010000168.1:0-5414 GCA_048629905.1 Methanosarcinales archaeon
TATATGGGCCAGGGGATGGCGTTGAAGGAACGGCGTGGTTGGGATGGCAGTCTACCGCCGGATCTGCTGCGGTGGTTTGTACTGCGCTCGGCGCCAACGGAGCTTGAACGTTGGGTCCTCTGGGTGCGGATGGATATCGCCACTCTCGGTGATGTAGGGCTCACAGATTTTGAATAAAGAGACTTCTTCGACTGAGCCTGTGCCATCTCTAGCCTTATATTTAATTGTTATTCGGCGCAGAAATATTCGGAGTTCGTTATGAACGAGAACAACACGTTCAAGCTTCTTTTTCTAGTTTTGTTTATTTCGGTTCTTGTTATAAGGGCCATCTTCGGCATCAAGCAACGCCGTATTGGACGATGCAGCTGGTCGATTAATGAGGAGGCAGTCGAAAGAGAGGGGCGTTGGAGTCTTCTCCTTCGTCCCATTGTGTTCTTATTTATGCTAGGGCTTGTAGTCCTCTATATGGTCGAGCCTTCTGGTTCTGATTGGCTTTTCCTCCCACTACCTTCTTGGGTTCAATGGGGCGGCGTATTGCTTGGCACAGCGAGCATCTTATTGCTCGTTTGGGTACATCGAACTCTTGGGATGCAATGGTCCACGACTCTTCAATTTAAGGAAGAGCATACTCTAAATACAAGCGGTCCTTATAAATTCATCAGGCATCCTATGTATGCATCGCTTTTTCTTTTCTTTCTGGGTTTATCCATTGTGTCCTCGTTTTGGCCTCTCATGGCGCTGGTTGTGATATTCCTTCTCTTTTTCAATAGAATCATGGGGAGGGAGGAATCTATGATGATCGATCAATTTGGAGAAGAGTATCGAGTTTATATGAAGAGTACTGGGCGATTGCTACCCAAGCTTCGTTGAGGAGGTTTGAATCTTGAGAGCAAGGATGATCGCCATAGATGGACCTGCCGCCTCCGGAAAATCGACTTTGGCTGAGAATCTCGCCTCTGCGCTTGATTATCTTTTCTTTGATACCGGTGTTATGTACCGGGCGGTTACTCTGGCAGCCTTGAAATCCGACACCCCTGTGAAGGATGAAGTTGCGGTAACTGCGATTGCAAATGAGCTGGATCTTGATGTTCTCTCACCGAGCACCGATGACGGTCGCCAGTGTGATGTTCTCATGGATGGCGAGGATGTAACCTGGGAGATCCGCAGTCCAGCGGTTGACAAGAATGTGTCACAGGTATCAATGTACCCGGGTGTGCGTGAGGCGATGACCAAGCGCCAACGCGAAATAGGCTTACGTGGTGCGGTCGTGATGGTTGGCAGAGATATTGGAACTGTCGTCCTACCGGAGGCAGAATTAAAGATCTACCTGGAGGCTTCTGTTGAAGCCAGAGCTAAACGGCGTTATGAAGAAAGCCTGCAGCGAGGAAATCCTGTGGAGTATGATGTGATCCTCGAAGGGATGCGCGAGCGGGACCGGCTCGATTCGACTCGCACGCTAGCACCGCTGAAACCCGCCGACGATGCGATAATCCTCGACTCGACCAAGCTATCTATCGATGAAGTACTTGAGAAGGCGCTCGCACTCGCAGAAGATGTAAGTCAACAAGGGGAAGCTTAATATGCGAGGGAACGAAGCTGGCAGCGATTTTTCCCTCCCCTGGTATTCTCGGGTGTTCCGACCGGTGTCTCGAGTAGTCTTTCGCAACTTATTCCGGCTGCTTAGTCGGGTCCAGGTTATTGGTACTGAAAACATACCTGAAGAGGAGGCTTACGTCATCGCTGTAAATCACGTCTCGATTTTCGAACCTCCGCTAATTACATCCTTCTGGCCACATTCGATCGAGGTGGCAGGAGCCGTGGAAATTCTCGAGCAACCGATTCAAAGCCAGATCATGCGGCTTTATGGGACGATCCCTGTTCACCGTGGGCGGTTTGATCGCCAGTCGCTTGAGGCGATGGTAGGGAGATTAAAGGCCGGGCGACCGGTTCTCATTTTCCCAGAAGGCACACGCTCGCGTAAACCAGGTTTGCAGCAGGCCTCCACAGGCGCTGTTTACGTCGCCGCAAAGGCCGGGGTTAACGTTCTACCGGTGGGTATCGCCGGGACGGCTATACTTGCAGACGAGATCCGTCAATTCCGTCGAACAAAACTAGTTATGTCCGTTGGTGAGATGATTAAACTACCCGAGATTCCATGGCGATCAGCTGAGCGGAAGGAGATTTTACACCTGCAGACGGAAAAGATAATGCATGCGATCGCCGACCTGCTTCCGCGCGCCTATCGCGGTCTTTATGCGAGGGGGTCTTAATGGCGATCTCGGCGCAGAGTGAAAAACGAATTTCCCACAGCGAAGAGTACGATCATCAAGCGCTTGAGAAGATGAGGTGGAAATTACGCTGGATTCTCAAGTACATTGGCTTTGGAATATTAGCGAAGTACGAAGGCGCAGAAGGATTAGAGAATTTCCCTGTTGAGGGCCCGGCGATCGTGATGATCAACCATATCGCCTTAATCGATCCGGTCGTGGTCCTCGGCGCGATGCCCAGAAATGTGGTCCCAATGGCGAAAATCGAAGTGTATCAATACCCAGTCATCGGAATCTTCCCAAAACTCTGGGAGGTCATTCCGGTTCGAAGGCAAGAGTTTGACAGGCAGGCGATACGCCAAGCACTTCGAGTATTGGAAGCGGGGGAATGTATCCTTATGGCGCCTGAGGGGACGCGCAGCCCATCGCTCCAATCAGGCAAAGAGGGCATCGCCTACCTTGGGGTTAAGAGTGGCGCGCCGATCATCCCTGTTGCTGTCACTGGCTCGAAAGGTTTTCCAACGTTCAACCCGCTGCGCTGGCTTAGACCAGGCGCATCCGTGAAGGTAGGACGAGCTTTCAGATTCAGAACGGGGGGTGGACGGCCTGACCGCGAGGCGCTGCGTCTCATGACAGATGAGGCGATGTATGTTCTGTCTGGATTGCTGCCAGAGAATCACCGTGGCGTTTACAGCGACTTAGCAAAGGCGACGACCAAGACTATCGAATTCGTATAGCCATATAAATGGTGATGTTGTCTTACAAATTCCGGTGGTGGGCCGCACTTAAAAAGCCTTGATAAGACAATAAACTGACCCAACAATCGGATCCTATTCCAGAATTGCAGCGAACTGTGTATAATCTCGAGCGAAGAGCAACTTTAGATTGAGAGGTGGTTGGCAGAAAAACTAACGGGTGGAAAGGGTAGCGCGAGGCCCCGAATTTTCGGGGAGACGAGGAAGAGGGTTCCCTGCCGCAGGGTAGGGCTAACCGAAGGATCAGGAGGCTCCCAACCTCCGGACCGGGAAAATCGAAAGATCAGCGGATGCCCTCTGGGTGTACCACACGCCCACACCTTTCCTTACGAAGAAATAACCCGGCAGTTAACACTGACTCGGTAACGGGTCAGGCAACGCTGAAGGGAGTGGAAATCGGTTGATAACTAACAATCTGGAGGCTTCGTATGTGTGGCATCGTAGGCTATGTTGGCCCGCGTGATGCGACTCCGATCATCTATGACGGACTGAAACGATTAGAGTATCGGGGCTATGATTCGGCGGGTATAGCTGTAATTGAAGATGGTGAGATAAAAATACGGCGGGATGCAGGGAAACTGGACCGCCTTGGCGAACTTCTGTTTAATGACCCGATTAATGGTCAGATAGGAATTGGGCATACACGCTGGGCCACCCATGGTGAACCCAGCGCACGGAATGCCCATCCTCATGTGGGTGAGTCGGGGCGAGTTGTGATTGTCCATAACGGCATCGTTGAAAACTTCCTCGCTCTCCGCGATGAGTTGACCGCAGAAGGAGCTTCGTTCAAGTCCGATACAGATACGGAAATCATCGTCCTGTTGGTTGAACGTTACCTGGCAATGGGGCATGATCTGACCGAGGCAGCGAGAAGGGCGATCTCGAATCTTGATGGAGCGCATGGGATCGTTCTGCTCTCCATAGATGAGCCGGACAAGATCGTCGCCGCCCGAGTGGGAAATGCTGGGGGGGTCGTTTTAGGAATTGGCGAAGATGAAATGTTCATCGCTTCTGATATCCCGGCGATTCTCGAGCACACCCGCAAAATGGCTTTCCTTGAGGCGGAGCAGATGGCGGTTGTGACCGCAAGTGGGTTTAAGACCATGACGTTAGAAGGCGATGAAGTTAGCCTTGAGATCATGAATGTGCCCTGGGATCCTGTCTCGGCAGAGAAGGGTGAGTACAAACACTTCATGTTGAAGGAGATCTTCGAGCAGGTTCGCTCGACCACCGATACGATCGCCGGCAGGGTAGACTTCAAAGAAGGCCAGATCAATTTACACCAACTGAATCTCACACCTGAACTGGTTCAGCGAATTGACAAAATCATCATCACCGCGTGCGGCACGGCAGCGCATGCCGGTATGGTCGGACGGCACCTTATCGAGCGCATCGCTCGCATCCCGGTGCAGGTGGAGATAGCATCAGAGTTTCGCTATCAGGATCCGCTGGTGGATGAAAATACAGTTGTACTTGCCATCAGCCAATCAGGAGAGACGGCGGATACGCTGGCGGCGATGAAGGAGGCGCGTGATCGCGGGGCGACGTTATGGAGTATTGTGAACGCCATCGGCTCGCAAGCCATGCGCATAGCCGACGGTTACATAAGCATGCAGACCGGTCCGGAGATCGGTGTCGCCTCGACCAAGGCTTTCACCGCACCTTTGATCGATCTATACATGCTGGCAATCCTGCTTGGTGACATGCGCGGGACGCTTGATAAAAAGCGCAGGATGGAGCTCGTGCGTGATCTGCGATGCATCCCTGACCTCGTCGGTCAATGCCTGGATCGCGCCGATGATATTGAGAAGGTGGCTTGGGAACTTAAGGAAGCGGAACACTGCCTCTATCTTGGTCGCGGCATCAATATGCCCATCGCCTATGAAGGGGCATTGAAGATCAAGGAGATTTCCTATATCCACGCCGAAGCCTATCCGGCGGGCGAGATGAAACATGGACCGATAGCATTAATAGATGAGGACATGCCGGTCATCGCAATTGCGCCCAGAGACCCCTGGTATGAAAAAATGCTCAGCCAGATTGAGCAGACGAAAGCACGGGGAGGTAACGTCATTGCCGTTGCAACGGATGGAGATGAACTGCTGCAAGAAATTGCGGATCATATGCTATGGGTGCCAGAGACACCCTGGCTGCTGAGTCCAGTGACGACGATCATCCCGCTTCAATTACTGGCATACCACACGGGTGTGCTGCGAGGTGCAGATGTAGACCAACCTCGCAATCTCGCCAAGAGCGTGACCGTAGAGTAATCCCGGGAACACAGGTAGATGACGGGCCGACACGAGTCGGTCCTTGCGATTAAATATGGCGAAGTAGACAAGATGGAATGACCGACTCTCCTGTTTGCAAACCGTGGGTTACCATGTTTTTG
>JAIWHF010000169.1:0-5370 GCA_048629905.1 Methanosarcinales archaeon
GATTCGGGATGCCAGGTCCAGGTGCGTCGGATTTCCCGGTAGGGCCCTGCACCCGCAGACCCGATCCCTCTCCCTGTGATCGAAATTGCCGTACTGCCATCGGCAAGGGGTCCTTGAAGTTCAATATCCGGGGAGGGCAGGTCGTCGCTGCGCCCCTGCCATAGATTCTCAAATCCAGAGCCGTCCCATTTGAGGATTTCAGCCTGAGTGAAACATGTGTGGGCTCCGCATGATTCCCATAAGGTGAGCAGCTCAGGACGTCCGTCGCCGGTGAAATCACGCGCCGCTTGAAGTTTTGGCAGACCGGCTTCGCTTGCGGGAGAGGTTACATACGCGGCCCGGAACGCTTCACCTGAGCAAAGGAAGATGAGCAGAGAGCCGGAAGGCAATGGCGTTACTTCTGAAGGGGCTTGTGTTAGGACGAGCGCAAGGTCCTCAAGCCCGTCTTCGTTCAGGTCGAGAATCTCACCTGCCCTGGCTGATGGTTCGGTGGAATTCGAGGCTTGGATGTGATCGAGCAGCGAACTAACAAATCCACCCGCGTTGAGGTAAGCGAGTATGTCCGGGGCCCATGTGTGTGGATCGTTCAGGTTTGGCAAGTCCGGTGAACCCGGTGGAATGGGGCAGACCTGTGCCGAGAAGGTCGGAGCAGCATACGGAGCTTGGGTTTGAGGCTGATCTCCTATCACAACCGTCGCTGGGATTCCCAGTGAGGCCGGCAGCGTGGATGGATTGAGCGTGCTGCATCCCGAGGCGAGCATGGTGATGGCTATATAAGGAAGGATCTTGTGAAGTTTCATCAGGCATCTCACCAGTACGTCCGTTTAGAGTCTATGCCATGTCTTTCCGGCTGACTATGGCTGCCGGAGGTTCCCATGCGTGTCCTTGTGATATTGAGCCCGGGTGAAAATCGGGACCAGATGCAGCATCTGAGCGAATCATACCATCTATGTCCGAGCGTCGATCGGCGATACCTTCGAAAATGGTGATCAAAGCAGGGCAGGGTTGACGTATACTCAAGAGGATGGATATACCTTTACCAGTTGGATACCCAGACAGTCATCAAGGACCTCTCAAGCGGTTCATGCCGCCTCTGGAGGAGGGCGTCATCGAGCAAGTCCTGGGCGATGATCGTCTGCCTGCGGGGCTTGTATTGGACCCCTTTGGCGCTTCGCCACGCTTGGTTTTAGAAGCGGCCCAATCGGGGCGTGCGGTTCTAGTTGCCGCGAACAACCCTGTTACACGCTTCGTACTTCAGCACACACTTCAGCCTTTCGAGCTTGGAGAGCTGCAAGCGGCTCTCTCTCACCTGGCCGCGATTCCCAAGGATGATACGCGCATGGAGCATTTCATCCTCGATCTCTATCGCAGCACATGTACGCGGTGCGGTGAAGCCATATCTGTCGAGTTTTTTGTGTGGGACCCGGAGTTGGGTGGTCCGACCCACAAGATTTACTCTTGCGATCACTGTGCCCACACGGGTGAATCTCCTACGACGGAGGACGACTGGAATCGCGCCCTCGATTTCTCGCGGCGGGGACTGCAGCATGCCCTGGCACTCGAACAAGTTGCTCCTGCCGGCGATCCGGACCGCCAACATGCGGAGGTAGCTCTTTCTGTTTATCCCGGCCGTGCTATCTACGCCCTCATAACCATCACCAACAAGATAGACCAATTGGCGCTCGACGGATCGCTTCTTCGCGCTCTTCATGCTTTGCTGCTCTCTGCGTTCGACGGAGCGAACGCGCTATGGAGTTATCCCGAGGGTCGTGAGCGGCCGCGTCAATTGAGAGCCTCACAGCGCTACCGTGAGCAAAATGTCTGGCGCGCGCTGGAACAGGCGGTCGAAACCTGGGCTATGGAGCAGTCCGATTTGCAGGTAATCGATTGGCCGAGCGACAGCCCACTGCGGGCGGGGATGATCGCGATCTACCCCGGCACAGTCCGGGATCTGATGGAGACGCTTGACCCCGCGCAGGTAAGCTTGCTGCTCACCGTGCCCCCGCGCCACAATCAAGCATTTTGGACCCTCTCAGCGCTTTGGGCAGCCTGGCTGTGGGGGCGAGAAACCGCAGCTCCGATTAAAGTGGCATTGCGCCGTCGACGGTATGATTGGTCCTGGCACGCTGCTGCGCTGGGCACAGTGCTCACGGGTATGGCGGCTTCGATAAAAGCGGACACCCCTGTGATTTCATACCTACCTGAAGCGGAACCGGGTTTTATCGCCGCGGTCCTGTCTGGATTTAACACAGCGGGGTTCGCCCTGCAGGGGCGAGCGCTGCGTGCAGGTGAGGAGCAGGCTATCTTTCATTGGAAACTAGACTCCACAGCACAGATAGCATGCGGGAAAAAGGAGAGAGAGGAGCGCATGCGCTCCTCTGGCAGGCAAATTCTCAACTCACGGGCTGAGCCGTCAGCCTATCCACTCTTGCATGCTGCCGCTTGGTCTGACCTCGTGGCTGGGGAATTGCTCGAGAGCCTCCGTGAGGCGGAAGGGCGGCAGTTCATGCAGGTCATGGGTGAGTCGCTGGAAACAGTCCTGGGCGATCGGAAGACATTTCTGCACATGGGACGTGGAGCGGAGGTAGAGAGCGGGTTGTACTGGCTTTACGATCCGCCGTTCGCGGAGGCGAGCCTCACAGATCTCGTTGAGCGCCGGGTCCTCGAGTCACTGCGCAAAGAAGGTTGGATATTCGCCTACGAACTTGACAAACAAATCTGCAAACAATTTCCAGGGTTGCTCACTCCTGACCGCCGGCTTATTGCCGCCTGTCTGCGTTCGTACGCAGAGGGACCCGACACGGATGGCCGCTGGAGGCTGCGCGCGGAGGATTATGCCGCAGCACGCCAAGAAGATTGCGATGAAATGAGGCGCCTGCTTGTGAACCTTGGCTCACAGCTTGAATTTGATGTGAGCGAAGGGGAGATGGTTAAGTGGCTCGGGGATGATGGGGAAGTAGCCTATGCGTTCCGCATCATGGAAACGGCCGTCTGGGCAGGTGTGCTTCAATCTGATGCGGTGGAGGGGATTACGTATGTTATTCCGGGTGGCCGCGCAGAGCTGGTAGCCGAGAAAGCACGAAGAGACCCGCGGCTGCAGGGTTGGCTTCAGGATGGTCCGCCAGTGATTAAGTTCCGCCTCGTCAGACGACTCATAGCAGAGACGACGTTAACACGTGAAAATCTACCGGAGCGATTAGCAATCGATCCACCGGAACATCAGGATCCACAACTGCCGTTGTTGTGATGCACATGGGATGGATCGTTCATCCGGTAGCTCAGTCTGAATAATCCTAGTATGATCGAAATCATGGAACCTGTACTGAAAACCATCGCTTTCGCTGTCATCGCGTATCTACTCGGGTCCATTCCCTTCGCCATTTTGGTCACTCGCGCGAAGGCTGGAGTTGACGTGCGCGGCTCGGGTTCGGGCCACGCCGGCGCAACCAATACTATGCGGGCAGCAGGTTGGGTCCCCGGCATAATCGTGTTGGTGGCGGATATGGGTAAGGGGTACTTAGCGGTGTGGCTGGCCGCCAGCTTCGGCGGCACGGAGGCAGCGCCGATTGTCGCCGCGGCGTGCGTTGTGATCGGCCACTGCTGGCCGATCTTCGCCGGATTCCGGGGCGGGATGGGAATGGCAAGCGGGGCGGGGGCGCTATTGGCGGTCTGGCCGCTGGGTTTTGTGCTGGCGCTGGGACTTGGTTCGGCGCTCCAACTCTTGATTAAGCATTCTGCCAAGGGGAATATCGTCACAGGGTTGCTTCTGATGCCCTTATGGGCGCTCTTCGGGGCAAATGGAACGCAACTGGGCGTGGCGCTGGCAGTTGGTCTCGTCATCGCCGGCCGCGCTTTATCCGACTGGAATCGTGTCTACCGCGAACTGTGGTTTGATAGAGGGTAAAACCGCTGCTTGACGATAATGGGGCCCTCCCAAAAGGGCAGCCCCATTCGCGTTTAAATTGGAGATTATTAATTCTCTCTACGTTTTTCAACGCCTAAACCGGGCCCATCGGGTAAGTACAATTGTGCACCACGATAGAATACCCCCTGATAGGGGTCGTTCTTAATTAGCAATGGGCCGTCGAGGTCAACATACTCACACAATGAAGCCAAATGTGCTGCGGCGGTCACTCCAACGGAACTTTCTACCATACAACTCAGCATCACCTGCATATCGAAAGATCGTGCCATTTCTATCATCTGCAAGGCTGGCCTGATCCCGCCGCATTTCATCAATTTAATCACCACTCCATCCACTGCATCGACGTGGTCGATTACATCTTGTGGCGTTCGGATATTCTCATCGGCGAAAATTTTCACTCCCAGGTTGCGCTCACGCAGCTGGCGTAGGCCCTCAATATCTCCGACGGGCAGGGGCTGCTCTACCAGCTCTAGATCGTACTCCACCAGGCGGGGAATCAACTCTGCAGCATGCTCGCGTGTCCAGCCCGCGTTGGCATCCACTCGAAGAGCTGCATCAGTTTTCTCACGGATGGAACGCACAATGGCTTCATCATTGGCACTGCCCAGTTTGATTTTAAGAACGGGCCACCCACTTTGCTTGGCACTCTGCGCCATCTTATCAGGGTGATCCATTGCAATTGTGAGAGATGTGGAAGGCATCTGCTGTGGATTGATATCCAGAAGTTGGTGTAGCGGTATCCCCTGACGCTTACCCCAGAGATCGTGCAGGGCGATGTCCAAAGCCGCTCTTCCGGAAGATGACCCGAGAGGCAAGGATTTGAGAATTGTCTCTATCTGTATCGGGTCGTCGCTAAATTGCTCCGCCGCTGAGCCTAGATATTCAAGTATCCTTGTTTGCGATTCTCCCAGATACTGAACACCAGCTCCTTCTCCAATGCCTTCATCAAGGTGTACAAGCACATTGTGGCGTCTTTCGCTCACCCCATGAGCTATCCTGAAGGCGGTTTTTAATTCCAGGGTGATTGGTTCCCAAGTTAGATTCATGCATGGATCCGTAAGATCGAATTATCTGTAGGTCAAAATATACATGGATTCAAGAACGAAGGGCAATGCTGGATTCGAATTCGATTCTTCCCAAAACGGGTTTGAATGTTTTGTTGTTCTGAATTCACTACCTAAGGGGAAACCAAGGATCTTCAGGTTACTCTGTGCGGGCTTCCCTTCTGGGATGGTTCCAGAGTTCTTTGGCAATGCATCGATGATGGTTGTAGAGACGCAGCATGCTGCGTCTCTACGTGTAGGATATATAGCCGCCGGCTCGCCCCCACCGATAATTGGAGTTCATACCGAAGATTGCATGCACTAAACGTGCAGGATGTTTAACGATCTAGGGAATGGGGGTGTTGGTCGGCGTAGGCGTATCGGAGGGAGTGGGTGTCGTGG
>JAIWHF010000170.1:0-5345 GCA_048629905.1 Methanosarcinales archaeon
ATCTGACGTGCGGCCTGGTCCCGCATAAGATTTCTAGAGCTAAGGAATGCGCCAACGCCCAAGGAAATCAGGGGGATGAGGATGAGAGGCAGGATGAGGAAAGGAATTCGGCGTACAAGGCTTCCACGTTCCTCGCGTTGCTCGGTAGGTTGTGGATGGGTTACTGGACTGACCACAATTACTCAATCTCCCAAACAGGCTCACCATTAAGGATGCGGTTTATTTGAGCAGGGAAACGATCCGGGTCGAGGGGTTTGCCGAGGAAGCCGTCAAACCCTGCGGTCCGAGATCGCCGCATCTGCTCCTCGCTCGCGTATGCGGTGACCGCAACGACCGGGATTTCACGCAATGCCTCCGAGGCACGTAGTTTGCGAAGCGCTTCATACCCGTCCTCGTAGGGCAGTCGAATGTCCATCAGGATGAGATTGACCTCAGGGAGAGTGTCGGCATACTCTACGACTTCGTAGCCGGAGGTTTTCCATTCGCAATGAACTCCCATATGGTCAAGCAAGCGGGCCATTAGGACAAAATTCGATACATTGTCTTCGACGATCAGGATTGTTGTTGCCTCAGAATCATTCGTCACTTTACTCTACCCCACTAGAATGATGTGTATTACTTCTTACTGGTGCAAGAAGTGTGCAATTTGCCTCGGGAGATGATCTACATCGATGGGTTTTTGAATATAGTCATCACATCCTGCTGATAATGTTCTTTCACGATCGCCGCGCATTACGTTTGCTGTTATGGCGATTATCGGGGTATTTTCAAACTGTGCATCTGCTTTTAATTCCTGGGTCATGGTAAGGCCGTCGACTTCTGGCAAATTAATATCCACCAGGATCAAGTCGGGGTGATGCAGTTGTGCGAGAGCAATCCCATCCGCGGCGTTGTCGGTGCCAATAAATTGATACCCTGCAGCTTCAAGAATGCGCTTAACAAGGTTGCGGTTATCGAGATTATCTTCAACATACAGAATCGTTCGCGATTTATCAGCCATAAGAGATCAATTCGATGAAACCCTCTAACCCTCGGAGAGGGATTATAGTCAATGGTGTGCCCATTAGCCAGCAGAGCCCTCGTCGTCACAGCGAGGGCTCTTGAGGAGGAGAACATAGAGCTGTCCATAATTGGTATCTGGAGGCTGTCGGTAGAATTTTGGGGCGCAGGTCGGCTGCTCATAGGCGCCGGATCTCTAGACACCCTTTCCTTAATAATATCCTGTTGTCTCCGATACAACTGAATGGTGCTCTATGCAATTACAGCGTAGCATTCTTTGGTGAAAATGGACCTTTCAATCCACTTACAAAAGGGAGATGAGTAATAAGACCCGAAATCATAATGAGCTTCTTGGGATATATTTTGGATCGTGCAGCATAAAAGTAAAAGCCTCCAGAGTATTTCGGGAGGCTTTACGTTTTGAGCGGGCAGCGGGATTCGAACCCGCGACATTCTGCTTGGGAAGCAGACGCTCTACCACTGAGCCATGCCCGCATCACCGTTCCGGATTATAGAAGTGCGCATACCGTCTGTCAAGGAACATGCTTCCAGAGGATACCTGAGGGCCAGTAAGGGATCCTACGATGCCAATAGAAGCAAACGGCGGAGCCAATGGAGTGCGTAACTTACGGCGCGAGTTTTCATATTCACAAAGTGAGCTTCGTAAGATTTGTGCTCCGTATGCTCGTTTCCGGGGAGTATGACATGGATCATCGCTGTGCTGCCCTCCCGAGAAGATTGCATCGCTAACAGTAAACCTGCTTTGGCGCTAGCTTTGTGCATAGCTTCTTTCAATGCCGCAGAAAGAACTTCATCCGGCCCGATTTCTGAGAGGTTCTGTTCGCTGGCGATTATCTCCGGGAATTCTGCAAATGAAGCCGCGAGGGCTCCATCTGTTCCCGCTTCAAGGAGCGCGAGATCCATTCCCTTTTCCTTCAGCAAATCGACGACGACGGATTCGAGCGTCTGATCGTCTTTGCCGTAGATCGATCTCCCTATACGCTCCTCGAGCGTCGCCTCGACACTTGAGATCATCTTGTCGGCTTCTTGATTTGTCTTAGCCTTTGCTGTGATACGGATGTCCACACGCCCAGGATGAGCAGAGAGACCGACCGTGGGATTGTGGAGCTTCTCCAGGTCCTCGATTAGTTGATCTAGCATTGACTCGCCGATACCTGCGGTGCGGACGATTCGGCTCTTTATCATGCTTTTTAATCCAAGGCGTTGCTTAAGATAGGGGATGACGTCGTTGACAAGAAGGTGCTGCATCTCGGCGGGGACGCCGGGCAATGAAATGACCACGGAATGATCTGTCTCCACGATGAAGCCCGGAGCGGTTCCCACGGGATTTTCAATGGGAATGGAACCCGCAGGGATATACGCTTGACGGCGATTGTTCTCGGTGGGAACACTCCCGAAACCTGAGAAACGGTCCTCAATTTGCTGCCATAATTCGGGTACGAAGACCGTCTCAACGCCACAAGCCTTCGCTATTCCCTCACGCGTGGGATCGTCAATTGTCGGTCCTAAACCGCCGGTGGTTATTACGGCGTCTGCGCGCTGCATGCTCGCTTGAACTTCTTCGGCGATCCTATCGATGTTGTCGCCGACGGTGCTGGTTCGATAGAGGTCGAGACCGATTTCGCGCAAGGCACGGGCGATGTAACGCGTATTCGTATCGACGAGTTCGCCCAGCAGCAATTCCGTTCCAATTGTAATAATCTCAGCTTCCATATTTTTACACCACGTTGTATTCGAATATTAGACGATTCTCATCAAATCGTGCCAGATCCAGGGAAGAGACATCCACCGTCTGTGATTTGCCATCAAGGATTATTTCCGTCATTATTTTCCCGGCGATCGGTCCGTGCATAAACCCATGTCCTGAAAATCCGCCGACCAGATAAAAACCATCGATGGGCGTCTCGCCGAAAATGGGATGTGCGTCGGGAGTTACTTCGTATAGCCCTGCCCAGCCCGTTTGGCGTCCTGCTGTTTCCAACATTGGCATCCGCTCGGCGGCGGCTTGCATGGCGACCAATTCCCATTCTCCGTCGATCGATTGATCGAAGCCAGGTTTCTCGTCAGGGTTTGACATTCCGGTAAGAACACCAGTTCCTTCTCGATGGAAATAAAGTGATTGTGCGAAGTCAATTACAAAGGGGAAATTGGCAGAGAGGTTGGGGAGGGGCGTTGTGGTCAGCATCTGCCGGCGGATCGGTGTGATAGGGAGCTCCAAGCCAACCATGCGCCCGATGAGCCCCGCCCAGGGTCCGGCGGCGTCAACGACGACCTGGGTGGCGATTGATCCCGAGTTGGTCACGACGCGCTGAACCTGATTGCCCGCGGTTTCAATGTCTAGGACACTGACCTCTTCGAGAGCGGTTACGCCAAGCTGGCGAGCGCGCTGAATATAGCCCATAACCACGCTGTTAGGGTCGGCTAATCCATCATCGGGATGAAAGGTGCCGGCTAGCGCATCTTCGAAGCGCATCATTGGAAGATGAGATTTGACATCTTCGGCATCTAACCATTGTGTTTCTACGCCAAGCCGGTTCTGCATGGCGACATTGCCTTTGAATTTAGCAACCATCGCCTCCTGGGTCAGTACGAATAAATAGCCGCATTTACGATAGAGTGGGTCCTGGCTGGTATCCTGTTCAAAGCTTTCGAGCATAGCAAGGCTGGCGATGGATAATTGCACATTGATTTCAGTAGCAAATTGATAGCGTACTCCCCCGGCACAACGACCGGTGGCGCCTTGTCCGAAATATGGTTCCTTCTCAAGCAGAACGACTTTCCCAGCCCCGGCGGCTGCCAGGTGATACGCGGTGCTCGCGCCCATAACACCGCCGCCGATGACGACGATATCGGCTGTGTTTGGAATGTCGTTAGTCATAGTTAAGCCTTTTTGCATTGATGGGAAGAGCCCACTGTGCATGAAAGGAACTTCCCAGAAGCACCAGTCAACACTCGTGGAACTATTCTAAACCATACTGTCCTGGATATCGCATCAATGCGTGATATGCATATAAATTAAGAACACGAGGATTCTGTTGAACGAACCACCGTGTTCTTGAGAAAGACGCTGGCAATACGTTATTTATTCCATTCCGAGATAGACTTTTTGCACCATTGGGTTTTTGCGGAGACCCTCGGCCGAGTCGCTTAATACAATTTCGCCGGTTTGAAGAACATACCCGCGCTGGGCAATTTGCAATGCCATTTGTGCATTCTGCTCAACGAGCAGAATGGTTGTCCCTTCTTTATTGATCTCCTGAATAATTTCAAACACGCTTTCCACGAGAACCGGCGCCAATCCCATTGATGGTTCGTCCATTAACATCAGTCGAGGTCGAGCCATCAGCGCCCTCGCAGTGGCGAGCATCTGTTGTTCCCCGCCGCTGAGGGTCCCGGAGATCTGACTTTCTCGTTCTTTTAGACGAGGGAAAATCGCAAAGGAGCGTTCGAGATCCTGTTTAATGCCATCGGCATCGCTGCGACTAAATGCACCCATGTCCAGGTTCTCACGGACTGTAAGTTTCGAGAATATCCCTCTACCTTCCGGAACCATGGAGACGCCCTTGAAAATTGCAGTAATGGGTTGTGTGGTAAACGGTCCAGGGGAAGCCAAGGAGGCTGATATAGGTGTTGCGGGAGGTAAAGGTGTGGGAATGATTTTTAAGAAAGGTAAGCTCTATAAAAAAGTAGCTGAAAATGAGCTGCTGGGAGTTTTTCTTAAAGAAATTGATAAAATGGATAAGAATAAAATATATCCGAATCCTACTGATTCAACTGAGAGACGAGATCAGTTATTAGAATTAATAACGTATAATAATAAAATAGTTAATGCTGATTTGATGCCATTAAGAAGTAATTTTATTGATAACGCCATCTCATCCCAAAATATATTTGCCTTAAGCAATAATAGGATTTTTTTAAACTTAGGACATCTGAGCTATTCAATAAAAAGGCATAATTTTTATGTAAATCATTTCAATTCAGATCCTAACCCAATTCCAGACGCAAATGAATTCAAAACAATTCAAAAAGAATATGCACTCTGGTTGCATTTTAGACTTCATTTTATGTTAGCTGATTTAATTATCAATACCAATAGCAAATATTTTATTGATAAGGAATATGTGCGAAATATTAAAAAAAACAAAACAACATAACAAAAAATCAACGTGACCGGCGGAAAAGCTCGCCGGCTCGTTATTTTCGCCGTTCGGCCAATGAGGGTTAAAAACCAATTGAGGAGGATGTATTGAAGCCCACAATTTTCGTCAGTCATATTAGCGACGAAGCTGAAGTGGCTATATGGATTAAAAAATCTATTTCGA
>JAIWHF010000171.1:0-5284 GCA_048629905.1 Methanosarcinales archaeon
CCTATGAGGATTATAAGGAAAAAGGATCGCTTTTCCGTACCTGTCATTCTAATTCGCGCCATGACCCTTCTACAATGTCCTCGTCATCGGTCGCTTCTGGCACAAAAAAGCGTGCAATGATCCAGAAGATGGACATCGTCGGCAGCAGCTGCGTTCCCGGGATCAGGCTTGCGACCACCGTCACGCCGCGCAAGGGAGCGAGGCCGAGGTAGCTGAGCAGAGTCCAGGCTATGGGAGCGGAGAGGAAATCCAGGCTCATGTCGAGCAGATCCAGCAGGATGACCACGACCAGCGGTGTCGCCCGTAGGGCTGTGAAGAAACCCGCTTCTTGCGGAAGCTGAATACGCCGGACACGCCATATCACCCAACCCAGGAGTAAAAGCGTCAGTCCCAGACCGATTGCGGAGAAGGTCAGGATGGTATACAGGAGAGGACGCCAGTCGATTTCAGCCATAGTGCCTCCAGGACAGTTTCATTCCGTCAACTCCTGACGTTGGAACATGACAAGGGCTAGCCCAATTAGGCCGCAGATCCAGATGGCCAGCACCAGCAGAGAGACCCAGAAGCTGGGCTCGGCGGTCAGAGGCGCAATACCCGCACTTATGAAGCGCTGCGCCTGGCCGGAGAACAACCAGGAGTGCAGGTTGCTTAGATTATAAGTGGGAGTGAACTGGTAGATGTTTATCAGTTCTGGTTTGCCGAGGAAGCTGGATAGGAAGAGGATGAAGCCGAGCGAGGTCGCATCCAGCACCGCGAAGCCGAAGCTCACCAGCAAACCGCCCAGGATCGAACGAGTTAGTATGGCGGCGATGGCGCCATAGCTGACCAAATTGAACAGCGAGAGTAGGGCGATCAGGGCGGTGCGGGAAGTATCGAGCAGGAAGCCGCTGATGACTTCTGCGCTCAGCGCAGGACCATACGGCAAGCCGTGGAGGTGGTGACCAATGGCGGGTCCCAGAGCTGCGATCAGGGCAGTCAGAAACATCGAGATCATCACCAGACTGACCAGCGCGGCCATCTTGGCCAGCAACAGCTTCCAACGTTTTGTGCGCGGCACGATGTTCTTCAACGTGCGCCATTGGTATTCGCCAGCGAAGACGACGGCCATGAAGGCTAGCGGCAGCATGCGCCCGAACAAGTTAGCGGGGAAGAAGATGAGTATGTTCCAGGCGGCCAAGCTGTCTGTCGTCCAATCTCCGGAGCCGAAGTACTCGACCCCTATCTGCAGTGTGCCCGATACCAGGCTGCCCAGGATCATGACGGTATGGAAAGCGAACAAGCCGATGGGGAAGATCCACACCAGGAAAGCGGTCAATCTGAAATTGGCGGAGACCTTTTTCCACTCGGCGCGGTAAAGATTAAACATCCGCGCCTTCCCTTGTTTGGTTGGTGACGGCGATGAAGAACTCCTCTAACGATTGCCGCTTGTGGATCACCTGGAAAACCTGCACATTCGCCTGGACAAGCTCAGCTACAACGAAAGGCGTTTGATCCGGATTGATTGAGAGCGTGACCCAATTCTCGTCCTTATCTGCAGAGGGACTGAGCGCATCGCTCCAGCGAGCGGCGATAACCTGGAGTGCTTTTTCGATGGGCTGTACTTGCAGGCGCATCTGACCGACTTCGCCTTCTAACAGCGTCTCCACAGGGCCTTGCCTCAAGAGCACACCCTGGTGGATGATCGCCACGCGATCGCAGACCTGCTCGACCTCGTTCAGCATATGGCTGGAGAGGAAGACGGTCTTGCCGTGTGTGTGGGCTTGCTCGCGGATGAAGGTGCGCATCTCCTGGATGCCGCCCGGATCGAGGCCGTTGGTAGGTTCGTCGAGGATCAGCAGTTCGGGATCGTTGAGCAGCGCTGCGGCAAGCCCCAGGCGTTGCTTCATGCCGGTCGAGAAACCGCCGACTCGTTGCCTGGCACGCTCGCTCAATCCGACTGAGTCAATCAGCTCGGTAATGCGCTCCGGTTGGTACGTTCCCGCGGTGCGATCCAGCACGACCAGGTTGTCCCAGGCGCTCATGAAGGAGTAGAAATCGGCGCCCTCGACCAGCGCCCCGACACGCTTGCGGGATTTTAAGGATCCCGTTGGCAGGCCGAAAAGGAAGGCTTCGCCGGTGGTGGGGCGGATCAGGTCCATCAGCATGCGGATGGTGGTGCTCTTCCCGGCGCCGTTGGGACCCAGGAAGCCGAAAACCTGCCCGGCTTGCACCTCTAAGTCGAGGTCGATGACGGCTTCGACGGCTTTATTCCCTTTGCCGAAGGTTTTGGATAGGCCGCGGATTTCAATGGCTGGTGTGCGGTCTGTGAGGATTGCTTCGTTGCTTTTGATCACTAGGACAGCTTACCCGCGTACAATCCACTTGCCAATGGGAAATCAGTGGAATGTTTGCTCGCCTCTGCAGTAGAAGGATCGATATCGAACATCCAGATAGAACCCGCCGCGAAGCGGGTTCATAAAAGTGTATCAATGAAAGGAGAGACCGATCTCAGGTTAGAGATTAAGGGCTAGGATTTCTCTGACTCTATGGCTCAAAGGGATAGCCTACCGGTATGAGAGTCCAGGATTTATCGAATTCAAACTGCCCGGTGATGTCTGTATCACTGTCAAAATCGCTTGATCCAATATCCTCGATGCCAAAACTCATGACAGAGAAAGAAGGAGGATAGAAGCCGAGATAGGCGTCGGAGAAGTCCGGGCAGGTAAACGTACCACTTACGTCTGCTTCAGGGTCTCCGGTTTCTATGATGGTCAGGTAAATTTCGGCGACGCCGGCAGTCTCCTGGGCGTTTGGAACTCCGGGCGCGCACTCACCTTCGATGCTGATGAGCGCTGTGCTTTCACCCTGGATATTGCACTTTCCATCCGAGCCTTGAATGAAGCCATTGTATTTATAGCCGACGAGACAATCGTCGGCTTTGATCACCGTTCCGTGGAGGGTTACGAGGCACCACGCATCCGGGGTTGTCTGCCCCGTGACGAGCATTTTTTCCTTATCACGCCCGGGGCTGAAGTCGAAGGTGTGGTTGAGCTGGAGCTTGAAGACGACCGGCTCTTCGGGGCAGTTCGGAAAGACAATGCCGACGTCTTCTGGCACGCCTCCTTGGTCCACCTCATCTCCACTGGAATCCACCGGGCTACCCTCGCCCTCCGGAGTCTCAATCGGTGCGGATTGTGTGCCGCATGAGGCGATGAGCGGAACTACCAGTAGTATGACAACCATGAGTGTTACGAGCGGGTTCGATGATTTCATGAATGTGTCCTCCACTCCCCGAAGAAGTTGATGTATGGGGTGCAACTGTATGGGATTTTCAAGAGGAATGCAACTGGGTCTGGGTATCTGGATAACGAGATAAAAAATGGTGGAGCCTGCCGCCGTATAAATTCATGCCCTCCCTATTCAAAGAAAGAGCAGCACGCCCATCACGACGAGCGAAGCGTAGATGATGCGGTTGAAGCGCCCACCTGATACCGTCTTGTTGGCCCGCCCCCCGAGGAAAATCGCCAGCATGATGATCGGCAGCGCGTACGCGTAGAGCTGCAGCACCGTGGGCGTCCACAGCCCCGCCAGTCCGTGACTGATCAGGATCATCCCTCCCGTCGGCAAAAAGTAAGCCTGCAGCGTCGAGCGAAAGCTCGCCGGCGACCAGCCGCGCAGCGTGCCGTACACCACCACCGGCGGACCATTCGTGTTGTAGGCGCCCCCCAGGATTCCGGCGATCAGACCGAAGGCATAGGCCAGTTTCTCGTTCCGAAAGGTTGGCAGCTTCGGCGCGATCAGATTGTAAAGTCCAAAGGCGATCAGTAACGCTCCTAGGGCGCCTTTGATCACCGGCTCGGGAGCGGTCTTGAGGAAGTACAACCCGATCGGAATCCCCACCAGGGATGAAACGATCAACCGCCAGGCAGCCTTGAGATCCACTTTGCGCCAGCCCCCTGTTATAAGGATGGTCAGGGCAATTGTCGAGGCAGCAAATGCGGTCAGGGGTGTCGCCACCTGCATGCCGACGACCAGCGCTAGCAGCGGCATGGCGATTAGGGCGTCTCCGAACCCGAGTGCGGAGCGCGTGAAGGTCGAAATGAAGAGGATGGAGAGAACAAGGATAATTATCGTTGTGGGTTCCATTGAAAGCTCATCAATCTTTCTTCGAACCAAGTCGCGGCCGAGTATATATTGTGTGCCGATTTCTCAGCTAATCTCTGAGCGCTTCCAGAGTTTCCAGCGCTTCTTCGATCTCCTGCCTGTTGGTATTCCCTCGTTCAAGCTCTTCATCCGCTCTGCCGAGCAAATCTGATAGAAATGCAGTCCCCTCGTCGATCCCTTCGCTCTTACCACCATCTGTTTCAACAAAGGCGACGATCAGGTCCTTCGCCAGACCATAATTGCCGGCTTCGCGGTAGAGCGCGTATAAAGCTGCGAGACGTTCGAGGGAAGTCTGGTTCTGAATGCTGAGGCGGACGATGGGCTCGAATGGGCCCAATGTTGTATCCACGGCCGGTTGGTTTGAAACTTCAACGCTGGCGATGAGGAGTTCGAGCGAGAGATCGAATCTCCATTGAGCTTCCTCCACATCGCCTTCTTTTTGGTAGATTTCCCCATCCATTTTCAGCAATTCTGCCAAGGAGAGGATTCTTTCTGCGTCATCGCCCTCGTTCGTGGAAAGTAAATCGACAATGTCACTTGTCGGGCTTAAGCTCAGGAGAGAAAGTGGTATACCAAAGACCCGGGAATAGGCATCGGTGATCTCTTCCCTGGCTACGTCGGCATCGCCTTCGAGGGCCTCAACCAGGCCGGACACCTGAAGAAAGACATGATCGTGATCCTCAATGAGAACAGGATGTCCATCTCCCGCAATGTGGGCGCCATGAGCCAGTATCTCACGCGCCTGATCTCGGCGCCGGTCTACCGTAGATTCGAGGCCGATGTCTGGGAGCTGCTGGGCAAGATCCCAACTTTCGGCGGAAAGGCCCAGACCCTGGGACGGAGGATCAAGGAAAGTCTCAAGAATCTTGTGGTTCCCGGCATCCTGTTCGAGGAGCTCGGCTTCAAGTACTTCGGCCCCATCGACGGTCACGACGTCGAGCTCCTGATCCGCGCGTTCGAGCGGCTCAAGCACACCAGCAAACCCCTCAGCCTGAAGCGGCGCGGGACTCCCAAGTCCGAAGAAGACGTTGAACGCGCGCACCGGTGCTGCTTCAGTCGCAGCCAACGCCGTCGTTTCCAGCATCTCCGGCACTGGCACTGGTATTAACCTTGACGACCGTCAATTTGTAGCCAGCCTGGT
>JAIWHF010000172.1:0-5268 GCA_048629905.1 Methanosarcinales archaeon
GGAATAGCAAGAAAACAACTGGGGGCGCTCCAGGGTGGAGGCGCCCCCAAGTTTACTAAGGCTTAGTGCAATGCTTCAGCCGCTACGTTCGCCGCTTCAGCCAGCGCCGCATCGAGGTCAGCGCCATTGACATAGTCAACGAGCGCTTTCCACTCGGCGCTTCCGAAGCCACCTGGGATCGTATCGCCGATGTCGGGTGTGAAGCCTTCCGCACCAGCAAGGATCGCTGCCTTCTTCAGGAGCGAAACGTCGGTATACGCCGCTGCACCTGCGGTGTTGGGGGTAAGATCGAAGCCAACTTCGGCCCACATCTTGCCACCGCGCACGCTGCTCAGGTAAGCCACCAGGGCTTTCACGGCCGGTTTGTCACTGAAGGACATCATCCAGTCTGAGCCGCCCTGCAGACCCTGCGCACCTGGCACACCGAAGAAGTCATAGTCGGTGCCATACACCAGGTCAGGATACTGTTCGGCAGTCGCGCCACCGGCAAAGCCGGATTGCTTCACCATCATCGCCTCGGACGGATCCGAGAACACCTTGTAGATTGCGTCCAGGAACCCGATTGAAAGGGTGCCCTGTGCGCCGCCTACTGTGTAGGTTGCATCCTTGGCCCACTTTCCGTAGATCTCGTAGGCCTCGCGCACGCCGGCATCATCATAGGGAATGCTCCCGTCGATGATTCCGTTCACGTACGCCGGACCCTGCGTCACGAGCAGAATATCCTGGATGAAGTCTGAGCCTGTCCATCCGGTGGCATCACCGGATTCCATGCCCAACGACCAGGGGGTGTTGCCGTCGGCAACCATCTGCTCGACCAGTGCGTCTAATTCCGCCCAGGTCTCGGGTACGGTGTAGCCCAAGGCATCGAAGTTGATCGGGCTGTACCAGATCAGCGTCTTGGGGTCGGCTTTCACGGGCAGACCCAGCCATTCGCCGCCAACTGTCCCGATGGATTGCCAGTAATCGGGGTAGTTTTCTCCGTGCACGCCCAGATCTGTCATGGGCACCAGTTTGTCCTGATACTGTGCAAGCTGGGTGACGTTCCAGAACGTAATGTCCGGGGGTGTTCCAGCCTGTACACGGGTATCGAGCAGCGCCTGGTCACGGGTTGATTCGGGAGCAAGCACGATTCCGCAAGCGTCAATGAGCGGTGCGAGGATTGCGTTCAGGTTCTCCTCCTCGGTTCCCGACCACTGGTACAGCATCGAGATTTCATCACCCGCGGAGGCGCCCATGCAGTCGATCTCGCCTGCTGCCGGCTCAATCGGCTCTGGAACTACGGGTTCTTCAGTCGCTGCTCCACCACATGCGCCCAGGATAAGCGACGCCATAATGAGCAGACTCGGTAGTAGATAATTCTTCTTCATCTCTCTTTTCCTCCAAAATTTAGGTTTAATATACTTCTTTGCTAGTGCTCGTGATTGATTTTCTCGTCCTCCTAATAGCCTCCTCCTCTCTTCGGTGGCGATCGAAGCGTCCCCTGAAAAACCAGGGATCAACTTGTGGGGACTTTCCGCCCAGTAACCCCTGGTTTGCATGTCCTTCCAGCTGTGGAGAATCCTCCGGCTGTCATAGCAATTGAAAATTGAACTTAACTAGGTGGAGCCGTCGTGGTACGAATAACAAGCTCCGTGGGAATCGTTTCGCACACGGGTTCCCTTGATGGATTCTCAATTACTTCTAATAATCGCCTAACGCCTTTCTCACCCGATTCAACTAAGAGCTGGCGTATCGTCGTCAAGCCCAGGGGTTCGGAAATCTCCACATCGTCATATCCAACGATGGATAAATCCTCGGGGATGCGCAGTCCTGCATCGCGCGCTGCCTCCATCACACCAATAGCCTGCGTGTCGCTCGCGGCGAAGATCGCTGTTGGCCTATCTGGCATCCGCAGCATCTCTGCTGCAATGATCTTCGCATCAGAACGACTATGTTCTCCATGCCGATGCAAACCTGGGCACGGACTGATTCCCGCAGCTTCGAGTGCCTGACAATACCCTTTGAAGCGTGCACGGCTGGCTGAGAAGGGGAAAGGGTCTTCGAGTACATCGCTGATGTATCCGATGTTCGTGTGCTCAAGATCGAGGAGGTGCTGCACGGCTTTGCGCCCGCCCTCGATATCGTTTACAACGATGCGATTGAAATCATTGAGTAATGGATCATTAACATCGATGATGACGAGGGGTATGCCGGATTTTCTGAAGGGTTCTGCATCCTTTTCCGAAAACGGCAGTGAAATAATTAGAACACCATCCACCCGTTCCCGGCGAGCAAGGTCCTTGAAGGCTGCGACGCGACGTTCTGGGGTTTCGATATTAGCGACGATTAAGTCATAGTCTGTACCGGAAATCGAATAAGTGATGCCCCGCAAACGTTCAACAGCTGCGGGGCGGGTGAAGAAAGGGATGATGACGGCAATTGTGTGGGTCTTTCCGAGAGACAATCGGCGGGCGATGGGGTTAGGGCTGTAATCCAATTCTTCGATTACATCCAGCACGCGTTGGCGCGTACTACTGCTGACCTGGGGACTCTGGTTCAGGACTCGCGAGACTGTCCCCAGCCCCACACCGGCCTTCTTGGCCACATCACGGATCGTCGCTGGCATCGAAAAAACCTGGATTTCTTACGTACATGGAACCGGTTCCATATTCTACAATAGATTAGATGAAGTTGTCAAGTAAAAGTATCCGTATTGTTTGGTTTTGTCACTAATACAGTACATATTCTGGGAGTTGTGCGGGGGGTATAATTCATGTCATACTTGCCAACCCTGAGGAGAGATTGATTGAATGATCGACTTGACCAGATTGCAAGTCTTCCTATCGGTTGCTGAGAATCTAAGTTTCTCGGAAGCTGCACAGCGATTGCATATCTCGCAGCCGACGGTCAGCCATCACATCAAGGCGCTTGAGCAAGCCCTCGGTGTAGAGCTGTTCGACCGCTCCAGTCATAGGGTGAAAATGACCGGGGCGGCACGCTTGTTGTACCCGCGCGCTCGCAAATTGCTGGGGGATACCGTTGAGATTCAGCAGATCATGGACTCACTTCAGGAACAGGTCGTGGGGCACCTGCGCATCGCCTGCAGCACAACTGCCGGTAAGTACATCCTGCCGCAGTTCGCCGCACGTTTTCATGAACGCCACCCCGGCGTCGGGATTTCTATTTCAAGATGTACGTCCTCAGGTGTTATCCCAAACCTGTTAGAAGAGGATGCCGATCTGGGCGCGGTCAGCTTCGAAGCTTGTGAGGGTGAAGTGGAGTGCCAGGTATTTTTCGAAGACCGTATCGTCCTCATCGTCCCTGCCGAACACCCCTGGGCAAAACAAGAGGTCATCGAGCCTTCCGATTTGCTTGCAGAGAATATGATCCTTCGCGAGCCTACTTCCGGAACGAGCAGGGTTCTTTCGACCGAACTCGGCCAACACGATATCGCTCTGGAGGACCTGAATGCCTTCCTCGAGCTTGGAAGCTCTGAGGCAATTGTCATGACGGTCGAAGCAGGATTTGGCGTGTCTTTCGTCTCACGTATCGCAGCGTCTTGCCCTCTGGCCATGGGGATTATTGCCGAGGTACCCGTCGCCGGGTTCGACCTGCGACGAAAGATATACATGATCCGAAAAAAGCTCCGCCCGGCGAACCGAGCGCTGGACGCTTTCTGGGGCTTCGTTCAT
The DNA here is from genome assembly GCA_048629905.1 of Methanosarcinales archaeon. Classification (GTDB taxonomy): domain Bacteria; phylum Chloroflexota; class Anaerolineae; order Anaerolineales; family E44-bin32; genus E44-bin32. The sequence goes on from JAIWHF010000172.1 coordinate 3,672, forward strand.
GATCCCGCGAATATTGACCTGCTGGCGATGGCCAAGGAATAACTCCGCAAAACCACGTTCTTGCCTGGCCCCACCCAGGAATTATTTCCAGCTTGTATCCTAATTAAGGGTCTTGGATTCAGCAACCATATGTAACCGCGGGTGGTTGGTTGATGAAACCTTGGTTTGGTGATTTGAATCCAAGATACTTTCTAGGCTGATTGTCGAGCCTCTGCATGAACAATTCGATTTCCAGGGCAGCGATTTCATGAGCTCAATGACATTCGACACTTGGTGGCGCGGCAAGTGATTCTATACTGTATGTGTCTCGATATGTCTTGAGGGGGGAGGACCCGAGCCGTGTATTTACTGACCCCGATATTCAAACTCTTCCAGTTCATTGATCATCCTCCCACTACAACCGCGCTTAGTCATAACCTGGGAAGGGGTTGTGTTGATCGCCCTCGGTATCAGATGGCTCTTTGGGTCGCCTGGCGATGGGGTTTAATGCATGAGGGATAAGTACGATACTTTATCCGGGAAGATAGGATCAGAATCATGAAGCGATTCCTCGATAGATTACTGGGTGGGCGCTTGCTGGTCGTCCTGATCGTCTGCTTCTCGATCGTTGCCGCTCTGACTGTGGGTGTATTCGCACTCGTTACCTCAAGGGTGATTGGGAACTATCTAGCCGTAGCTGAAGACCAGCGCGTTGCCCGGGATATGGATTTGGCACATGCCTTCTACCAGAGCAAGCTGAATGAGATTGCGGCGACGGCGAATTGTGTCTCCCACGACTATAGGGTCAATTATTTCATGCCCGGCGCTATTCAGGGTCAGCCTGATGCAATCGCGGCGATAAATCAACAGATCGCCAACAAGATAACCATGCAGCCGCTGGGCGGCACGCAATTCATTGCTGTGCTCGACAAGAACGGTGAGATCCTTACCGGGCGAGTGCTGTCAATGGGGGGGGATCTATCTCCTGCTGTAACGAAGGGGAACTGGGGAGATCTGCCGATTGTCACACAAGCGCTATCTTCAGGGGAGGGAGCAGCGGCGACGGAAGTCATCGCCGTTGAGTTCTTGGAAGATATTGGTCTGGAAAGTCAGGCGCAAATATCCTTGCTTGAGACCCCAAAAGCCGCTGAGGAGCCGTATGATCCACGAGAAGGATCTGCAGGGTTCGCATTGGCGAGTGTCTATCCGGTGGAAGACGATTCGGGACAAGTTATCGGCGCAGTCATGGTAGCCCATCTATTTAACAACGATTTCACGCTTGTAGATCGAATCAAAGAAGTCGCCGGTGTCGACACGGCGACGATATTTTTTGGTGACCTGCGAGTGTCAACAAATGTGATGACTGAAGATGGCGAGCGCGCCGTCGGCACGCGTGTATCTGAAGAAGTTTACGAGGTAGTGTTGGAGGAAGGTCAAACCTACGTTGGCACTGCCTTTGTTGTGAATCAGATGTACATCACGCAATACGAACCCCTCCATGACCATGCAGGTGATCGAGGCCATCGTGCCGGGATCGGCCAAAGACTTCATCAAGACCGAAGTGCTGGGCAGGATGGGGATCACCAACTATGGCTGGCAGGATGATATCAGCGGCCTG
>JAIWHF010000173.1:0-5251 GCA_048629905.1 Methanosarcinales archaeon
TTTGTAGCCCTGGCGATCAAGGTCTACAATGCCCTTCTGGTGAATTGGCTGCAGGCCTTCCCGTCCACCTTCACATTCCAGTTGGCCGACGTCGAGCCCTGGGGTGGGCAGCAGACCGGCGTCTCCATCGTGATCACGCTGATCATGTTTGGTCCTGTGCTCCTCTTTGTCTTTGGCCGGCGGGCCTGGTGCCGCTACCTGTGCCCCATCGGCGCGTTGCTCAAGCTCTTTAGCACCGCAAGTCTGGGCAAGGTGCGATTGGTGAACGATGAATGTCTGGCCTGTGGCAAGTGCAACAGCGGTTGCGATATGGAAGTGGACGTGATGGGCGAACTTGCGGCCCACGGTGAGGTACGCAGCCTGAACTGCATCCGTTGCCTCAAGTGCACCGACGAGTGCCCTACAGGGGCCATCGCCTTCAGCCTGCTCCGCCAGAAGGCATCGCTGTCGGGTGACGTCGCAGCCAGGGCAGGGCAATCTTCTCTCAAGCGGAGGAAACTTGCTTCTTTCGATGTGGTCATCGCCGTGCTGTGGATCGGCGCGACGGTGGCTCTCTCCTTCTCCGCTGTGCGCCAAGGGGCCCCACAGGAAATCAAGGCACTCATGACGCCGGGGCTGTTGATAATTGCCTATGGTTTTGTGTTGATTATCCAAAAGGCTTGGAGCCGGTTTGGTTCAGCCGTTGCTTGATTGTTGGTAAGTGAACAGCCGGCAGTATTGCCCTTACCGAGCCTGACTTTCCATGCCATCCAGGCAAAAGGGGCTGGATTTGCCAGCCCCTTTTGGGTGTGTTCTTGCGTTGATCCCACCCGTGGGTTACGAGTGAACCGGGTCGTTATGGTTAATTCTTCTAGGTTGCCGGATCCTGCTTCCCGAGCAGACTCGTCCTGAAAGCTGGGATTAGGAGCGAGATCGTGAGCAATACGCCCAGTGTCCCTGCGACTAGGAAATCGGATGTCTGCATCCTGATGATGTGCGTTGGATAGTTGGCGATAATCACGGTCACACCGGCAATCAGCCCCAGCCACCAACCGGATTGTTTGCGAGAGGCCAATAACGGTATGGCGATGATGCACATCACAAAAGCGATGAAGTTCATTGGCGCTTCAAACCCATAAATTGTTATCATAGGATCGGTGAACATAGGCTTATCTGGGCGTTCCATTAATCCCTTCACGCCGTGATTAACCAGGACAATGATATGTGCAGGGACGATGCCCAACAAGGTGAATACGAAGAACCGGGCAGTTTTTTCTATGCGACTGCCCACCTTCAAAAACAAAAATGCCCAGAAAGTAATCAGGCCGAGTAAAAGAAGAAGCGCGGCTGGTGCAGGTTTCCCGAACTGGACTAAAAATGGCAGGGATGTGTAAATTCCGAAAAGCGTTGGAAACGAGATGCAGCTGAGCGCCACGGGCCATGCCCATTTTTCCCCTTTCCAAAGGGGATAGGCGATTAGCACGAGGGTGATGCCAGCGACAATATCAATTCCCCGAAAGATGATGAAAAATATTGGCAACAAAACCCCAGCAAGGACCATGCCTGGTTGTGTGGGAATGAGGCTGGCAATCTTTTCAGTCAACACATCTAAGGTGGATTGGATCAGGGTAGGTCCGAATATGACGACAAAAAGCCCAAAAACTACAGCTAGGATAGCCATAGTCCGGCGGGCGCCGATCGAGTCACTTACTTCATTCATCTTTTCTCTCTCCTCTTGGAAGATAATTTGGTGGGATCCCTTCATTTATGGCACTAAAACCAGCAAATTGCATTTCCTTAAGGAAAGATAATAGCGATAATTGAGGGGCGCACCTAAAGAGGATTGCAGATGGAACGAATTACCGAATTGATCGCGGGCGTGTCTGAATTTGCAGGTCTAAGCGACCAGGAGCGATTGGAACTGGCGCAAGTCGCAATTCGAAAAAGCTATGAAAGAAATGAATATATAGCTCATTATGGGGACGTTTGGCCGTACCTGTTTGTGGTTGATACTGGACTTATTAACGTCGTGAAGGTATCAACAAAAGGCCGCATCCTGGGCGCGCTCCAGGTACAGCCTGAGCAGGTATTTTGGAGCCCCACTCTTTTCGATGAGGGTCCCTTACCGGCAGCTCTTGAAGTGAAGGAGAGAAGTTCCATTTATCTATGGCATGGAAGCCACATACTTCCACTTGTGCAGAAAAATCCAGAAGCTTTATGGGCGCTGTGTTTGATGTTGATGAGACGGATTCGACAGGCTAGTGATTTTATCGAGGATCTGACCTTCCAACCTGTCGCCGGCCGGTTGGCCCGCTTAATCATTACTCAGTTTGAAGATAGCGCCGACCTGCGCATCGCTCGTGAGCAGACGCTGGATGAAATGGCGGCCATGATAGGGACAACTCCCGTGATGGTGTGCAAGGTATTATCCCGATTCGCGGGTGAGGGTCTAATTACAGTGAATCGGACCGAATTCGAAATGACCGACAAGGCGGCACTTGAAAAAATTGCCAATCTTGATAGTGGAGCTAAGCCTGAGATCTGAGGATGGCGTAATTTCGCTGATCACAGATTAAGATTAATGCGATCGTTCATCGTCATGGTCGTTGCGATTGGCGATTGGGAGCATGATGACGAATGTCGTCCCAGAATCGTCGGGGCTCTCCGCCCAGATGCGGCCGCCATGATTTTCTACGATCGACTTGGCGATCGCCAAGCCCAGACCCAAACCGCCGCTGTCACGCTGGCGCGACTTATCCGCCCGATAGAACCGGTCGAAGACGTGTTGGATGTCCTCGGCCTCGATTCCTGGCCCGGTGTCCTGGACGCGTATTTCAACCTCATGCTCCAGGAGTGAAGCGGCGAGGGTTACGGTCCCACCTTCGGGTGTGTAGCGCAGCGCATTGCTCAGTAAATTGCCCAACACCTGCGCCATTCGATCGGGGTCAACATATACTTCGGGTAGGTCAGGAGCAATTTCGCGCTGCACCTTGATCCCTCTTTCAAGAGCCAGCGGATGATATGCGGCAGCTGCATCTTCCAGCAGCGCGGCAGGGGAAAAGGGCCGGCGCGTGAGCGCCAGTTCTCCCGCGTCCGCCCTTGAAAGTGTGCGTAGATCTTCGACCAGGCGCTCAAGACGGCAGGCCTCATCCCGGATGATGTCGAAGGTTTCCTGGGTGGGGGGGAGAACGCGATCGTGCACTGCATCTGCGTGCCCAAGGATGATGCTAATGGGTGTGCGCAGCTCGTGGGCGATATCGGCAGTCATCTGACGACGTATACTGGTCGACCGAGCGAGTTCTTCGCTCATTCGGTTAAACGATGCCGTCAGTTCGCCTAATTCATCCCTCGAGCGAACCGGCACCGTCAACCCCAGGTCCCCCTCAGCGACGGCGCGCGTCGCCGCCGTCAGTTCACGAAGTGGCCGCGTGAGGGTGCGAGCAAGGAATATCCCCAGGACAAGGGCGACAAACAATGCCCCGATCGCGCTTAGAATGAGCGTCTGATTGATGCGGTTCAGGAAGAGCGCTTCAGACGGTCCCCGCCCGAATTCCAAGCGTATTGAGAGTATCCAGCCCACGGTTTGTCCATCGACAGTGATCGGACTTGCATCTGCAAATTCAGCTTGCGAGATCGTATCCCCAAGTTGATAACCAGATCCGGCGATGATGATCTTTCCACTTACATCGGTGATTGTGATGCTGCCTCTTTCTCTCGCGCCAGGGGGAATGTGTCCATCCAGGGGAATCCTGCCAGGCAAAGATACTTCCGCATCCACGCCTGTCCATTCACCATGGCTGCGATAGTACTCCTCCAGTTGTGAGATAGTTCCTTCCTGATATTGGTCGAAGATGAAGTCAGAAAATTCCTTCGCCGTCGTTTGACTGGCGATCACTGCCACAAGCGCCACCGCAACCAGGACGACAGCCAGAAAGGCGAGGATGAGCTTTAAGCTAAGCGAGCGCATGGCAATTATTCCCTGGTGAAGCGATAGCCCACGCCGTATATTGTTTCAATATAACGCGGTGAGCGCGGATCAGGTTCGATCTTTGAGCGTAAGTTCTTAATATGAACGTCGATCGTGCGTTCGTAGCCTCCATAAGCGATACCCTGAATGTGATCCAGGAGATCCAGGCGAGAGAAAACTCGACCCGGCGACGACATCAAAACTGCCAGCAGGTCGAATTCCGAGGGGGTCAGGTTCACAAACGCCTCTCCGACCTTTACGTTATGACTCTCGCGGTCGAGTGTAATGTCCGCATGGTGAAGAATCTCAGCAGTTGGTTCGGTTTCTCCTGAACGGCGCAAGACGGCGCGGACGCGGGCTAAGAGCTCGCGCGGCCGGAAAGGCTTTGTTACGTAATCATCCGCGCCCAGTTCTAGCCCGACGACCTTGTCGTCTTTATCTACCTTCGCAGTGAGAAGGATGATCGGTGTGTTTTGTTCGCGGCGATGCAGGCGCATGAATTCGTAGCCATCCATCTCCGGCATCATGATATCGAGGATGATCAGGTCTGGTTTTTCGGCCCGCGCTGCAACCAAGGCTTCTTTGCCGTCCCTGGCTGTCGCAACCCGAAAGCCTTCCTGCTCAAGGTAGGCTTTCACCAAGGACACTAAGCGTTCTTCATCATCGACAACCAGGATCTTTTTTGCCATCGTCTTTTCAGCTCATTCTTTCATTCAATCTTGAGAATCCCAGCGTGATGGGGCGAGATGTTTGCGTGAGTGATTGCTGGTGAACTCAATAGAACAGTACTAAGCATAGCAAGAATATATAAAGATATTATGAAGATACTTTGAAGCGGTATTCGTCAAGCTATTCGCTTACTAAACACTTTTATGCTGATGCGGAGGCGGTCCGTGAACCGCCCCCGCTCTTCAAACAGCACGTTTACGACTGCGACCGCTCCTCAAGCATCTGAATCAGAGGATTGATCAAGAACATCGAGAATCGATCTCCTGAAGACTGTTTTTCAGCTCGTTCTGCCTGAAGCGTAGCGATTTGCTCTGGATCCAGGTCCAGGGATCCCTCGCCTTCACTAAATCTTCCACCACCCATGCCACCGCCTGGACCCCCGCCGGAGCCGGGGACCATTCCGTCTGGTGCGCTGCTGCGTGGATCACCCTCTCCTGTCCAATCTCCGCCGCGGGCAATGCCTAATTCTTGGGTGAGCTCGAAGATACCTTCCTGGGTGAGCTCCATCGCTGCGATTGCTTCGAGTTGTTCAGGGCTCATCGTATCCAGAATTTGGTTGACGATCGCCTCAATCTC
>JAIWHF010000174.1:0-5218 GCA_048629905.1 Methanosarcinales archaeon
CTCTCAATCCCAGCGGGTTGATCACACGTCCAACATCGTTAGCGGCGATGACGCGCAGGACCTTCACTTCACCTGTATCAAGATCGACCTCGACCTCAGCAGCCTGTACGGCGAATGAGTAAGCGAAATGCATATCCCCGCCCGTTCCGAGCGGCTGGGTCTCTGGTGCCCAGTACTCATAAAGTGCCTTCGGCTCCTGTCCTGCAGCATTCATTATCTCAATTGTTTCAGCCAGTTCGATCTGCTTTCCATCGACATGGGCTAACCCTTCGATGAATTTAATCGTCGCCGGCGGCACATCAAAGCGTTCGGCCAGCGTTGAGCGAACCGCCTGGAGGACGGTTGCGGAAGCGTACCGAACGGCATTTCCGGTTACATAGGTTTGGCGCGAGGCCGTCGTGGGTCCACCGTCCGGTGTTAAACCGGTATCGGAGAGTAAGACACGCACCTTATCAGGAGGAAGGGTAAGTTCCTCCGCAGCGATCAGCTGGAGGACGGTCATTAACCCCTGCCCCATATCCGCCGAGGAGGTGCGCACTTGCGCCGTCCCATCGGGATAGAGTTCCACCTCTGCAGATGCTTTATCGGGCGCTCCCCCACCAAGCCCTGTATTCTTAAAGGCGGCGGCGATGCCCCAGGCGCAGCGCCGGTTAGGTTGTCCTGAAACGATTTTCGCCTCGAACGGGTTGCCTTCCGGCGAGATTCTGTGAAGCTCATCTTCAACCCGGTCGATGCACTCCAGCAACCCAACACTTTCGCCCAGTAATTGACCTGTATTGGTGACGTGACCCACTTGCAGTGCGTTCTTACGCCGGATTTCAACAGGATCGATCTCAAGTGTGTGCGCCAGTTCATCCATGAGCGACTCAACTGCGAAGCATGACTGCGTTACACCAAAACCCCGGAATGCACCTGCCGGGGGGTTATTGGTGTACATGGCGAAGCAATCCGCCCGAACATGGGGGATGTTATATGGACCTGTCGAGTGAGTTGTCGCCCGGGTCATCACTTTCTCCCCGAGGGATGCATATGCACCTGTATCTCCGAACAGCTCGGTCTCGACTGCCGTCAACGTACCATCCTGTCTGGCTCCAATACGAACGCGAATCTGCGTTGCGTGCCGCTTGGGATGCACAAGCAGACTTTCCTGCCGGTTGAAAAGGACCTTCACGGGTCGATCACAGGCTTTCGCAAGCAAAGCAGCATGGATCTGCCCAGCGATATCTTCCTTGCCGCCGAATCCACCCCCGATCGGTGTCCCGATCACGCGCACATGCTCATCCGGCAAGCCCAGGCTGCGAGCCACCTGTTCTCGATCAGCATAGGGAATCTGCGAACCAACATAAATCTCCATACGCCCGTTTGTTGATGGAACAGCGATACTGCATTCAGGCTCAAGGAAGACGTGGTCGTTAGGCGGTGTGTGAAATACTCCTTCGAGGTTGATATCCGCGCCTTCAAACCCACTATCTACATCACCCTTCCGAACCTCGATGTGTTTTAGTAAATTGCCACCATCATGGACTTTCTCAGCTGAGGCTTCATTCGCAGAGACCGGATCCACCACGACCGGCAGCGGATCAAACTCCATCTCGATCACCGACAAAGCCTTCTCCGCATCATCAAGTGTCTCCGCAGCGATGAGCGCGACGGCGTCACCGACATAGCGAACCTTCTCGCCTACACCCACGAGGATGGGCCAATCCTTAATAACCAGACCATGATTGCGGTCCCCGGGGATGTCCTCCGCAACGAGCACAGCCACGACACCTGCGCTATCAATCGCGGCCTGGATGTCTAACCGTTTAAGAATTGCGTGAGGTACTCCCGCCCGCAATACTCGTCCAACAAGCATTCCTGGGAATTGAAGGTCATCGGCAAATCGAGCCGCCCCGGTTACCTTCTCAAAAGAATCCGGTCGCGGCTGTATATGACCGACCGCATTTGTGTCCTCTGATTCTTCCAACGCCAGAGGAGAGATAGGCTCACCTGTGTTCATTGTTCTAGCGGCTGCCTGGACAGCCTGGATAATCGTCGGGTAGCCGGCACAGCGGCAGAGCGTATCCTTCAAGGCACCCCTGATCTCCATTTCATCGGGGGTCGGGTTCTTCTTTAAGAGCGATGCGGCGGTCATGATTTGTCCCGGCATGCAGAAGCCACACTGCAAGGCACCATATTGGACGAAAGCCTCCTGCAGTGGATGCAGATGACCATCCTGCGCCAGTCCTTCGATCGTTATGATCTTTCGTCCATCGGCTCGCTCTGCCGGATAAACGCAGGAGAGAATCGGATCATCGTCGATCAAAACCGTACAGGCGCCGCACTCCGCTTCGCCGCACCCGATCTTCGTACCGGTCATCCCCAGACGGGTCCGGAGAAGATCAGAGAGCATCTCCCCGGGGAGAACTTCGATCTCCTTTTCCACTCCGTTTATCCAGAATTTCATCGTTTCACTCTCTCAGCCCAAGACCAATACATAGGTTTCATTCGTGTTTGCTCGCAGCCCGTTCCCAGGCCTCCGTTATCGTGCGCTGGAACAACGTCGGCAGGATATGTTCTCGATAAGCCTTCGTCGATCTGTGTGGGCTAGTCCGTAATTTCACCTCTTGCAGCAGATGTTGAACCGCGCTCTGATTATTAACAGAATCAAAAGACTGACCACGTAAGACCGCCTCTGTCTTCAGCGCCCGCAGCGGTCGCGGTCCAGCTGGTCCAACAGCAATTTGAAGTTCCTCAATTTTTCCGCTGCTTCCTCGTCGCAGCCAGATTCCCATATTCAATATCGCGATAGCCACACCCTGAGGGCGCATGACTCGCTTGAATGCCGAGCCTTCTCCTTCGCCGGACAGCGGAACGCGAAAAGCGACGATAATCTCTCGTGAACGGTCAAAGCTGGGTCGACCTGGTCCCTCGAAGAGATTCTCAACAGGAACCCACCTTCGCTCCTTCGTAGAAGCGAGCTGGGCTTCCGCCCTCAGGCTTATCAGTGCGATTGTCCCATCACCCGCTGGAAGCGCATGTCCCACATTGCCTCCAAGCGTTGCCACATTACGGATCTGGGTGCCTCCGATGAGCCCACATGCTTCAGTGAGTCCTTGAGCGTGCTTTTGGGTGCTGGCATCCAGAATAATTTCATAAAGCGACGCAGCTGCGCCGATGTGAAGGAAATCATCCTGTTTTTGAATCGCCGTCATTTCAGGAATTTGGGTTACGTCGACCAATGTGTTAACCGCTGAATGCCGGCCTTGCTGGAGATCGAGCAAAAGATCGGTGCCGCCGGCGACGACAGCGGAGCGATCGGGTTCAACACCCAGCGCTGCCAGTGCATCTTCGACGGTTGAGGGTTGCAGATACTTTTTCCAAAGAGCCATATTCGCTTCTTCTGAGAGGATTGAGGATCCGGTGGCACTTTACGGTTAGCGAGGCTGCTTAACGCCGGTCACAGATCCACTCTGTGAACGACCACCAATCCGAGGTTCACTGATTCTAGCATCTGGCAGGTCGCGTTTCAAGACCATCAAAGAATCTCACCACCCGGGCGGCGATGGAGATAACGCCCCATCCCCGCCTTACCCTGCCATTTGCCTTCATCTACAATGAGTTGTCCACGCAGGAACACCTTCTCCGGGTACCCCTTCAATTGCCATCCTTCGTAGAGATTGTAATCCGTACGATGCTGGGCGAATTCCATACCGTAGGTTAATTCACGCGCTGGGTCCCAGATCACAATGTCAGCATCCGATCCAGGTAATAGAGCTCCTTTCTGCGGATACAGCCCGAAGATCTTCGCTGCGTTCGTGCTTGTTAACGCGACGAACTGGTTAGGAGTGATTTTCCCTTGTCCGACACCATACGACCAGAGAATCGGCATTCGATCTCCAACACCGGGAAGACCATTCGGGATTTTCGTGAAGTCATCTGCGCCCAGTTCCTTCCCGGGGATCTTAACGCTCTTCCCCTCGTACTTAACTGGTTTGGTCCCATCGTAGAAGAAGGGACAATGATCCGTCCCGATGGTTTGCAATCCGCCATCCGCAATCCCGTTCCAAAGAGCTGCGTTGTCTTGCTCCGTCCGCATCGGGGGAGAGCAGATCCATTTTGCGCCTTCATCTCCGCGCAGATTCTCAATAGTGAAGAAGAGATAGGGAGGGCAGGTCTCTCCCATCACCTGTAAGCCGCGTTGGCGTGCGTAGCGAATCTGATCCAGTCCCCCAGCTGTATTGACATGCACGATATAGAGAGGCGAACCTGCTTGCTCTGCCAGCGCGATCCCGCGCAAGACCGATTCGACGGCGCCCCAAGATGGTCGTGTGAGCGCGTGCCATTCAGGCGAAGTATGCCCTGCTGCAAGCGCCTCAGCGGTTAGTATCTCGATCACATCTCCATTTTCGGCATGCATCATCGTGAGCATCCCCTGCTCAGCCCCTAGGCGCATAACCCGGAAGATCTCTCCATCTTGGAGTCGGAGACGCCCGTTATAGGCCGTGAACACCTTCAATGTCGTAACCCCTTCGTCGAGCAGCGCAGGGATTTCTGCCATGACGTCATCATCCAGGTTGGTGATATTCATATGAAAGCCGAAATCGACCGCCGCCTTCTCATCCGCTTTACGGTGCCAATTATCGATTGCCTGCCGCAGCGTAGGCTGATCTTGCGGCACAAAATCCATCACTGTTGTCGTCCCCCCAAATGCTGCCGCCTTGTGCCCTGTGTAGTGATCATCGGAGGAAACCGTATCGAACATCGGCAGGTCGAGGTGCGTGTGTGGGTCGACGCCTCCGGGAAAAACGAGCTTTCCCTCCGCGTCGATGATTTCGGCATCATCTGCGGCGATGTCTTCCCCAATTGCCGCGATCCGCTCATCGCGTATGAGCAAATCCGCTCGAATTACTTCACTGGCGGTGACCAACGTTCCCGACCGAATGATTATCGCCGTCATTCCTCTTCCTCTCTATTCCTGGTGGGTTGATTCAAGGTTTCTTGCATCCCAATTTCAGATTGGGCGGAGAAGCCACCACCATTCTCCGATCGCTCACGGATGAGCTTCCACAAACGATCACGCTCATCGGATGGGGGGACTCGCAAATCACGTACATCGTTCGCCTGCGTCAAGCGCTCGCCGGTCGTATAAAGGAACGTAAAACGACGCCATTTTTCCGCCGGTATGGGCCTGGGCAGTTCGAGCAGTGGACCCAATAATATCTTGAAGTACGGTTCA
>JAIWHF010000175.1:0-5212 GCA_048629905.1 Methanosarcinales archaeon
AGCAGCGAATATTTTCGGGAGGGGCGCAAGCTCACCGCCGAGGTGACCCTGCCGGAAAGACCTTTGTTGCCCGGCGATACGGCGCGGTTCGAGGAATAGTCCGGATTTCCCTTCAGCGGGAGGAAGAGGGGGCGGGCGCAATGGCCCGCCCCATTGAGTTTTCAGGCAGTTGGGAGGTTTGATTCAGGCTTCCACCAGATGATCGGCGACGATCTCGACCAGGCTGCCGATTTCACGGTCCCATTTGTAGTGCTCCTTGCCGCCGTCCAGAGTCTGGCGGCAGTTGGCGCAGGCGGAAACCATTATGTCGGCGCCGGAATCCTCGACCTGTTTCATCTTGATCTCGAACACCTTGTGGCGCAGCGGGGTCGCCCGCTGGATAGCGGCCACGCCGCCGCCACCACCGCAGCAGAATCCGTTTTCGCGGTTGCGCGGCATCTCCACTCTCTGCAATCCCTCAACGCTATCCAATACCTGTCTGGGCTCATCGTAGATCTCGTTGTAGCGCCCGATGTAGCAGGAGTCATGATAGGTGAAGGTGCCTCCGTCGGCTTGCGTCTTCGGCTGCAAGCGCCCGCTGGCTACGAGCTCGGCGAGCAGCTCTGTATGATGGATGACCTCGAAGTCGGCGCCGAAATGAGGATATTCGTTTTTAAGTGTATTAAAGCAGTGCGCACAACCCGACACCACACGATTGAAGTGTACATCTTTGAAAGCAGCCATGTTCTCTTCAACCATCACCTGGAAGAGATGCTCGTGCCCCATCCTGCGTGCAGTCTCGCCGCAGCACCCTTCAGCAGATCCCAGGATGGCGAAATCGACGCCCGCTTCTTGAAGTAGTTCGCTTAGAGCACGGCCGGCGGCATGATTTCTGCTGTCGTAGGCGTAGGCGCAGCCGATGAAGAGCAGGACGTCCGTTTCATCACCAGGTTGGAGCACGCGTATTCCTGTCTCACGTGCCCAGGGCGCATGTTCCTCACGAGGCAGTCCCCAGGGGTTGCCCCGGCGCTCCATTTGCATCAAGGTTTCACCGATCGACCCGGGGATCTCCCCGGTGCTAAGCGTCAAGTAGCGCCGCATTTCAATCGCTGCGGAAACAGGATCGATAAACAGGGGACATGCGTGCAGGCAGGCGCCGCAGGTTGTGCACAACCAGGGGTACTCCTTATCGATAAACCCGCCGAGCAGCGGGTCGGACGAATTTCCATTCTCTCCCATCAAGGTGCTGTGCATGGACGCTTGAAGCGTGTCGATCAACTCTCGCGGCGAGAACGGCATACCGCTGATCGTGGCCGGGCATACGCTCTCGCACCGACCGCATTGTGTACAGGCGTCAAATGACAAAAGGGAGACCGATGGATATTGGGCGATCTCGCCCGCGCCAAGGACCTCTGCTGTCTCCAGGTCCTCGATCGTGTCCAGTTCTCCTAATGGCCGAAACGGTCTCAGGATGATGTTTAGAGGACCCGTGACAATGTGCCTGAGTTTTGTAAAAGGAAGGCTGACGACAAAGAGAAAACCCACGACCGAGTGTGTCCAAAAGAGGACGGCGTGAATGGGGGCATTCGGGCCGATGGTTACACCGGCGCCTGAAAGTGCTTGTGCGAGCAAGTTCCCGATTGGGCTCCAGTTTTGCCATGCGGGCTGGGTGGCGAGGAAGCGAACCGCCTCGGCGAAGAAACCTAGGATCGTAATCGTGAAAAGCAAGAGCAGTGTATAGCCATCTTCCAGTCGGTTCTTGAGGTAAGTCGGCCTGAAAAACACTCTCCGGGCGAGAGCCAATAGAAGTCCGGCGATGATCATTCCACCCCCAATATCCATCACCAACTCGAACCAGAGCAATGAGGTGCCACGCGGCCAGGGAAGTTCAATGGGCAGGAAAAGAGGGTATTGCAGCAGGTTGATCACGGTCCCGAGGATCTGGATCATCATTCCCCAGAAGATCAATAAATGCATAATGCCGGGATAAGCACGCTTAAGCACCCTGTCCTGGATGATGGCGTGAAGCAGGAATTCTCGAATCGCTCGCGGCCAGCGCGAAGGTCCACGGGTGATTTCGGGCTGTGTTGAAGATGGCGCTGTGTCTGTGGTCAAGCTTCACCGCCTATGAGTATGTTTCCATCTACGATCGTGACGAGTATCTCTTCAAGCGGGGTAGGGGGAGGACCACTGATGACCGAGCCATCAACGGCGTTGAAGTAACCTTCATGGCAGGGACACTCGATCATCTTGGACTCGGGGTTCCAATCCACGAGGCAGGCGAAGTGTGTGCAGACGGAGGAGTAGGCGACAATCCCTCGCTCCGGTGTATTAATCACTAACGCTGGGTAGCGACCGAATCTAATCGTCTTGGACTCTCCTTCAGGGATCGAGTCTTCGCTCCCCGCGGAAACCGGCTCTGTGGGCATTTCTTCCAGCTTAGAGGGCCAGAAGTAGGCGATTGCGGGTCCAGCGATTGCGGTCAATCCCAGAGCAGCGAACAGGCTGCTCAGGATTTTCAGGAAGCCTCTGCGCGGTACCTTCGCTTCTTGGTCTGTCATAGGGCTCTCCGTTTTCCGATTGACGAATGGGAAATCTCGTCAGTATTGTTAACTCAGGGCTCCCATGATCGTAAGGCCGATCACGACTATTGAGCCGACAACTACAATAATCCAGCGGACATTTCGTGCTCGGACCGTATCACCCTTTCGATCGAGGAATGGCCAGATCACGATCAGGATCAACCCGATAATGGGAATTATCACACCGATGGTTTTCGGTACGTACTTCAACATTTCATAAAGGAAGAGAAAGTACCAATCGGATTTTACGTGTGGTGTGACCATCGGGTCGGCTGGGGACTCAAGCCCGATAGGGGATATCAAGCCCACGATTCCCACAATGATCATTATCACCATTATCAAAATAACGACTTTCGCCTCGGTCCAAATATGGTCAGGGAAGAAGGGGATGGTTTTTTCTTCTGGACTGGATTCTCCCTCAGTCATGCTTCCTCCATTAGCTTTGTTATTAGAGTGGTCGATGGATGCCTTGCCGGCGAATCATCAGGAAATGTATACCCATCAGCCCCAGGGCGCCGACCGGTATTACCAGAACGTGCAACGCATAGAAACGGCTCAAAGTGACTGCGGAGACATCCCAACCACCGCGCATGAACACGAGTAAGATGTCACCGATCTGGGGGATGCCGCCGGCGATCTCGGTTGACACGGTCGTTGCCCAATAAGCTTGCTGATCCCATGGCAGCAGGTACCCCGTTAATCCAAAAGCGAAGGTAAGGATGAGTAGAAGTGCGCCTGATATCCAATTGAGCTCGCGCGGCGCCTTGAAAGCGCCATGGATGAACACGCGCACCATATGGGCGACGACCATTACGACCATGCCGTTCGCCGACCAATGGTGGATGGCTCTAATGGCCGCGCCGAAGCGAACTTCAGTCTCGATGAATTGAATGCTGGCATAGGCTGCTTCAGGTGTTGGTTTGTAGTAGAACGCGAGCATGGTGCCAGTCACGGCTTGAATCATGAAAAGAGTGAAGGTTATCCCACCTAAGCAGTACATCCAGCGTGTGGAAAACATGGCAACAGGCTTGCTGAGAATTTCACGCATTGGTTCGACGATCTGGAACCGGTCGTCAAGCCAATCGACAGCGCGCTCCCAAAGCGGTTTCCATGGCTTTCGTGTAACCCATCCGCTGCCCGTCCGATAAGCCCCGACGAGAAAGACCAGGCCTCCGAATCCAAACACGATCCAACGGGCCAATGGGGTCCAGATATTGTCGATCGAGCCGCTCAGGTGGCAATGCAAACATGTGTCTTGTTCGGGGGGCGGTGGTGGGGTGGTTTCTGTGAGGTGGACAGATGCGAGCCGTAAAAGGGACAACTGCGGATCCTGGATAGGATCCATTGTCTCACTCGCCTGCGCTTGTGGTGTCCCCAGAACGACAGCGATAACGAGGAATAATGTGATCAAAGTCAGGACGACGAAGGCATGTCGGAGCCGCCTCATTCTCACCTCCGGGTTAATCTTGCCGTTTTATCAACCTTAAAAAACGGAATACCGCAATGCGGGCATGAATTGTACGATATTTTACTAAGGGCACAATAGATAGTGAAAAGGCTCATATAGATAGGGGAGAAATGTCCTTCGCGCTTAGCAGCGTCAATAAGAGACGCCGCTAAGTGTGTAGATAGCCTGCCAAGCAAATATCCATATTTTGCATAAACACTTGATAATAACGCTTGACGTTAATAACGTTAAGCGTTATTATGTTATTTGTGATCAGGAGTTTTGCGGACAAGGAAACAGAGAGGGTCTTCAGCCGTCAATTCTCTCGAAAGCTTCCTCCGGAGATCCAGCGAAGCGCACGCCGCAAGCTGGAGGTCCTCAATGTTGCCAGAGTGCTGGATGATCTGCGTGTTCCGCCCGGAAACCGCCTTGAGAAACTCGTTGGTAATAGGCAAGGACAGCATAGCATCCGTATCAATCAGCGCTGGCGGATTTGCTTTGTATGGAGACGAGGCGATACGTACGATGTTGAAATCGTCGATTATCATAGGGAGTGAGCGATGAAGGAAGATAAACTAGAGCCAATCCATCCTGGAGAAATCCTCCTCGAGGAATTCCTCAAGCCTATGGGGATTAGCCAGTATCGGCTCGCAAAGGATATCAGTGTGTCCCCTCGACGAATTAATGAGATTGTTCATGGTAAGCGTAGGGTATCGCCTGACACAGCGTTGAGGTTTGAGCGTTTTTTTGGCTTGTCAGAAGGATTCTGGCTGCGATTGCAGGCGCGCTACGACCTCGAAGTGGAGAAGGATCGTCTTAACGAACGCCTCGAGAGCGAGGTCCGCGTTTACACTCCAGCTGGCTAAAGATGAAAAACTAAAAGGAAATGAAGCCCTGGCTGGAGCCCGAAATGGATAAATTTAGATCTAATCGGCGGTTGCCGCCAACGCTTCTTTGCGTGATGATCGAATGGACATCAAGCCGAACATCGCTGCGGAGATCAGGCCTATGATGCCGCTGGCATACCACACCCAGTTGGGGTCATAATAATCCATAACCAGACCCGCTAGCAGAGGACCTATTGCGAAGGGGACTGCCCAACTGAATCCATAGAGGGCCATATAGCGGCCGCGCATATCCTCTGGCGCAAGGCGGGCCACGATCGACTGTGAAACTGGTGCCCAGAGCATCTCTCCGATGGTAA
>JAIWHF010000176.1:0-5193 GCA_048629905.1 Methanosarcinales archaeon
GCTACTTCAGCTTACCTCTTATTCCAACCTTCAAAGTTGCACTTGAGACTTGAATCTAAGAAGCAATATTCTAATGCAAACAGTGGGAAATTCACGCAGCGTGACTGAGTCATGGTTTACGGGCGGTGATAACCAACACTTTCCCCTCCGCTCGGAGGGAGACATCCCAAACTTGGAAGTCACGAAATTCCAACCGCAGCTCTTCTTCAGAGAATATGTGATGGGGCAACCCTGCCTCTGATCCCGTCAGCGGAACAATTGTGCCTGGCTCGATCTCCACAAATTCCTCATCATCCTTTCCTGCGGCAACCGAGATAAATGCCACCCCTCCAGACGAAAGGACTCTCCAGATTTCTCGTATCGCCAGTCGAACCGCGGCTATGCGGGCATGATGGATCACCTGAGTCGAGAACACCCCCGAAAAACTCCCCTCACGGAAGGGGAGAGGATGCCGAAAATCGGAGAGCACAATGCGACTTTCCAACCCCTTCTCGCGAAGCCATTCCTGGGTTAAACCTAGGCCAGATGGAGAGATATCAAGACCGAAAGTCTTGAAGTTTTCCAACGCGAGATGGACAGTATGCCTTCCACTGCCGCAACCTAGATCTAAAATGTTCGAGCAGCCGTGCTCGACGAATAAATCTACTGCTTCGTGGAATCGAGGGAACGGTTCGGGAAATACTCGCCCGTCTTTCTTATATATTTTTTCCCAGGGATGTTCTGCGGAAGTCATGGTGTTTTTGCCCAATGGATGAGGACGTCAAGAAATAAAATGAGAGCGGAACCTCGAGCGGCTTCTATCCCTGTTCCGTTTGTGGATGCATGTGAACGTATCATTCGTGAAGCATCACACATGGGAAGCCTCGATGGTGCGCGCACTCGTGACATAGTAAATGCCGAATCCTATGGCGGAGATGGCGCCACCAATGATGAAGGGCCAAGTGTAACCGCGTTGCCAGAGCAAGCCCCCCAATAATGGGGCGGGTATGGTGACCAGGCCACGAATGAGATAATAGAATCCGATCACGCGTCCACGATGGGATGCATCCGCCAGATCGACAATGAGCGCTTTGCGAGCCGGCTCTCCCAGTTCACGCAGCCCGGCGGCGATGAAGGCCACGATCAACCACTCTGCAGGGAGGCCGACCAGGATAATGGGGAACAGAGCAAACAGAGCGAAGGTCACGAGGATAAAGGGGCGGCGTCCGAAACGATCTGCATAGTGGGCTGCTGGAATGTAGCCCGCGATGGCTGTAATCATTTGAGCAGAGGTGAGGGCGCCAAATGCCACCAGGGATACACCGCGAATGTTGATGACCAGGAGCACGACGTACACAGCGGTCAGGCTCGATCCGAATCGGGCAAAGCAATCTGCTAGGAGCAACTGCCGAAGAGCGCCTGGCATCCTGCGCCAGATCGTAACGATGCCCTCTCTTTGCTCGATATGGCTGCGAGGTTTTTCACGGTAGAAACGAGATTGCAGATAGATCGCGGCGAGAGCGAAAATGAGCGAAACAAGGAAGCCGATGTGCATTCCGGAGACCACGCCAAAACGGGTTAGCAGATATCCCCCAAGCGGGGGGGCTAATACGATTGGGATACGCTTCCAGATGGATTGAACGCTGAAGCCCATCGCCCTTTGATCTCGCCCGAGGTTGTCCCCGATAAGAGCGAAGATTGCCGGCTGAGACATGCTGCTCCAGGCAAGGACGAGCAATGTGCCCAGGATCACGATCTCCCAACTCTGGGTCAGGAGATACACGAGGTACCCCATGGCTGCAATTAGGTTAAAAAAGACGAGGGCGCGTTTCCTGCCGAACCGATCGGCTAACCAACCACCTGGATATTGATACGCAGTGTCGACCACGCGTTTGAAGGAGCCATACGCGCCAATGGCCAAGGCACTTGCCCCCAGGACCTCGAGGTACTTGGGCATGAAGCGGACCCAAAGTTCCTCGCCCATTCCAATGACCAGCAGCGCGCCAAGAAGCACGACGATGTTGTGCTTCAAAGCAAGGAAATCTCGAAGGGTTCTTTTGCGTTGTTTATCCTGCATTAAGATGCATCCCAAAAGTATTAATGGGCCAGCGTCCAGTAGATGAGGAATACTGCAAGATCATTAGACGATCATCGGGGCTAATCCGCGGGTACTGTTCGCACAGCACTAGAGGCCCCCAAACTGGTGCACGGCAAGTGGGGTAAGAAGCGATAGATCAGGTTGAATCATCTTTTAGTTCATCTAAAAGCCGCATCGCGGCGCTTGCCCTGTCCGTGGGTACAAAAAGATGATCGTGATAAAAAGCCGAGACGGGATTCACGCTAATCCCTGCCTCGGCAAGTTTACTGGTTATAGACGCGAGAAAACCAACTGCTTCTAAGCTCGAATGGATATTGAGGGTTATCATTCGCGAGACAAACTCATAGTCCAGCCCCTCAGCATCGGCGACGCTTCTTTCAACAATTAAGGTGATCCCCTCCGCTTCGCGAAAATTTCCGATCGGGCGAATACGAAGTTGATCAAACGCCTGGGGCGAGACGGAACAAAATACGAACTCCCCCTCGAGAAGGGCTGGCTGCATATTCGCAAGAAGACTCTGAAGATTTGTTTCGCCGGGCATAAACACTATCCAACAAATCGTTTCTATTACTTCGGCGGATTTAAGACACAGAAAGGGTCCAATTTAACCTTGAACATTGTCGATTAAATCCTTCCTTCGCTGACTAATTGAGCAAAAAGCTCAAAAGATCGATTGAAAGTTCTCTCTACATCATCGGGGAAACAACAAGCCGGCAATTCTCTCATGCGTAGATGGTAGCTGATGCATTCACAGCAAATACCTTTTCTGGAGCATGGCTCGTAGGTGCAATTACAATTCACCAAGTTCTTTTCTTGGTTGCATTCCATATCGTCTCCTTACATATCTGTGATTTGCCACCTCACCCTGGGATTGACAGCCGGCACATCCGCTTCTCTCACAATGACAGGCTCTCGGCCAATATCATTCCCTCGCCGCTTAACGGCTCACTCACAACAAACCCTCGGCTCGCAGCCTGTTGACCAAGCCCACTGTCGACACGCTCCGATCCATTGTGTAAATGTGCAATCCGGGAACACCCGCTCGAAGCAGCTCCGCACACTGTTGATAGGCAAACTCAATGCCGAACGCTATAAGGGCATCTTTGTCACCTTCCTTAAAAGATGCAAGCCCTTTACGCACATCTTCTGTAATTGTCGCTCCACACATGCCCGCTAGCATCTCCATCATCTTGACGCTGTAGATGGGCATAATACCGGGCACGATGGGAATTTCTATGCCAATGGCCCGGCATCGTTCAACGAAGTCGAAGAAATATCTAGTGTCATAGAAATAGTTGGTGATGATGTACTCGGCCCCCTGATCCACTTTCAGTTTTAAATATTCCAGATCTTTCTTTCTGTCCGGAGCATCTATATGCCCCTCGGGGTATGCAGCAACCCCGAGACAGAAATCGTAGCGTTGGCTTATGAAGGCGACCAGGTCAGAGGCGTATTGCAGACTGTCAGGATGCGGCTCGAACGCCTCATCTCGGGGGGCGTCACCGCGCACAGCCAGGATGCTCCGTACCCCTATCGCCTGATAGCTGTCCAGAACAGAAACGATATCTTCCGGCCCCAGCCCAAAGCAGGCGAAATAGGCGAGGACATCCAGTCCTTTCTCGTGTTTCAGTTTCTGGAGAAGTTGCCGGGAACCCTCCCGCGTTGATCCCCCAGCCCCGAAGGTAACCGAAACGAAATCAGGGTTCAGGGCGGTCAATTGATCGATTGTTTTCTCCAGGGTTTCCGCTGCCTTTTCGGATCTGGCGGGGAATAGTTCAAAGGAGATTGTCGGTTTTTGATTAGATTGCCCAAGGTCGATCACGTTCATTGTCAATTTTCCTCCAGATTTATCCGAGGTTGTCTTTTACAATAATTTCAAAATATCGCACAAATATTGTTACTGCTGTCGATCATGATTGCCACGCCCACTTCAGCATAGCAATTCTTGTCCCCATTCACAACTATGCTTCCGCTTCTCAGACAACGCCGCGAGGAGCCTGAGTAGTCACTGGATGGATTTGTCCGCATGGGTTTGTCTTGACAGTGAATCTGCCTCTCAAGTACAATCCAAACACCCAAGAAGGGCCTGTAGCGCAGCTGGGAGCGCGCATCAATCGCACTGATGAGGTCGCGGGTTCGAATCCCGCCAGGTCCACTCGAGCTTGGGCCCATGGCGCAGCTGGGAGCGCGCCTCAATGGCATTGAGGAGGTCGTGGGTTCGAATCCCACTGGGTCCACCTGAAAATTCAATATCCAGCCATGGCAGGAGTAGTAAGCCAACCGTCAGCGAGTCGGGGAGGGTGAGAGCCCGGCACTGCGCCCACGGAGCGCTGCAGCAAATGTAAGTGCGAAGGCTGAACTCGCCTGTCGTCCTACTTAAGGACAGGCTCCCGCGGTGAAATGAGTAGCCGGGGGCGGGATTCGCCCGTTACAGCGGTGAAGTGGCTCAGCATCCGCTGAGCAAACAGGGTGGTACCACGGAGACCCCTTCGTCCCTGTATGGGCGAGGGGTGTTTTGTTTAACTGCTTAAGTACAGATGGGATTGATAGGTAAGAACGATTGAGTTAACAAACTCGAGCTTATGAATATTTTATTCTATTGACAGGGTTAAAATCCTTGCGGAGGTAGATTGCCATGAGTGGAGCAAAAAAAAGGCAGAAAACTCGATCGAATGCCCATGAGATTGACCGCTACCAACCGGTTGAAATCGAGCCGCGTTGGCAGGCTCGCTGGGAGGCGGATCAACTCTACAAAGCGGAGGTTGATCCGGAGCGTAAAAAATTCTACTTCCTGACCATGCTTCCCTACACATCGGGGGATATGCACATCGGGCACTGGTTCGCGATGACACCCTCCGATGCACGCGCCCGCTACCTGCGCATGAGCGGCTATAACGTCATGTTCCCAATCGGGTTCGACGCCTTCGGACTGCCGGCGGAGAATGCGGCGATTGCCCGCGACATCCACCCCAAAGAATGGACCTATAAGAACATAGAGAACATGCGCCGGCAATTGCGCACTATGGGCGCGGTGTGGGATTGGTCGCGCGAGGCGATTTCCGCCGATCCGGAATACTACCATTGGACACAGTGGTTCTTCTTGAAGATGTTTGCGA
>JAIWHF010000177.1:0-5183 GCA_048629905.1 Methanosarcinales archaeon
GAGATCGAGATTCGAACACTGCCCTCTCCCGGCAAGGGGACGTTTCTCCTGCTACAAGCCGAGTTTGAATCCGGCCAGGCTTGCTATTTCGGTCTCGGCGCGCGTGGCAAACCGGCTGAGCGAGTCGCCGACGAAGCCGTTGACGCGCTTCATGCGTTTCTGGGCGGAGAAGGGGTTGTAGACGAATATCTTGCGGATCAGCTCCTGCTCCCATTGGCCTTCGCCGACGGGGATTCTGAATTTCGCACCTCGAAAATCACCCAACATTTGCTCACCAACGCCGAAGTGATCCGCGCTTTCGGCGCGGCGGAGATTGATTTTCGGGGCGAATTGGATCAGTCTGGAGTAGTCGAGATCAGGCCGCTGGCCAATAGATAGTTGGAGCGAGAGTCTTCATAGATCTTTAAGGGTTCACTTCGCAACCATAAGAAGAGGCTTTCAAGGTGTCGTTACATTTTGATCGAAAGGGATTCAAGCACCACGGCTTTCGCAGCTAATTCCCCATGCCCTCGATGTATTCCAGCGATTGGTGGCGGAAGTAAGTATTGTATAGATCGGCGTAATGCCCGCCTTCTGCCATCAATGAGCTGTGCGTTCCATCCCCGATGACCCGGCCGCGATCGAGGGTGATAATTCGGTCGGCGTTCTGCACGGTCCACAGGCGGTGGGCGATGACCACGGAGGTGCGTCCGCGCATCACTTGTTGCAGCGCACGCTGGATCTGGGCTTCTGTAAATGGATCAACACTCGCTGTGGCTTCGTCGAGGATGAGGATCGCAGGATCCTTCAGCAGTACTCGCGCCAGTGCGACGAGCTGACGTTGACCCATCGATAGATTTGCGCCACGCTCACCCGCGTTAGTCTCCAACCCATCAGGCAAATCGGCGAGCCAATCTCCGCCGCTGATATGCTCGGCAGCTTGACGCACATCTTTCTCCGTTGCCTCGGGCCGGCTGTAGCGGATGTTCTCAGCAACAGTGCCGGAGAAAAGGAAGGGGTCCTGCGGGACCATGCCCAAATTTCGTCGATACACATCAAGATCCAAGCGGCGGATATCACGACCGTTAATCAGCAGCTCGCCCTCCTGGTATTCGTAGAAGCGAGAGATCAATTTGACAATGCTGCTTTTCCCTGCGCCAGAGTGACCGACCAGAGCGAGCGTCTTACCGGGATGGATCATCAATGAAAAGTCTGGTAGGACGATCTCTTTTTCCGAGTAGCTGAAGCGCAAATTCTTGAATTCGATGCGGCCCTCGAGCTCCTCGAGTGGCTCGTTCGCTGTTTGCTCGACATCTGGTTGGGCATCGATTAAAGCGAACACCCGCTCGGCGGCGGATAGACCATCTTGGAACTGGCTCCAGAAGGAGGCGATACCCATGAGCGGGTACCAGAAGAAACCTACAGCCTGCATAAAGAGGTACCACTCGCCTGGTGAGATGGAGCCAGTTTGAATTCGCATCCCTGCAGCGAAAACCAGCATTGCCGTCGCCAGACCATTCGCGACCCCCATAATGGGGAATATGGTGTTTAAAGTCAGCCCGCGGCGCAGACCCACTTGATAGGCTTGTTGGTTATTGCCTTCAAAGGTCTCGAAGATCGCCTGTTCTTTACGGAAACTCTTAGCAACGATGATGCCACTGATCGACTCCTGGATCTGGGCATTGATCTTCGCAGTTACCCGGCGGGCATGCTGGGTCACACGACGGGCGACACGCCTGAAACTTAAGGCAATAACGGCCGCGATGGGTGACATTGCTAGTAAAAGGAGGGTGAGTCCGACGTTAATATTGAAAAGCCAGATGATCAGGATGATGATAATCAAGACCTGGCTGATCAAGTTGATGACCAATCCCACCACGTCTGAAAAATCCTGCGTATCAGAAGTCACCCGGCTTACGATCTTTCCTGTTGGGTGCTTGTCGAAGAAGGGCATATCGTGGTGAATGGTGGCGTCCAGAGCGTCAGTACGAAGCTGCAGAACTACATCCCCAACCACTCTTGCTGAGAGCCACTGGCGTATGAAATTGGTGACCCATGCGGCCACACCGAATATCAGAAGCAGGCTCGCAGCGAATGCCATATTGTAGAAGGTGGGTGTTTCGGCGACCAGGTCAATCGCCTTGGCGATAACGATCGGCCTGCCGCTCCCGGCCACTGAGTTCAGCGTGAGCATGAGCGCGACCAAGGCCATCTTGCGACCGTATGGGCGGAAATAGGAAACGATCCGTCGCAGCAGGTCGCGATCGCTGTACTCACGGTCGTAAGATTCGGTGTCCAGTCCGTCGAGAATGAACCCCATATCCTGTTACGCTCCTGCCTTGGGGGTTGTGTCCGTTGGTGAATCGGTGGATGAGCCTTTATTGGCGGATGATCGAACGCGAGCGAAGATGCGCTGGTAATCTGGAGAGCGCGCCAATAGTTCTGTGTGCGTCCCTTGATCGATGATCTCCCCTCCACGGAGCACGAGTATGCGATCCGCCCAGCGGATCTGGCTGAGTCGATGTGTGATGAGGAAAGTTGTCCTCTTCTGGCTGATCCTGCGCATGGCGCGCTGGATCTGATCCTCTGTTTCGCTGTCGATGGCGCTTGTGCTATCGTCCAGGATAAGGATGCGCGGGTCGGTGAGGAAGGCGCGGGCGATGGCGATGCGCTGCCGCTGACCGCCTGAGAGGGTCACGCCGCGCTCTCCGATTTCGGTATCGTAGCCTTCTGCGAAGCTGCGAATGAACTCGTCTGCCTGAGCTTCGCGGGCGGCTGCCTCAATCATTTCTTTTGTGGCGTCATCGCGCCCGAAGGAGATGTTGTCGGAGAGGTTAGTTGAGAAAAGGAAAATGTCCTGTTCAATGGTGGAAATCTGGGAGCGTAACGATTCCATGCTCCACTCCCGCACATCGATCCCGTCGACAAGAACTGCCCCTTCATTCACATCATAGATGCGGTTGATCAGGTGCGTAAGGGTGGTCTTGCCGGAGCCGGTCTGACCAACAATGGCGATCGTCTCGCCGGGCTTGGCTGTGAAGGAGATACCCTTTAACACCAGCTTCCCGTTGTAACCGAAGCTGACATTTTCAAATGAAACCTCACCCTGGATTGTTTGGGCGACACCGCCGACATTCTCGTCCAATTCGGTTTCGGCGTTAATCAAATCGAGAATGCGGCGAGCGCCGGCGATTCCAAGCTGCACCAGGTCGAACGAGAAAAGTGAGATAAAGGTTGGGAAGCGAAGTCCGCCCATGAGTCCTAAGAAGGCAACTACCTCGCCAAGGGAGATGCGACCCGCATGCCAGATGGTGAGCGCATGGAAGAAGCCAATTGCCCAAAACACGGCGAAGGCCAACATGGGCCAGTATCGTGCCTGGATTTCGCCGCGCTGTACAAAAAGATCTCGAAAACGGCGCGCGTTATGGGTGAATTTGTCCCATTCGTAGTGTTCTTGAACGTTCGCCTTGACAACCTCGATACCGGCTATCGCCTCGGTTAAGCCGGCGTTCATTATCCCGAACTGGTCGCGAATATCGCGGCTGACCGGGCTGAGACGGCGATTGTAATCGAGCAGCGTTAGGACAAGTGCGACAGTGAACATGAGTGGAACGATTAACAGCTCTGTGCGTATCAGTCCAATCAATACGATGGGGATAACTAAATTCATTATTGAATCTATGATCAACATCATACCGGGGCTGAACATCAGGTTTAAGGAGCGAACATCGTTTGTGGCCCGGGACATGATGTCGCCGACACGCTGGCGGCCGTGGAAAGTTTGGCTCTTTCCCAGTAGGCTGACGTAGAGTTCGTGCCGGGTGTCGCGTTCGATGGCTTGCGCCATGAATTCTGCGGTGTAGTTTCGAATCAAACCCGTGAAACCCTGGGAGAGGGCTGCGCCCAGGATGGCGAGCGTCGCAATCATTAGATCTGATCGCGTCCAGCCGATTGAAGTAATCAGATCGAATGTGCGTCCGATTAATATCTGGACATAGCCAAAAGCGAGGTTATTCCCCGCTGCGGCGAGAACCAGACCGAGCGGGAGGAGGGGATAGCGCAGCGCGTGGGAAATGATCCAGCGCACCGGCCCGGTTCGGTTGTAGGGATATTCGTCTTCGAGTGAGAACTCGGTTTTAAAAGTTTTCTCTTGTGATCCCATGACTAGGGTGAGATTATACAACCCTCCTCCAGTGAAAAGAAATGAGATGTGAGAGTCGTGGAGTGCGCAGGTTGTACCTGCAGCCGGGGGTAAAAGATCCAATCTCGATTAAATTAGGGGCGATTGAGATGGCCTCCATATCGTTCTCGATCCAGGCGAGAGAGAACTACGTGAGGTAGGATAATCGTAAAGCTGGCTGCACCTTTTTTGATTTTGAGACAGGCGCGATCATCGATCAAGGCTAGAATGTCTCTAGCCCTCCCGTTTCATTGCGATATGCCTGTGGTGTGCCTTAGAATGCAACCATTGGTGGTTAGATCAAATGGTTACTCAAAGGGTTGAACTCAAACTATTGGTACTCATCCTCTTGGGTCTTCTCCTTCCCGCGTGCAGCTCACCATCGCTGGCATCCCTTCTCGCAACAGCAACGCCGACTCCGACGATCACGCCTACGTCGACGGATACACCGACAGCGACGCTGACGCCCACGTCAACGGATACACCAACGAATACGCCCACACCGACTGTGACATTAACCCCGACGATCACGCCCACGCCGACGATCAGCCCGACGGCGACCTTCGATTTCCCCGACGCTACCGTCCTGCAGCAGTCACATTGCCGCTATGGCCCTGGCGTTGCCTATCTGCATGCTGGCGATCTCTATACCGGCTATCACGCATTGGTTTGGAATCGTAACTACGATGGATCGTGGCTTTTCATCAAGCCCGACATACAGGAGTGGCCGTGCTGGATTTCTGCTAGCTTGGTCAGTGTGGAAGGCGATATCTTCAGCGTAGTGGTGATGCATCGTCGGCTACCCTGGTCTGTACTCTACGGACCACCCGATAAGGTTTGGGCTGAACGCAACGGCGATAAGGTAACCGTATCCTGGACGGCAGTTTACATGACCGAGGATGATGATCGTGGTTACATGATCGAGGCGCGGATATGCCAGAACGGTTTTCTCTTCGACGTAGCCGTGCACACGGATACACCATCCTATACTTTCACCGATGAGCAGACATGCGATGGCAAATCG
>JAIWHF010000178.1:0-5182 GCA_048629905.1 Methanosarcinales archaeon
TGCGAGCTTAATCGGATAGACCTGCGGCGTCGGCGTCGGTGTGTTCGTGGGCGTGTATATTGGTGTAAATGTGTACGTCGGCGGCAGAGTATTCGTTACCGTTGGAGTGTTCGTTGGTGTAGGCGTGTTTGTAGGCGTAAGTGTCGGAGTAGCGCTGGGACCAGGCGTTGGCGAGGGGGTTGGCGGGTTTGGCGTACAATCCCCCAGCAGGAAACAGGAATCCGAGGGATTCGAAGCGAGAAACACCACTCCGCCATTGTCACCCGCGGCTTCGGCGATGATGAGCGGATTGATGCCGCCAAAGGCGACCGGCGTCCAGATCCCGTAATCTACCGTCAGCCCTGAACGGATCTCCACATCTTCAAGACCACCGGAGTCGAACCACATGGCGGTCTGCCCGCATCCGAAGAGCACAAAGAAGATCAATAACGCCCACAGCAACCAGAAGAGAGGCTGCCGGCGGTCGCCTGCATCCTCATTATCAGCTCCCATGAGCGTTCTGCGATCGATATCGTCGATCATCGTTCCTTCCTGAGCGGCGGATCACCACTCGCCGCATCTTCACTCTTCAAATCTTCATCAACCGTGGCTTCAGCGGGTCCTGCCGCCTTGATTTCACCCCTAGTATCATCGGTTTCCGAGCTTTTTGAAATAGTCAATTCGCTCCATTGCGGCGCAAATCCACTTATGCGGACCCCTGGTCCGCCGACTTTTATCTTGAGATCTCTAAAGAGGTCCCGCAGTGCCTTTATCCTGGTAGAGACAGCCTCATCCACAGGCTGATGCATAAGCCATTCCAGGCTGCCCTCGATTTCCTTCCATGGGAGATCGAGAATGGGCTGGTCTTCTTGCTTCCCCATTTCTTTAATGACCACAACTTTTCGCTCCGCAGTTGTGGTTTTCGGCAGAGGCCGCATGATTAGTTCGAGAGAAGTGCCACCCAGATCAATTTCCCACTCGGAAGAAGCCCATTCCTCATGCAGCGATTCAAGATATTTATGGATTGGGTGATCTGGATCGGAACGGTCCTTCGCCAGCCAGATATCAGCGGATGGGTTGCTTGTCACTACCCGCCCGCCTGGCTCCACAACCAGCACCCCATCCGGCAAGCTTGCAAGTAAATCGAGCAATTCCCGCCGCCTTCGCTGAAGCTGTTGAACTCTATCGGTGACTTCTTCCTCCAGCATGTCCCCCCGCCGCTGCTGGATCTTCGCCAGACGCTCATTATCCAGAAGCGCCTGCCGGAATTGCAGCGCGCGGGCGACGACATTATCGAAGACGCTGTAATGATCAAAGGGTTTCACGAGGTATGCGAAAGCGCCGTTGTTCAATGCCTCCACCGCGTTTTCAAGCGTAGCCCCAGCGGTGACGATGATCACCTGAGTTTGCGGATCGCCTTCTTTCGCCTGCTGCAGCAACTCCAATCCGGTGACCCCTGGCATGTAGATATCGCTCACGACCAGGTCAAAGCTTATATTCTCTAGTTTCTTTAGCGCCTCACGCCCGTCTGAAGCTTGATGAATCTCAAGGCCCTGTTTCTCGAGTCTGCGGACCATTAATTGCAGCATCGCTGCATCGTCATCAGCGACTAAAACAACTGGGTTAGCCATTCTTCACATCTTTCCTTCTCTACAGTTTCTTCCTAATCCTACAAACGCTGCCCGATATTCACCAAATCGTCAGGCCAGCTCCCGTTCCCCCTCGGCAATGGGCAAGGAGATCGCTATTGTGCTCCCTACAGCGCCCTGCCCCCTAACCCAGACCTGGCCTCCCATTCGATTAACAATTGCTTTGACCATCTCCAATCCAAAACCCTCGAGCTCGGGCAGGTATTCCGCTCCCTCGAATTCATTTTCTTCCACGGTGCCTGACTTTCGCTTTTGCAAACCATCATCCGTCACTTCAATCCAGACAAGATCTTGATGCCTCTTCCCAGAAACCCTGACAGACCCGCCGCGTGAACTTCGAGCGGCTGCACGGTTGATGAGACCCTGAAGAATCCTCTCGAAGACACTTTTCTCTACACGGATTTCAGGAAGATCATCCTCGATCTCGAGCACCAAGTGTATACCGCGCTCTTTATTCAACTCGTCAAAACGTGTTTGGAGATCTTTGTTCGCGACCTCCGCAAGCGCAACCTCACCCGTCTGGTAGCCAATCCCCGCTTCCACACGGACCAAGGAGATTAATTCATCCATCCAACTTTGAATATTGCCTAGAAGCTTGGCGAGCTGATAGATCGTTGCCGATCGGTCTTCATCAGAGATTTCCGACGTATCTCCCAGCTCAGCTAATCGTGTTACAGCTTGAGCTAAAGGCAGGCGGATTTTTCCAGCCGCTTCTGTCAGCATCCGCATCTTTAGCTCATCGAGGTTCTTCAGATGCGTAATATCTCGGCAGATCATGACCCAACCCCGTCCGCCATCGCCTCCTTCAGCGATAGACGCAAGACTTACAAGCTGCAGCGCATCATCTGGCCAGTTTAACTCGGCAACCGTCGGCTCTGAATCGCCAATCGTCTGCCATCCGTCCAGCAAATCCACCAACGCCATCGGCAAGACCTCATGAGCGTTCGAGCCTATTAGATCTGATCTCCCAAACAAGTGCGCTGCGGAGGGGTTGGCAACGGAGATCATACCGGTTTGATCGACGGAGATAATGGCATCACCGCTATGAGTCATCAACGCTTGCAGGCGTGAAGCCTCGGCCGTCAATTGATCGTTCAGGCGATCACGATCGAACAACAGGTTCCGGTGTTGTGCAGCTCGACCTACTGCTAACGATAGTTCTCCGATCGTCTCCAGCGGCTTAAGCAGGTAATCGAAGGCGCCGTCTTCCCGCATCGCCGAGACGGCGTTTTCAACCTGTCCTGAGGCGGTGATGACAATAACTTCAAGCCAGGGATCCAGCTTTTTCGCCTGGCGGAGTAGATCCAGCCCTGACATTTTTGGCATCATCAAATCGGTCACGAGGACTTCGAAGGACTCTTCCTGCAGACGCGCAAGACCCTGCTTCCCATCACTCGCCTTTTCGACTTCGAAGCCTTTTCGCTCCAGATGGCCGGCCATCAGGGTGCGATAGGCTTCCTCGTCATCAACGACCAGAACTCGCGACATTTTTCTCAACTTCCATGGGTTGTTCATCTGAGCTATCAGCCCGTAGCGGCAGGGTAACGATGAAGGTTGTTCCGATGCCAACCTCACTCTCTACTTCGATGCGACCTCTGTGGCGCGAAACGATGCCGTAACTCACGGAGAGGCCCAAACCCGTTCCCTCTCCCTCGGGTTTCGTGGTGAAGAAGGGATCGAAAATTCTAACGACGTTCTCTTCAGGAATCCCCACCCCGCTATCGCGCATAGTTATGACGAGGTTATCATCATGTTCTTTCAACGACACGTCGAGCGTGCCCCCATCAGGCATCGCTTGCACGGCATTCGTCACCAGGTTGATAAGCACCTGTTCGATTTGCTGCGGGTCATAAGTCGCCATCACTGAGGTAGGAGGCAGATCTGGCACGAGGGTGACATTTCCTTTACGCACGAGATATTCGGTAAGGCGGAAAACCGACTCCAACGTAGCACGCATATCACGAGTCTGCATTTCAGGCGTAGATTGCCGGGCGAACTTGAGCAAGTCGGTGACGATCGTGTTCGCTTTGGATGCGCTGTCACGAATGGTCTCAAGACCCTCGACAGTAAACTCATCCAGGTCACCTTCTTCGGATAGCTCCTCGGCTAAGCCTTTAATAACGGCCAGCGGGTTCTTGACATCATGAACGATGCCCGCTGTCAACTGCCCGACGGAAGCGAGCTTCTCAGACTGAATCAACTGCGCCTGTGTCGCCTGCAGTCGGGCGTTCATCTCCTCCAACTCCTTCGCCCTTTGAATGGCTTCTTTATATAGGCGCGCAGCTTCCTCGGTACGCTCCCGCAAACGCAGAGTCATGATGTCGAAGGCATTCGCCAATTCGCCGATCTCATCCGTCCGCACTAAACCACTACTGCGGTCTAAATCCCCCCCTGCGACTGCTTGTGACATTGAGCGCAGTTGGAGGATCGGACGAGCAACATGCTGTGCGAGCAGATAGCCGAGCACGATTACCGCTCCAGTTCCGAGCGTGAAGATTAAGCTGAAGGTATTGCGGTTTGTTGTCAGCGCGGTGGCGATATACTCGCTGGAGGTCACTACTCCGATGAAACCAGCTTCTGCGTCGCGGATCATCAAAGGGGTGTAGAGGACTTCATAATCCCGCCCGTATAGTTCCATCTCTCGATTTAAGGATGTCAAACCCGCATCTCTGAGCGACTCCCCATCAATCTCGAGGATGCCATAACCTCCTTCCGGTTCAGCCAGCGTAGTCGTAAGCAGCGAACCTTCCGGATTCAGGATAAGAATATCGGCAAGCGCCTGCAGTTTTAACTCATCCAGGAGGGTATCAATTTTTGACCCAATCATAAGAGCACCGACGAGTTTTCCATCAGCATCCCTTACCGGCGCAATGGTGAAAATGAACTTCCCCATCTGAGTATCCAGGACACCCGCGAACTTATCCCCAATCTCATCAGACTGACCGGAAAGGACGCTTTGAACCCATCCGAAAGATGAATAATCATCCCCTGTAAAGAATTCTGTGCCGCCAGCCTCTGGATCATAGGTTAAGGTGATAATCCCCTTCCCCTGATCATCAATAGCGGCGATCACGTCAATATTGTTATTGATTGCAATCCCCTCAAATGTCGCCTGGAGACTCTCGCGGTCCCGATCATCAATCGCACCCGATACGCCTTCCATAAAAGTGAGCAGGCGCAGGTCCTCCAGGTGCTTATTCTCCATGCGCACAACACCGTCAGCCGCCACACGGCTGGCTTCAACCAATTGATTTCCAAAACGTTCTTCAAAAGAACCCGAAACAAGGCGAGTGATAATAAACACGCCAATCATTGCAACGGCGAGAGTTAACAAAGCATAGGGAACGATGAGCTTGGTGCGCAGACTCGAGAAAATGGGGATGCGGGCAATAACGCTCTCAAAGATGTTGTTCATCCGTTTGAGGGCGTCCTTTGGGGCTTTCTCTCTAAACCAGGCTTTTATATCCATAAGCGCTCTAATGATCAGATCCGACTCTCGTTCAGACTGCTGTACGGAGTCTCAATTTGGAGCTTCCAGTGTGAAATGCTCAAAG
>JAIWHF010000179.1:0-5169 GCA_048629905.1 Methanosarcinales archaeon
CTCTGAATCCGCAGCAGTAATTCGCTGGAATACATTCTCCTGTGTTCGAAGTAGATTCGGATAGTTTTACTAGATCATCCTTATGAGTGGTCTGCTTGAAATTCGTCGGGCATAATATTCAAAACCGTAAGTGTAACCCAACGTGTTTCACATCGTACCTTTCGAAAGAAGAGCAGGTTGTGCCTGCTGCCGATTCTTTTCAGAACCCGTTTCTTCTTCACAAGGTCGACAGAATCTCCGGTTTGCTATGGGTAAGGCGCTATTGATGGTGTTCGATCGTAGCCACCACCTCCGGCAAGTCGATCCCCAGACGACGTAGGTTCTCCAAAGTGGGGATTCCGCGCTCATTCCACCCCCGGCGTTTGTACACAGTGTTAACTAATTCCTCATACTGTTCTTCTCTGTATTTACGGATGTGGGCTACTTTCTCCACCGTCGTCAGGTCCTTCGGATCGATCCCGACCTGGTCTTGTAATTGTTTGTCGTAGCGATCTGTGCGTGATTCGTATTCCTCAACGGTCACAGGACCCATGGCGCGGTAGGGAGGGTAATCGTGCTCGCGCGTTCCAAAACCCATCTTCAAGTTGAAGACCCGCTGGAAGTTATAAACCCTCTCGGATTGCAAGACCAGACCCTGCGGGGTTATGGGGTTACCTGTGATCCCCTCGTACAGCCAGGTGTAGTTCTCCACGTGCTCCGGGACCTTCGCGGGTTCGTCGGTTTCATCATTATTCGCCGGTAGGATGTCGTTCCACGGGAGCTTGCATAAGCCATGCAAGCTGAACCATGTGCGCCACATGGGGAAGTAGTGCAGAGCTTCCGCTTTGTCTTCGAAGGTTGGGAGCTGATTGTTCACCTGGTCCATGAAGATGAGCCAGGCTTCGTCATGCTGTGCGCCCTTGAGCGCCATCGAATAGCCGCCCTGTTGGGCGAGGGACTCCTTCGTGACGTACTCGGAGAACTCGAGACCTTTGCTCTCCATTCCGATGTCCTGTAAGAAATCAGGGTCAGCGCCGAAGTTCTCGATGAAATGCTGCTTCATGAAACGCACGCCTTGCCCGATCGTGACGCCAAAGCCCTCACCGCGTGCCATCTGGTGAATAATTTCAAGTGCAGCTTCAGCATTGCCCCAGGTAAGTTCAAGCCCTCCCGTGTGCTCGCTGGTCAGGATCCCCTCCTGATAACACTCCATGGCGAAGGCGATGGAATTTGCCAGGCTGATCGTGTCGATGCCATACGTGTCGCAGTAGAAGTTCATTTCTATGATCGCCAGTGGATCGAACACTCCGATGTTAGACCCCAGCCCGGCGACAGTTTCATACTCAGGCCCGTCCACCATGACGGAGTCTCCCGAGTACGGACCCGTGCGAAGATGGAAATGATCGACAGCGTGGGAGCAGGAGAGCGTGCACCCAACCCAGCATCCATCAGGCAGACCCTGGGTGAAGGCGTTTTTCCAGACCGACGAATCAATTTGTTTGGATTCAGGATGCGCCCCGAATTGGTAATTGTGCACGGGGAGTAGGTCAAAGTGGTCCATGATTTCCACAAGAAACGGCGTGCCGATCTTGCGCATTTGGTTTTGCGAGTCATCGAGTTCGGAGATTTCCTTGTTGATCCGCCGGCCTGCCTTCCGAACCATGGCATAATCGGCCGGGTTGTTACTATCACCCTTCAGGTCGCTGAAACGAACCACGATTGCCTTCAGTCGCTTATCGCGAAAAACACGACCGGTGCCGCCGCGCCCAGCCTGTTTGACCCTGGCGGCGCCACGGCGAGTGTCATACCAGCTGAAATTCAGGCTCGAATAGAGGACGTGGTCTGCCGCCTGGCCAGCTGACACCACGGAGATGCTGCGCTTATCACGCTCATCCTCCGCGTACATCTCCGTCAACTGCTCGGCTAACTTGTGGGTATCGAGATCCTCCAGGGGGGCTTCCTCGATCGTCACCCGACCGTCATCGCCGTTGATCATGATGATGACATCTCGTTCGGCTTTCCCCTGAATCTCAAGTGCGTCCCATCCGGCGAATTTCAGGTAGGGTCCAAAATAACCGCCAGCGTTACTGTCGATAATGGAGTGGGTAAGCGGCGAGATGGTCACAACCGTAGATTTACCTAGACCAGGGTAGGATGTGGTTCCGCCGATTGGTCCTCCGGCGATAACCAACTCATTCTGCGGATCATCCCATCGCGTGTCACCGTCGACCGCGTTCCACAGTCTCCACAAAGCGAAACCACGTCCGCCGGTGAAGAGCTGCTTCATTTCATCGGTGACGGGCTTTTCGGAGATCGTGTTCTCAGAGAGGTTGATATATAGGGTGCGATTAGCGTAACCGCGTTCTACGGGTCGTTTCTCGTAGGAATATTCTGCGAGTAAATTGTGGGCTGCTTCCATTTCAGCAAGGGTCACATTCGACTTCATCGGCGCCTCCATGTAATAAATATCTGCTCACTTGATCTGTTGCACTCTATATTTTAACAGTTATTCTCCGAAGGAACATCTTGGTTGGATATGATTTTTATCGTACAAAGTGAGATTTATATTCTCGATAGTTTGCACCAATCCAGTTGCTTAAGCGTAAGCAACCGTTTCACGGCTTATTTCCACGTAAAGGGGCGCAAGGATGAGCACCTGCTCAGGGTATGACTCAGGGTCAACGTTGTGGTCAACCCAATAGTGTATTTGCCGTTGCCGTGAACACCCAAAAAATTAAGCTGATACACTTAATAAAGAATATATTAAGCGATAAACATTAATTATGGTATGATAAATGCTAGGAGCTTAATATCAGATGGGTGAAAAACAATACTTCGCAGTAATCGGCGACATTATTGGTTCAAGAAAGGTCGATGACCGAGCGGGTCTGCAGCGACAGCTCAACGCCGGGCTCGCTGATGTCAACCGGCAGTACGCGGACCAGATCGCGTCGGAATTCTTGCTAACGATCGGTGATGAATTCCAGGGGTTGCTGCGGACGTCCGAAGATCTCGACCGAATTCTCGCGTCACTCCGTGTGGCGGTGCATCCGGTTGATCTGCGTTTCGGGATCGGCGTGGGCGGATTGGTCACCCCGCTGCGGGAGCAGGCCATCGGCATGGATGGTCCCTGCTTCCAGCGTGCACGGGCGGCAATCGAGAGGGCAAAGGAACGTTCCACACAGATCGAAGTGGAGTGCGGTGAGGCTCATCCCGGTTTCGAGATTTATAGCTTGCTCTATAGCGGTATGCGTCGAAGTTGGACCGAAAGGCAGCGGCAGATCATCGACCTCTCGATGTCGGGCATGGACGGTGTGGAGATTGCCCGGCTGCTCGAGGTCAGCCAACCAGCGGTGAGTCAGCATCTGCGTGCGGCGGGCGCGGCGTATGTCAGAAAGGCGACGGCAACGTGGCTTTTGACACTTGTCCTGATGGCAAATAAGAATACATTTGATGAAGAGGTAACAAGTGCTTGATCTCTATCTAATCAGCCTATTCTCGTTTATCTTGACCGAATATGGCTTCCAGACCCGCAAACGAGCGCTCATCGCTTTTGAGGGCAAATGGCGTTGGTACCGTACCCTGCTTCGGGCGGTTATTTGGGTTGGTGCTTTTGCGTTCTCAAACCAGATTGGATCCAGAAGGGCACTCATTTATTATGTCGTCGCCTTCGCTCTTGGAGAGGGTTGGGTGTACCTCTTTCGCCACCTTATCAAGCGTGATATTCAAGGGGGCTTTGCATATGGTCGACCGTATGTCCATTTGCTTCCTTTTCTCTTCGCGGCGATCATGCCCTTGGTTCTCCGATTTCTCCCTGAGGCTCTTGTGCCCAGGTCGAACCTATCGGGAATCATCACTGCGCCGGAGATCCTGGGTCCCGCTTTAGCATTGGTCATGCTCTGGAATTGGGCGACGCTGTTCACAGTGAGCGTGTTGGGGCTTGTTCGACCAGAGCAAGTTGAGGAGGAGATCCATCCGCTGATTGGCGCAGGCGAGGTCATCGGCATTCTTGAGCGCCTCATCACATTTGTGCTTGTCTCGGTCGGGGGTTTCGCCGCCGTCGGATTCGTTGTTGCGGCGAAGGCTGCGGTGCGCTACCCGCAGTTTAAGAAGCGCGAATTTGCGGAGTACTTTCTCGTCGGCACACTCTGTTCGGTGGGGTTAGCTGTACTTACTGCATTAACTTTTGGTTTGCGGTAACTTTATTCATAGGTGAATGTATTTCGAGCAAATCAATTTTTATGCTACAGTTCAGACAGTTTTTCGTAATCATTGCGAAGCGGAGAGGCTTACACTAATTAGCATTCGAATCACACCAATCTTAGTCGTTCGGGAGGAAAGATTATGGACATGGAAGTTGAAGGCTATCTTCGACCGCCGGAGATGGATATACCTCCTTACCCGCCAAAGGTAGTTACGCTGGCGACGGGGGGCAAATTAGTTATACGGCAAGCGAGTCGGAGCGATGTGCCGATACTCCTGGAAGCCGTAAGACCGACGATGAAAGTCGAGCGCGATTTCTACGACATCGTCGGCGCGCGTGTGTATGCAGAATTGCTGGGTTGGTACCGCCACCGAGTGCGCGATGAATTCTGCCTGATGGGTCAGATCGATGGTTTGCTTGTCGGAGTCGTAAACACACGCCTTTATTCGCGCGAATTGGGGATCAGCCTTCATACACTTGCAACCGAAAGAGGGCTTCGCATCGGTGCCCACCTCTTTGCCGCCAAGATGGAATACTCGTTTGAGTATATAGGGCAGGAGGAAGTGCTTATTACTGCCGAGAGCCCTATCGGCTTCAGACGTTGGATGATTGAGTACGAATTAATCGAGCGAGAGGGTCAGCACGAGCTCGGAGGTGCCACCCCTTATGGCTTGACAAAAGAGCTGTATTACAAGCACAAAGACCGCTTGGTAGCTGGCGAGCGGCCTGTGCCAGAAGAACTGCTCGCTGTCGCAGAAAGGGAGATTATCGTCGCCAGCGAGGACGATATCTTGGAGAAGATACTTGGAGCGAAGAGGAGGGACCGATGAGACCCGTTGTCGTTGCTGGAGTAGGAATGATCCCGTTTGAACGGCGGGATGATGATCTTTTGGTGGATATGCTGGCTACGGCCGGGCTGCGGGCGATGGATGACGCTGGGTTGGGTGACCGTCCCGTTGACGCAGTTTATGTTGGCAATATGGCCT
>JAIWHF010000180.1:0-5123 GCA_048629905.1 Methanosarcinales archaeon
AGAACTCACATCAGTCGAGTGGAAGCGCCTTGATGGTCATATCGAACAGCTGATGACCAAAGGAGATTTCTTCGTTGAAGAACTCATCGAAGAGATCGAGGAAGCACTACGTCAGGAGCGCTAACCTTGGATCGAAGAGCAACCAAGAAGAACGCTGGCATTTATTTTGCAGTCATTTCCGCCATTCTCCTTGGCACGTCCCCCATTTTCGGCAAACAAGCTATCCTGGCAGGTCTTCACCCGACAGCAGTCGTTGCAGCAAGAACCGCTGGCGCAGCCTTGTTATTGTTCATCGTTATCCTCATTTTTAAGCGAGAGTATCTTTACATCTTCCCCCTCGGCCTTCTGGGCTGCGCGATCGCTGGTGCCTTGAATGGTCTGGGGTCCCTATTTTATTTTGCTTCCCTGGCCAGATTAGACGCTAGCCTGGGTCAATTTCTGTTTACGCTCTATCCAATCTTCGTTGCTGGATTGTTTTACCTTGATGGAAGCCGGCCCACAAATCTCACAATCCTCCGCCTCCTGCTCAGCATCCCGGGAGTGTACCTTCTCACACTGGCAGGCGACGGCGCCGTTGACATACGGGGTGTGATCCTAATGCTGTGCGCCTCATGTCTATACGCAATCCACATCCCCATAAACCAACGTGTCCTTTTTGAGGTTCCAGCGCCAACGGTGACACTTTATACGCTTCTGGCAATGACCGTTGTTACTGTCCCCGCTTTCCTCATCTTCTCGAGGCCTTACTCCAGCATTCCTGAAGCCGCAATCCTGCCCATAATCTGCTTAACCGTTGTGACCTTCTTGTCACGCCTCACGCTTTTTGCAGGTGTACAATTAATCGGTGGAATCCAGACATCTCTCTTCGGGCTCGCTGAACTTCTCGTCACAGTCTCGCTGGCGTATGTCATCTTAAGCGAAACCCTGACACCTGTGCAGTGGATCGGAGCTGCAATTCTCATCATCGCCCTCCTGCTCGCGGCGTTTGACCGATTAGCCCCCCCCTCAAGGCGAACTGGTGGCTGGTTGTACTGGTTACGCCCCCCCATGCCTCGCAGACAATCGCACTTAGACAATATCGGCGCCTCCAATTCAGATCAGTAAATGGATCCAGATTTTCCCTCATAGGCTAAACTCGCAGTTCGTCCTATGCTATACTCCTCCGAAGGATACAATTTACCGCAAACAACCCTAAAAGAAGCCAAGGAAGTTGCCATCGCTACGGGATTTTAGATAATTCAATCGCAAGTTTTTGGATTTCATACGCGCTTACTTTGAGAAGAATTTCCCCTGGAGAGTGAACCATGCATATCGGTGTGCCAAAAGAACGAAGACCCTTTGAGTTCCGCGTTGGTCTCCCCCCTGCTGGTGTTAACCTGTTCACGAAACATGGTCACACAGTTTATGTTGAGACTGAAGCTGGAGAAGGCGCAGGTTTTACAGACGACGATTATTCAGCAGCCGGTGGCCAAATCGTCTACAACCAGGATGAGATATTCGGCCGCCCTGACCTCATTATGAAGTTCGCACGTCCCTTGCGAGACGAGATCGATATGATGCGTCCCGAAATATGTATCACCGGCTTCCTGCACCTTGCCGCGTCACGACAGGATAAAATCGAATCGCTTCTGGAAAAAAAGATAACGTCTATAGCTTACGAACAAGTTGAAGAGGATGACGAATACAAGCCGATCATGGCCCCTCTGAGTCAAATCGGAGGCCGCATGGCAGTTCAAGTCGCAGCGCGCTTTATGCAGAACGATCATGGGGGTCGGGGGATCCTGCTAGGTGGCGCTGCGGGAGTCCCTCCCGCTGAAGTTGTGATTATCGGCGGTGGTATTGTCGGTAGTACAGCAGCAGACACTTTCACTCGAATCGGCGCACATGTCACCTTACTCGACACCGATCTCCAATGTCTCCGTGAAATACAGGAACGCCTTCCTTATCCCATCGTTACCATGCTCTCAACGCCGCACAATGTAAAGCGTGCTTGTTTATTCGCCGATGTTCTCATCGGCGCGGTGCATGTTCCCGGCTCAAGAGCACCTTCGGTGGTTACTAGAGAGACTGTTCAATCGATGAAGCCACGTGCGCTGATCATCGATATGAGCATAGACCAGGGCGGATGTGTGGAGACTTCACGCCCAACGAATCACGGGAGCCCAATTTACGAGGAGGAACGAATCATCCATTACTGCGTTCCAAATATGTCGGGCGTATTGGGTCGCACCGCTTCACATGCGTTATTCCTTGGTGCATATCCCTACCTCGAGGCGATCGCACTGAAAGGTATCGATGGAGCGCTTGCTGATATGCCTGCACTGCATCGTGGGCTGAACACAAGGGCTGGCGAAGTAGTCCATTTGAGTCGCCTGGGTGGCGTGGGGGAACAAAGCAAATGACTTGGCTGAAAAAGTATGAAACACGCTTAATGACTGCTGATGACGCGGTTAAAACAATCGAATCTAATTGGCGCGTCTTCTTAACGGGGAACTGCTCCGTACCCCAAAAACTCCTTGCTGCGCTTGTAAAACGAGCAAAGAAATTAGAAAACGTGGAAATCGTCCAAGTATTGACCATTGGACCAGCGCCGCATGTCGATCCTGAGATGGAAGGTCACATCCGGGTGAACACCCTGTTCATCAGCCACAACATCAGAAAGGCTGTTCACGAAGGGCGGGCGGATTTCACGCCAACATTCTTGTCAGAAGTTCCGCTTCTCTTCCGTGATGGCCATCTTCCACTGGACGCCATCCTTCTACAAGTCAGCCCTCCCGACGAACATGGCTTTTGTAGTTTGGGCATCGAAGCCGGTTTAGTTAAAAGCGCAGCACAGGGAGCGGGTGTCGTTATCGCTGAAATCAATGAGCAGATGCCGCGAACGCTTGGCGATTCTTTCATCCACTACTCGAAAATTGATTGCGCCGTATCCGTAAATTATCCGCTGGCTGAGCTCACGATGGGTAAAGCCACGGACTTGAGTATGAAAATTGGCCGCACTATCGCTGACCTTATCGAAGACGGCTCGACGATGCAGATGGGCATTGGTGCTGTTCCAGATGCAGTCTTGAACTACCTGGATGACAAAAAGGATCTGGGCGTCCACACCGAACTCTTCTCAGATGGTGTTATCAAGTTAATCGAATCCGGGGTTCTCACGAACGAGAAGAAAACCTTGCACCCGGGTAAAATCATTGCGGGATTTATCCTCGGCTCTAAAAAGCTGTATGACTTCGTCGATGATAACCCCATTATCGAACTCCACCCTACGGAATATGTAAACGACCCATTTGTCATCGCAAAAAACGAGAAAATGGTCTCCATCAACTCCGCGATCGAGGTCGACCTCACGGGTCAAGTCGTTGCCGATAGCATCGGCCCCAAGCTCTACTCCGGTGTTGGCGGTCAATTGGATTTTGTCTATGGAGCCTCGCGCAGCAAAGGTGGAAAACCCATCATCGCCCTCCCCTCAACAGCCACACCCGGCGGTGGTGACCCGATCAGCCGCATCGTCTCCATGCTCAAACAAGGCTCAGGCGTTGTGACTACACGCAACCACGTTCACTACGTCGTCACAGAATACGGCGTTGCAAACCTTTACGCCAAAACGATCAAACAACGAGCACGAGCGCTCATCGAAATCGCTCACCCAGATTTTCGTGAAGCGCTGGAACAGGAAGCCAGCGAATTGAATTACCTATGACCC
Source organism: Methanosarcinales archaeon (assembly GCA_048629905.1). Taxonomy (GTDB): domain Bacteria; phylum Chloroflexota; class Anaerolineae; order Anaerolineales; family E44-bin32; genus E44-bin32. Next base: position 3,707 of record JAIWHF010000180.1, read on the forward strand.
GCAACGCAAAGATCATCGCCACAGTTGGACCTGCAACGAGCAGTCGGGCTCAGCTCAAACGCCTTCTTCAAGCAGGTGTGGATGTAATCCGTATAAACTTCTCACATGGAAACTACGATGACCATGCGAAAGTTATTAAGGAGATTCGCTCGCTCGCAAAGGAAGAAAAGAGATCGCTTGCGATCCTACAGGACTTGCAGGGCCCAAAGCTACGCACTGGCATGCTCGAGGACGGCGAGGCGATCATCCTTTCTCCCGGTGAGCAGATCACACTTACGACACGCGATGTCATTAGCACAAAAGAAACGGTCCAAGTAAAGTACGATTCCTTTGCCCAAGATGTAAATGAAGGCGACCGAATCCTGCTGGATGACGGCCGCATCGAGCTTCGCGTCACCTCGATCGACGGCAATGATGTTGCGACGAAAGTTATCTATGGTGGTAAGCTCGGAAGCAAAAAAGGGATCAACCTCCCCGGTGTTAACTTATCCGCACCCTCCCTCACAAAGAAAGATCTTCAGGATATCGAGTTTGGACTCGCACATGATGTTGATGCAATTGCGCTTTCATTTGTTCGCCGTGCTGAGGATATCGTATGCCTCAGAGAGGCAATCTCCTCCTCGACTCACGATGGCGTCACCCCATTAATAATCGCCAAACTGGAGAAACCGGAAGCTATCGATAATCTTGAGCAGATCCTCACCGTCTGTGATGGTGTAATGGTCGCACGCGGTGACCTGGGCGTGGAAGTCGCACCGGAGCGTGTGCCATCCATACAGAAACACATCATCCAACACGCGAATGCAGCACAACGATTCGTGATTACAGCCACACAAATGTTGGATTCGATGATCGAAAACCCGCGGCCATCGCGAGCGGAAGCGTCGGATGTAGCGAATGCCGTGTTTGATGGAAGTGATATTTTGATGCTTTCCGGCGAAACAGCTATCGGCAAATACCCTGTCGCAGCCGTTGAAACTATGGACAGGATCATCCGCGACGCAGAAAATCACGCACCGCAATGGAGTTGTGTACTCGCGGATGAGGTTTTGATCACGGATGATGATGCCGTCGCTACGACACAGGCTGCAAAATCCCTGGCACGTGACCGCGATGTCGCTGCCATTGCGGTTTTTACGCGTTCTGGCCGGACAGCCCGTCTGATGTCCTACACTCGCCCAAGAGTTCCGATCGTAGCATTCACTCCAGAGGCGAAAACATTCCATCAACTCTCGCTGGCCTGGGGCGTTATCCCTCACCTGGTTAAAAAGGCGAATTCAGTTGAGGAGATGATCGCTGGAGTTCGCAATGCATGCCTGGCAGGCGGCATCGTAAGCCATGGTCAGCAAATTGTGCTTGTCGCCAGCCTACCGATCGGCGAGATGGGACCTCCGAATTTCACCCTGCTCCACACGAT
>JAIWHF010000181.1:0-5082 GCA_048629905.1 Methanosarcinales archaeon
TAGGAAATATCTATACCCTGATTCTGTATATCATGCAAAAATCTGTCGATGCCTCGATTAGAAAAGTTGAAACAAAATGAAAGCTGTTATTCTTGCCGCGGGAATTGCTTTCAGGTTAAGACCCCTTACTGATAACATACCAAAATGCCTGCTAAAATTAGGTGGTAAATCTATTCTTGAAAGAACTATTGACAATCTTATCAATAATTCAATTGAAGAGCTGATAATTGTAACAGGATATCTGGAAGAAAAAATCAAATCATTTATCAACCAATCCTATCCTTCCCTGAAGGTTACATATATATTTAACGATGTCTATGATTCTACCAATAACATATATTCGCTTTGGCTTGTAAAAGACTATATAAAGGCCACCAACATCCTGCTAATGGACAGTGATATCATATTTGATCGGCGTATTGTAGAATTGCTTCTCATTTCCGGACCCGGAAATTATCTCGCTGTGAGATCTGATCATGTACTCGGTGAAGAGGAGATGAAAGTAATCGCTAAAGAAGATAATCAAGTTACTAAAATTGGTAAGAGAATAGATCCTCAATTGGCAGTCGGTGAATCGATAGGTATAGAAAAATTTGAAGCCGGATTTCTTGAAGTGTTGTTTGAAAAATTATATCATCGCGTTGTAACTGAGGGTCGGGTTAACGATTTCTATGAGGCCGCTTTTCAGGATGCGATTGATGATGGTCAGGGTGAAATCAAGAATTGTTATGAGGAGCTTCTAGGATCATACGCTCCAGATCGTTTTAGCGGTTTTAAAAGATTGAACATTGAAAATATCTTCAACACCATTTTGTTTTATTGTATTGGAGAAGGGGTTCTTAAAACCAAACTTAATAAACTTCTTTTCTACGCTGATTTTCTACATTTCAAAGAGTATTCTGCCTCAATTACGGGTGCGAGGTATGTCCACCTTACTTATGGTCCAATCTTGGATAATTATGAGTTCTATCTTGCGACAATGATCCATGAAGACAGTTCACTAATTATCGAGGAAAAAGAGTTTGGAAGTTACTTAGGGGAAATTCTTGTTTCAAAAGTATCTCCGGATCTAAGAGGATTTAAAAGTTCTGAGATGAAAGTGTTAGCCTACATCAAGGAGTATTTTGATGGCTATACTGCTTCGGATATCAGCTTGAAATCACATCAAGAGAAGGGTTACAAAGAAACGGATGATTTGGATTTTATCTCGTACGAATATGCAGATTCACTAGAGCTATAGCTGAAGTACTTTTGCGGGTGGCGTAGCCTTTTGCTGATCCTGCAAGATTTTCTACGGATCAGCCTGTTGACTCAACAAGTAGGCTTTGGCGATCTCGGCGGCGATGTGTGCGTTATTGCGCAGGAGCGCCAGGTTCGCGTGCAGGGTTGCACCTTCTGTGATTTCCGCCAGGCGAGATAGAAGGAATGGGGTAAGTTTCTTTCCGCGTATCGCTTGTTCTTGAGCTTCCTGTTCAACTTGCTGCAGAGCCGAGTTAATTCGTATCGCCGGGATCGCTGCACCCTCGGGGCAGGGGACGCAAATAAGGATGCCTGAAATTTGTGTTTCCCAGATCGCTCGCATTAAAGCGGCCATCTCACCAACAGTGTCCACCCGAACCTGGATCGGCAAGTCGCTTTCTCTCGTGAAAAATGCTGGGAATGTATCCGTTTGCCAGCCGATGACAGGTACGCTAAAAGTCTCCAGCCACTCGAGTGTTCTGGGTAGATCCAGGATCGATTTCGCACCCGAACAGACAACTGCAACCGGTGTACGTGCAAGTTCGGTTAAGTCGGCTGAAATATCTCCGCCCGGTCCATGGTGGACTCCACCGATCCCACCTGTAGCGAACACCGGAATTCCGGCTGTATTTGCCAAGAACATCGTCCCGGCAACTGTCGTGCCGCCATTGGAGCGTGATGCCCGTGCTGGGCCAATGTCTCGTACGCTGATTTTTACGCTATCGGTATCTAAAGCAAGCTGCTCCAGATCTTGTTCCGATAAACCGATGCGAACTTCACCCTTCAACAATGCAGTTGTTGCTGGAACCGCGCCAACCTGGCGAATTTCCTTTTCCATCTGTCGGGCGAGCTCAAAATTGACCGGTCGTGGGAGTCCGTGAGTGATCACGGTTGATTCAAGCGCCACGATAGCCTTGCCTCTGACGAGGGCGTCTGAGACTTCGGGGTGAAGGGTTAGCCATTCAGGTATTGACGGCATCATCTTAGCTCATCGCAAAGTGGTTCGAATATGCCTGGGTGGAGCCGATAACAAGCGCAGACCCTTCGCTCGTTGGCGTCGCACTCATCGAGCACCGTCTCCGAGGACCTTCGGTTCAAGCAGCCCCTTGATGTATTCCAGGGCACGTTGGAGCTCCGGCTCACATTCACCGCCAGTATCGATCTCCAAGCGCTTCTCCATCCGTTGGAGTTGGTGATATACCCTTGCCAGGAGTTCGTAGCTCCTGTGCTCCATAGGGAGGTCTCCATGGCGCCATGTCTGGATCCAGGATTGAAGAAGTTCTGACGCGACTTCCCGATTTCGGAGAGTCCGTTGGCGCTCGATGTACTCGGGCGATCTATATAATTGTACGCGTTGGTGATCACGCCAGGTTGTCATCAGTGTGTGACCCGGACTGAATTGACCACCCGCATCTTCCTGGATGCTCACCGGGATCTCCCAGGTTCCAACACCTACCCAAACCAACTCTAAGCCTTGCTTTCGTAACCGTTCCCTTAATACCTCGGTGTGGAAATGCTCGGTCAATTCCCGGCGAGGGATGTGGACGTTCTTGAAATTCTCAATAGCTGTTCCCTGCTCGGCTTGTTGTTTCACCGTCGAACGATAGGGCTGCAGGGCAAGGAATTCTTCAAGGGTATGGCGAGCGATGAAATCAATCATCTCGTGGCGAAGAACATACGCCAGCGCCTGATCCGGGCTGCGTCTCTTCCCTTCCACGACCGGTTGGCCATAGACAAGGCGACGAACGCTCTCCTCGGTGAATGGATAAGGGGATTTTAAGCTCCGTTCTTTTTCCGCACTGTAGACTCTGAAAAGCATTTGTGCATCACGCGCATAAGCCAAAACCCCGTCGCGGGTTGCGGCGCGGATTTCATCGACCTTCACCAGGCGATCCCGCAGGTCGACGACTCCGCGCAAACGTTCAAATCCCTGGATGAAGTACGTGGAACGCGCGTGAGTTGGTGTTGAAGGATCAGCCTCGGTTTGGGCTGGATCGATCTCGTCCATCGCCAGACCGTACACTCTGGGCGTACCGTCGATGGCCTCTGATGTTGCTGCGTAACCAAGGTGGGTCTGGATGAATCCGGGTCCGCCGATTCGCTTGATCGGGTTTGTGGGGTTGAGTTGATCTATATCCCCCCGATCGATCTTCAGGCGAGGGAAGTTCCATCCGAAGAAGGAGGCGAGAAGATAGCGGATCCCGATCCAGAGCGATTCGAGCTCAAAAAGGCCGGCCAGGTATCTGCTGCTCAAGATGATCCCGATGCTGAGACCGAATAAAACTGGAATGAGATAAAGAAGGACCTGTGGATTCAGGAAGGTGGTCATGATGTTGAGAATGGGATAAAGGAATGGCGGCAGTGACTGGAGCAAGATGAACGGAATTTGGCCGGGGAAGTCGAAGGCGACGATCAGCACTAACCAGAACAAGGTGAAAAGAGTTCCCGTTAGGAAAAGACGGATCATCGATGCGGTGAGGTCTCTCCCGAGAATCAATTGGACAGCGCTCCGCGAGGTCGCTTTTGATATTTCAAGTAGCCGGTCTGAGGCAGAGCTCTTCATGCCACTATCCATCCGTATGACGCTCCCTAATCCCTACCCGTGAGTCCGCTCGCGATTTGGTCCAGTTCATGTAACATCCCGCTGCTCTCGGGCAGCAACTCACTTTGCCCATAAAGGTTGACTGCATCTGTGAGAACCATCGCGAGAGTTTCTGATAAATCCGGACGGTTACCCGTTTCGAGTTGGTCGCGGAGCGTGGAAGTTAATTCTTGGAATAGAAGGTCGTTTACTTCTGCTTCACCCAGATTGCGATTTTTGCGAAGTCTTTCCGTCGCTTCCCGCAGGGCTTCCTGAACTTCGCCTGCCCACGATTCACGCCATTGTAAATTGCGTTCATTTTGAATTTCAGGTGGCAGCTGCAAATCTGTCACTTTTAAGTCAAGCACGCGGATACCACGCGAAATGAGAATCTCTAACTCGCGGGGTGTATCTGGTCCTTCTCCTTCTTGCGCTGATGGAGCAGTTTCCGGTGAAAGAGCAAGTCGCGCGAAGATGGCGTTGGCAATTCGCTTCAGCGGGGGAGTCTGAGTTTTGTCTGCATCAATCAGTGCGTTGAGGGTCCATTGCTTCATTTCCTCCCGCCAGAGGTCAATAAAGAGAAGCAGCGGCATATCCTTCCATGCAACTTCCTCGTATTCACCGAAAGCATGCCCATAAACGGCACGCTCGATCGCATCCAGGTTGACCTCGTAGGGAGGTGCGTCAGCCGTTCGGCCTTCCCGCGGTTCAAGCAGGTGGCCAGGGTCGATCATAAAAGTGATGGACAGATCCGCGGATACGGGAATTCCATCTTGTGTGACAGCCATCGAATTGAGGCTCTCTGGGGAGTGATCCTTTCCAGTGGCGGGGGTTGAACCCTGAATATGTACTTCCTGACGACGCAGGTCGACGGCCTCCGCCAGCCATTCACCAGGTTCTGTGAATACGATTCCAGGTCCGGCAGCCCGTGTGAACGCCGTATCTGTTCTAAAGACCGCTGCGCTTGCGTAATCGATGAGGATAACACCGGAGCCTCTTCGCGTACGCTCGCCGATGGCCTCGATAACGGCTCCGTCTCGAACGAAGGAGACTGGTCCGCGTTCGCCCAGAGCATGCCCCAGCAGACGCAGAAAGGCATCAAGCCGTTCTTGTATGGAACCGACAGGTAGGATGAATTGAGACGTAAGTGCGAGGAATGGGATTAATGTTATCAGGGCTAAGTCTAGTAGAATAAGAGCGGAACGCAGGGTTATCGTTTCCTCTCCGGGGCTGACAAATTCAATGTGAGCCGTTAGCCAGGC
>JAIWHF010000182.1:0-5071 GCA_048629905.1 Methanosarcinales archaeon
AACGTCGGCAGCGTAGATGCTTACTATGAACAACGCGGCAGTCTAGGATTCGTAAACATGCGCGAGCGCGCCGATCTCATAGATGGAATCTTGCACATCGAATCGGCGGAGGGGAAAGGTACACGGATCATTCTTTCTGTACTGCTCGAACCATCCCAGATTACTGAGAATATTGCCGAACACCCCTGATCACAGTTGTACGATAATTGTCTGGCTTAGCAGACCAGACAATTGAGTCACAGCCAGGAGTTAACATCAGGATGCCCTGGGAAGCGGCACTTTGGTCCCTCGCGTTAATCATCTCGCCCATCGCAGCTAGCTGGGCCTGGCCGCGGGTGCAGGAGAGTTTCGGTGACTGGCAAGAGCCGTTGGAGGCCGCAGCCCCCTGGGTACACAGCCTTTTACTACCGTACCTCGCGCTGCTCACAGGATCGATCATCGGTCGTGATGCAGGGCTTTACGGTCACTCGACGGCGAGTTGGGTGAGTGGCGCAGCCGCCTGCGGATTAGGGCTTGCCGCTGCTGCTCTTTTTCTGCGCAAGCGTCCCGTTAAAATCCCCTGGTCTCACACGCTCTCTGAGACACTTCGTGAAGAGACTCGCTGGGCGCTGTATCGCGCATCAGCCGCCTTGTGGGTAACTTCTTTCCCGGCAAGCGTTGCCATCGGTACGGCCCTTGCCCTTGCCGAGACGGCGGTCAGGGTTCTCCAGGAGGAAGAAGAAAATCGATTTACGCTCGCCAACGGCGCTAGTTTACTGCGGGCGCTTTTTTCCGGTTTGCTCTTTGGGTTGACAAGGAATTTCTGGCTCACTGCGGCCACACAAATGGCAATCGCGGCGTTGTTCAACATGCCCTGGTCTAAAGAAACCAACAAGCCCACAACCACTTCATAGGTAATTACGACGTAATATCCCCAACAGCTGTGCGCATCTATAGGTTAGAGCTTCAAGCTGCCGGTGCTGAATGCGGATGCGGAATCTCATCCATTCCCGGGAGTGTCGTTGCCATAAACCTTTCTCCATTGCCCGGCGCAAAGGGTTAGCTTACAATGACAGCGTGCTCCAAGAGGCGTGAGGGCTGCTCGCATGTGCCCCACAATGGTGGCTGCGCTGCGCCGTCAAGGAATTGACAAACTGCCTCTGTGACCATTAATTCCATCCTAAATATTACTAGTGAGGATCGTATGCAAAAAGAAAAAGTTATTATCATCGGATCAGGTCCCGCGGGCCTGACAGCCGCACTTTACACAGCGCGCGCCAACCTGAAACCTTTGGTGATCTCCGGGAACCAGCTTGGGGGGCAAATTTCAATCACCAATGAGGTTGAGAACTACCCCGGCTTCCCGGAAGGCTCAAGTGGCCCCGAGTTAGTCGAATTGATGCAGAAACAAGCTGAACGCTTTGGCGCCCGCGTCCTTATTGACGAGGTCACCGAAGTGAATTTCAAGGAAGGCTCCCCTTTCCACATCAAAACCCACGGGGATGAATTTGAAGCGGATGCTGTCATCGTAACCGTCGGCGCTTCGCCGAATCGTCTCGGGATCCCCGGCGAAGAGGAGTTCATCGGCCGCGGCGTCTCGTTCTGCGCCACATGCGATGGTTTCTTCTTCCGCGACAAGGATGTGCTTGTGGTCGGCGGTGGAGACAGCGCAATCGAGGAGGCGCTCTTCCTGACGCGGTTTGTCAATCGCGTGCGGGTTATTCATCGCCGGGACGAACTGCGCGCCGGCGAGGCGCTCAAACGGCGTGCGTTTGAAAACGAGAAGATCGAGTTCGTTTGGGATTCGGTCTTAGAAGAGATCCGCGGCGATGGAAAGGTAGAATCAGCGCTCGTCCGCAATGTCAAAAATGACGAGACCGTAACCTTGGACACCGATGGGGTCTTCATCTTCATCGGGCACCTTCCAAACTCTAGTTTTTTTAAGGGACAATTGGAGTTGGACAAGGCAGATTATCTAATTACGGATGACCGCATGATGACCAGCGTTCCCGGTGTATTCGCTGCTGGCGAGATCCAGGATTCCGTCTTCAGACAGATCACAACTTCTGTCGGCCAGGGTGCTGCAGCGGGGATGATGACCGAGCGTTGGCTAGAGGAACAGGAATAAATGACCGGCGCCATACACTTCAGCGACCACGGTGGAGATCTCAATTCCGGATCTCCGCCGCTTGTCTTAATCCACGGTTCGGGTGGAAACCGGCTTCACTGGCCGCCACAACTGCGACGCCTTCCGAATTATCGCGTTTTCGGTTTGGACCTCCCGGGGCATGGCCACTCGCCCGGTGAGGGGGAGACGACCATTGTTGGTTATGTAGAGCAGGTTGTCGACTGGCTTGACGAGCAGGGGATCGAGCGCGCGGTGCTGGCCGGGCACTCTATGGGGGGCGCCATCGCAATGACTGTTGCGTTGGAGAAACCGGACCGCGTTGCCGGACTGGTCCTGGTCGGTACTGGCGGGCGTTTGCGCGTCAACGGGGAAATCCTTCAGGCTGCCGCCGATCCAATCCGGTTTGATGAAACTGTAGAGGTGGTCATCACGTGGGCCTTCAGCGACCAAACACCTGAAAAAATCGTTGCTCTGGCGAAGATGCGTATGCTTGAGACTCAGCCCGGGATTATCCACGGGGATTTTGTAGCCTGCAATCAATTTGACATTTGCGACGAGCTGCCGGAAATACAGGTCCCAACGCTAATCATCTGCGGCGAACAGGATCGCCTGACGCCATTGAAGTATGCCCGTCACCTGGACGCAGAGATTCCCGAATCCACGCTGGTTCTCATCGAGGGCGCCGGCCACATGGTTATGCTTGAACGACCTCTGGAAGTTACCACGGCGGTTGAACAATACCTGGGAAGCTTGTAACGGTACCAATGAGAGCATCATTTTCAAACAGGTGAGGCGCGCCAGCTGAGGTAATGAACATTTGTTGGGAGCTTCCCCTCCCACAACAAATTCATAACCCATATTCCCGTCGAGTTTCGCTATTCCCCTAAACGCTTTTTGAGGGTGGGGAGTAAAGCCTGTACGGCTCGCGCCCGATGGCTTACTCGATTTTTCTCCTCCGGACGGATCTCTGCCATCGTCCGCCCCATTCCCTTGACCAAGAAAATTGGATCGTAGCCGAATCCCCCGTCACCGCGCTCGTCGGGGATAATCTCTCCCTCACACTCACCCTCAGCCAGGTCGATTCCCCCCTCCGGTCCGGCGAGAGCGACGACACAGCGGAAGCGTGCAGTCCACGGGCGCGGATGTGGTCCCAGTAAGGAGAGTAAATAATTTCGACGGTCGACGTCCGCACGACCTGGACCAGCCAGCCGAGCCGAGTGCAATCCCGGGGCGCCTTCGAGCGCATCGACCTCGAGACCTGTGTCGTCACCGATTGCCCAGATCTGCAAATGCTCGGCGAATATCCCCGCTTTCAGGCTTGCATTCTCCGCATAGGTCTTCCCGACCTCGTCAACCCGCACTTCGGTAGCCAGCTCAAGTACATCAATGATTTCAACATCGAGGGGTTGCAGTAAAACGCGCATTTCACGGCATTTTCCAGGGTTTCGGGATGCTATAAGAAGCTGCGTCATAGGACCTCTCTCATTTGACTATTCGCACAGTACCCCATCACCACTCGTGGCATCACATCCTGTGTAACCCCCTAGATATTGGGTTATTTTACTCCGGATCGGTAAATTATGTAACGTACAAGCGCGTTTTCTTGCTTTCGACTGCTTACTATGCTATAATGCGAGCGCTTTTTGGGGAACACTATTGCCAGGCGGTGCAAACCTGACTAAGTTCCACCCGTTGCGGCTTAACGTCGGATTCTTGCTTAACAAGGATGTCGGGCACAGTCGCAACTTTGACTTTGAGGAGTCCTCTCTCCTCATTGGAGAAGACTTTTTAATTTCTGACCTGCGTGGTTCAGCCCGATTGTCGCGAACCGGCCAGGGCATCTACATAGAAGGTCACCTTCAAGGAAATATCGATCTCGAGTGCGTCCGCTGCCTCTCGGAATATTCACATGTCCTGAGTGCAGAGCTCAACGAACTCTTCGACTATCCCCCCGAGAAAGATAGCGACCCCCACCTCACAATTTCCGAGGATGCAATCCTGGACCTCGGTCCGATTCTGCGCGAGAGCTTTCTCCTCGACCTGCCAATTCAACCCATCTGTCGAAGCGAATGTATGGGTTTATGCTCAGTGTGTGGTGAAGTGATTACGGAAGAACACCAAAGCCACCCTGAGGAGGACATTGATCCAAGGCTTGCGATGTTAAAGACATTGCTTTCGTAATATCGAGGGGGATGGCGACGAATCAGTTCCACGTTCCGACCGCTTTAAGACCGCAGCTTGCGGAATCATCAGGAGAGTGTGAATGAGCGTTTCGAAGAATCGCTGGGATAAACGGGAAGCCTTTGCCGCCCTGATTGAAAAGGGGGACTTCCAAGGCTACATCATCACAGAAGACATCGCTACCGTGTTTCCGGAGGTTGAAGATTCGGAAGACCGGCTAGAACGTTTGCAAACCTTCTTTCGCACCACAGGAATCGAGGTCTATGAAGACCTCGCTCAAGTCCCCCCACATCTGCTTCAGGATGTCGTGGCGGATGATGTGCAACCCTTCGATCTCAGCGCTATCTCCAGCGATGACACCGTTGGGCTCTACCTGAAAGAAATGGCGCGCGTTCCACTGCTCACAACAGAGCAGGAGGTAGACCTCGCGCAACGGATCGAGCGGGGCAATTTCTCCGAAGACGAATTGCGTCAACCCAACGGAAAACTTAAAGCCCAGAAACGCGCTGAACTCAATGGCTACATCCAAGACGCTCGCGCGGCGCGCGATCACCTTATCAAAGCCAATACCCGTTTAGTGGTGAGTATTGCCAAAAGGTACATGGGGCGCGGCGTGCCCTTCCTTGATCTGATCCAGGAGGGCAACTTGGGACTGATGAAAGCGGTGGAAAAATTCGACTACCATCGTGGCTACCGCTTCAGCACCTACGCTACCTGGTGGATCCGCCAGACGATCACACGTGCGATCGCAGACCAGGGCCGAACAATCCGCGTTCCGGTTCA
>JAIWHF010000183.1:0-4994 GCA_048629905.1 Methanosarcinales archaeon
TGATCAATCCTATTGTGAACAATTCATTTTCTTCAAGGCGTAGACGCCGTGAAGGCCTATGTGGGGTTAATAGCACCTAGGAGACATTGCGCTATTCGTTTGAAGGATTACAATTGCCGTATAAACTTTTTAGGACAATATATCTATGCGCAGTTGTCCACATTGCAACAAAGAGATTCAAGATGAGGCGATGTTCTGCCGCTTCTGCCGGCGCGACATAGACCCCCCTCTCTGGCTTACGAGCCTGCACAAGTGCCCGTTCTGCGCCGAATGGGTCGAGCGCGGCATCGACCGCTGCCCGCTATGCGGCAGGGAACTTTCAACAGAGCAGCCTTTCAGCGTTGACATTGGAGAGAGCGAAGCCTCCGCGAGCCTCCTGGCGCGTTTGAAACCGAGCATGGAGAAGGACCCAGAAAGCGCTGAAGAGGATTTTCTCGAGGAAGAAGACGTTGGCGAGGCAATATTTACGAGAGCCCCTCAAGAGAAGATAACAATACCACCCATGCCCGTGGACAGCGAGGAGGGATTAGCAGTTCTCCATGACCGCCGCCTCGATTCAGACAGGGATTTCGATCCCCTGGCGGATCTCCTCCCCAGTTCTGATCAAGAAACCCCTGAAGATGACCAAGAGCAACGATCTTTTCCGATAGCCCTTATCCTCCGCTGGGTTCTTATCCCTGCCGGCATCATTGCGATCACCGCAATCGCGGTCATCGCTTTCAGACGCCTTGATTTGTCTTCGCTTTTCGCTTTCCGTGAAGGAACGCCAATCTCAACCAGTGCCCCAACCATTGCGCCAACGATTGCCTCTGCTCTAGCAACACGGGCAGAGGGGAGTCCTTCCCCGGAACCGACAACAACACCCGAACCTGATGAGATGAGTTGTGTGAGATGGGATGAGATTTCGCTTGATTCCGAGGGTGAAATCCTATGCGCATATGGGGTGATCAAACGGTGGTTCCAATCGGGTGAAATTCCCTACGTTGCCATCTTCACCGAAGAAATGGGCACTTTTGAGATCATCGACTACACCCGAACCTACCCCGAATTCAAATCTGGCACATGCATCATGGTAGAGGGTGAAGTCGAGATTATGCGTAATGTTCGCCCCTACATCGACGCTGACGGCACTTTGAGCGCTTGCGAACCCGGTCTCGAATAAACAGCTCGCACCCCTTTGATCCCTCTCCTATAATTCAAACCACGAATAACATCGCCACACCGCTGACAGCGACTACCGTTCCGACAATTGCGCGCCATCCAATGCGCTCCTTGAAGACGATCTTCCCTACAGGGAGCAGAATAATCGGTGCCAGACTCATCAATGTGGTGGCAACAGCAACAGGCGTGTGTTGAATGGCAACCAGTGAAAGCCAGACACCAAGAAAGGGTCCAGCCAGAGTGCCCATGAAGAGGAAGCTGCGCGCTCTGCCTGAATGCCATACATTGTCCACGGTCTCCTTAGCTTGATTCATTAAGAGGGCAACAATCCACATGATCGCGGCCGCGCTGAATATCCTGATCAAGTTGCCAGACAGTGGGGATACCCCTGCATTCAACCCAACTTTTGAAGTGATCAGCCCTAGCGCCTGACCTACCGCTCCACCGAGCCCGAAAAGCAGCCCTTTAAGATAATTTCGATTCTGTCCATTCGCCTGGTTGAGTTTCCCGCGATCAAGGATAACCGTTGAGACCCCCAAAACAGTTATCCCTATTCCCAGGACTTGTAATAGTGTTAGCCGTTCGGCAAGGAATATCCACGAGAAGATCACGCTGATAACGGGGGCTAGACTCATGAGCAGCATCGAGAGCCGGGGACCAATCCACACAAACGCTTGGAAAAGGAAAGCGTCCCCAAGGACCAACCCGATGACCCCCGATAGCACAAACCAAAACCAAGTCTCCGGTTCAACATTAACCGGAATCAGCGCTCCATTAATAGCTAAATGAGTAATGCCGAGGAAAATCGTCGCTAGCAAAAGCCGGACTCGGTTTACAGTTACCGAGCCCAACTCCCGACTGGCGAACGTAAAAAAAGTGGATCCGGCAGCCCATAGGATGGATGTTCCCAGCGCCGCCAGACCACCTATGGTATCTAGCAAGAAACTACACCGTTAAACTTTCAACTGAGATTACAGGGGAAATGTTTCAAATTCATTCGCTTGCAGAAACAAGTGGACCCTTCACTCATCTTCATCTTCGTTGTTATCACCAAGAAATTCCTTGAAGATTTCTAGGCGGCGGTTCATCTCAGAATCGTTGCGCATTCGATCTAACAAGCGCCACCCCTGTTGATCTTCAGGATCACCCTGCGTCCCCCGTGACTTTGAAATTTCGTCCAGGAACCCCGTACCTTTCATAACGAAGTAAATCACCGCCAGTATGATGACAATAAATGGCAATATCATTAATACCTCCGCAACTTGTAACTAAGAGCGTTCATCACCAACCGAGCCTCATATCTCAATTTCACTCAAGGATTCTACAACATGTGATGGTCGGTAAGGATATCGACTCAGGTCATCCCGGGAAGCGATGCCGGTGAGCACCAGGATTGTTTCCAGACCGCTTTCAACACCAGCGATGATATCCGTTTCCATCCGATCCCCGATCATCACCGTATTTTCAGTATGGGCTCCAAGGAAGTTCAAAGCAGCCCGCATCATAAAGGGGTTAGGTTTTCCGATGAACATGGGGTGTACGCCGGTTGCTTTCTCGATCAGTGCCGCTAAGGCTCCTGTCGCTGGCACGATCCCGCTCTCTGATGGTCCGGAGGGATCGGGGTTGGTGGCGATAAACCGGGCGCCCTCCGCGACCAATTGTACCGCTCGTGTGATCGAAACCATATTGTAGCTTAGCGTCTCACCGAGGACGACATAATCTGGGATGATATCTGTGGTTACATACCCGATGGAATAGATTGCGTCTGTGAGACCACTCTCACCAATCACAAATGCCTTCCCTTGTGGGTGCTGGGAGTCGAGAAACTGGGCAGTTGCCATAGCCGAGGTGAAGATTTTCTCACTGGGGATGTCCAACCCCATCATATGAAGACGGTGAGAGAGATCAGGTGGTGTATAGATCGAGTTATTGGTCAGGACAAGATATCCTAGGTCGTTTTCCTGCAGAGCGTGAATAAAATCGCTCGCACCTGGAATCAGCTTCTGTCCGCTCACGAGCACCCCGTCCATATCAATGAGATAATTCTTTAACACTCGCTCTTCCATCCCCATTCCTGTTCTCAATCGTGATTTGTTGTTCGCTATATTCTACACGGCTTACTATTGTAAGCCGTGTTTCACTATTTGGTGAGCCTTCCTGTTGGCTAAATCAGATCCATCATCTCTGAAGAGACGAAGTTGCTGCGTGCAGGTTTCTATGCGGACCTGGGCAATAACGTCCCGTAAAGATCGAGAATTTGGTCTGTGATCTGAGCCCAGTCGTATCCCTTAGCGTAGGCTGCAGCCTGGCTTCCCAGGCGGGTGAGCAGAACGTCATCCTGTAACAGCCGAGCCAGTCTATCGGCGAGCGCGTCAACATCCCCGGCAGGGACATGGAAACCTGTCTCACCGTCTCGAATCAGGAATGCCAAACCTCCCGTTTCCGAGGCGACGACAGGCGTCCCACAGGCCATAGCCTCTAACGCTACCAGGCCAAATGACTCATAATGAGACGGGACGACGACAATCTCAGCAGCGGAATAATAATATTGCAGGATATCCTGGTCGCACTTGCCCAAGAAGGAGACGACTTCACCCAGACCCAAAGAATCACAAATTTCTTGCAGCCTGACCATCTCCCCGTTGGAATCCGCTGCACTTATGTCCGCGTCCCCTCCGATCACCAGAAGGCCGAAGGGAGTATCCCGAAAAACACCCTTTTCAACAAGCTGCGCAATCGCGCGCAGCAAGGTATCGATGCCTTTCAGAGATTCAATCCGACCAACGAAGAGAATGATGCGCTTCTCCTGAGGAATCCCTGCGAACTCTTTCGCTTCATCCTTCGCTATAGGGTAAAAATGACTCGTATCCACACCAGGTGGGATTACGACCACTTTCTCGGTCCCAATTTTGTATAGCCATTGGATTTGGGCAACCTCGGCTTGTGTGGCGGCGACAACGCGGTCGACCTCGCGCAGCAAGCGTTTTTCTGCATCCACACGAATAGTTGATTCTGTATCCTGCTCGCTGCGGGCTACTCGATTTTTCATGACAGCCAGGGTGTGAAACATCTGGATAATGGGCGCCGACCAGAGATCGCGCAGATCCAGCGCCGCAAGCCCGGAGAGCCAGTAATGTGAATGGATGAGATCATAGGTCAGTCTTTTCGCTTGCGAAAATTGAAGGATCCCTTCCATGAATAAGGGGATATACTCGACCAATTCCGCTCTAGCCAAGGGAACTTCCGGGCCTGCACGGATGTGGACGATGCGGTTGCCATAACCTAAATCGTGGAGGACATGTGGAACATGCTCATCCTGGGAACGTGTAAAAACATCCACACCGACCCCTCTGCGCCCCAATTCACGGGTCAGGTCACGGACGTAAACATTCATACCTCCGGTGTCCTTCCCGCCCAGGGTTGCATGCGGACATGTGTGATAGGAAAGCATCGCTACGCGCATAGTTTCATTATCCAACAGGCTGACCTTCTTGCCAAGCATTCGCTGCGGCTGGTATAATCTCGCCGCATTGGCGTCCAGGTTTTTCCTGAGTATTTACATACTAAGCACAGCAAGCCAGCGTAGCTCAGTCGGCAGAGCGGTCGCTTCGTAAGCGACAGGTCCCGGGTTCGAATCCCGGCGCTGGCTCTTTTGATTCCTACCCTCTCCCTGGAAATCGCCAAGGTGTTTGTTCAAACCCTAAGGAGCGAGCAGTCGCCATTGGATTTTAAGCGCTCTGATGCTTAGCTAGTTTCATTCAGAGGACGCTTCACGTATAATGGTTCTATGGAAGATATAATCAATCCGATCATTATCGGAATCGCTGGCGGAA
>JAIWHF010000184.1:0-4919 GCA_048629905.1 Methanosarcinales archaeon
ACGTCGGTGAGTGCCTCAGTGCCATCGTCATAAATCTTAGTGAGGTTTTCGATTTGGAGCATATTAAGGTTAGGGTCTTGAACAAGGGAAGAGAGGTAACTCTCTTCCCTTGTTTGATCTAGTTGGAAATTTATTGGTTATTGTCCGAGATCCTCATAGTCGATCCCGGCAGCTTCAAGCTGCTGGCGGAAGCCATCGTAGAAGCTGTCATCAACTTCTTCCATACCACTCCAGGAGTAAACCGAATCCAGGATCTCGAGACCCTCGTCAGTGGTTGTCAGTTTCAGGAAGGAGAGGATCAAGCTTGCGCGAAGAGCAGGATCCAGGTCCGGCAGGAAGCTGATCGTGTCGTTGGGGATGGCCGCTGATTCGCTGATCACGGTGACGACATCCATGACATCGGGGAAGTCTTCCTCGACATTGGTGCGGGCATCCACGAAGGTCGATCCGACTTCGCAGTCGCCGTTGTAAACACCGGCAACGGATGCATCATGGGAGCCTGCGTCCACAGGCACGACCTCAACCCCAGCAGCAGCAAGGTCGATGCTGGGGATGATCCAGCCGCTCGTGCTGAGTGCGTCGGCTCTGCAGAAGGTAACGCCATCCAAATCTGCGAGGGTCTCGTACGCGCTGTCGGCATGGACGAAAATCTGCCCGTTGTAGCTCGGGCTGCCAAAACGAACAGAGACAAGTTCGGCTTCGGCACAGCCCTGATCCGAGGCGAGGATGTACGCGAAGGTTGCCAAGGAGCCGATGTGAGCCTTGGGTGGATCAGCGCACATCGCTTCGATAACGCCAGCATACTCTGTGGCCACGAAAGTGTCCACGTAGAGGCCGGTCTCCTCAAAGATCAGGTCCGCGACGTCTTCTGCGCCAGCTGCGACACGCTCGGTCTCACCAGACGGAACGAAAGCCCAAACAATGGGGTTTTCCTCGGTTCCCAATTCTGGTTCGCTAGCACATGCTCCCAACGCCAGTGCGCCGATGAGCAGTATGCCGACTACGGCAAAAAGATATAAACGGTTTTTACGCATCGTCCTTCTTTCCTCCTCAAATAATTGTAGTGAGTAAATCGTTTGTCCTTCGTATTCAATAGCAGATTAGAAGTTTATGGGATTCGGTTCACCTCCTCTTGAAAAGTGATATTTCATGATTCATGTTTACATGACGATATTAGCGCGAAATATTGCGGCTTGCAAGCAACTGGGGTCTTGTATCTTTCATATGCGGCGTTTACAATGTTTCATCTATGTCTAAGACAGCCTACCAAGACGCCCTCGACTACATCTACAGCCATATAGATTACAGCATTAAAAGGACTTACCGCTATTCCGCGGAGGTTTTTGAACTCCAACGGGTCATCGATCTTTTGGATGCACTGGGGAACCCGCATGCACGAATTAAAGCGTTCCATATAGCGGGCACAAAAGGCAAGGGATCCGTGTCTGCGTTGATCGCATCGGTGCTGGAGGAGGCAGGTTACAAGACCGGTCTCTACACCTCTCCGCATCTCTCACGCCTCAATGAGCGGATCATGATTAATGGAGAGCCAATTACCGACAAAGACTTCGTCGAATTGGTTGAAGTTGTTAAGCCCAGCGTCGAGAGCATACCGGGGTTGACGGTTTTTGAAATTCTCACTGCGATGGCTTTCACTTACTTCGCCGAACAAGGAGTCGAATACGCAGCTGTGGAAGTCGGGCTTGGCGGGAGACTGGATGCAACGAACGTCCTCGCTCCAATCATCACTGTGATCACTTCACTCTCTTATGACCATATGCATCTGCTCGGAGAAAGCTTGTCGGATATTGCCCGCGAGAAGGCTGGTATTATCAAGTCTGGGATACCTGTGGTTCTGGCTCCACAGCAGTTCGAGGCGGAGCGGGTGGTTGAGGCTGTTGCCGAAGCGGAAGGGGCGCCATTGATTCGTGTCGGTCACGATTGGCTGTATTCACCGGGTACCCATAATTTCGACGCCCAGACGCTTTACATCTGGTCTCGTGCAGAGCAACCGCTAATGGACGCGTTTGTAGACTCCGCAGGTGGTGATGAGTGGGCGCCACCGCGTTATCAAATACCTCTTCTTGGGCATCATCAAGTTGTGAACGCTGCCGTCGCATATGCAGCGATTGTAGAAGCAAGAAACTCTGGACTAGATGTGAAAGAGGCTGATATTCAAGCTGGATTTCAGAAAGCATCCTGGTTGGGACGATTCCAGATTCTCTCACGAGATCCGCTCATCGTCGCCGATGCAGCCCATAATCGAGATTCTGCACTAAAACTGAGGATAGCGCTTGACGATTATTTTCCCGGTCAACCCGTCACCATGATCTTCGGCGCTTCAGCAGATAAAGACATTGAGGGGATGCTGGCTGAATTGCGGCCAAGGGTTTCCCGCTTTGCCGTGACACAGGCGGATCATCCCCGATCCGAGAATCTAGAAGTGCTGGCAGGGTTTGCGCATAGCCATGGTGTAAGAGTCGAAGAATTTGCAGGGGTTAATAAAGCACTCCAATGGGCGATCGTAAATTCACGTCCAGGAGAGGTGATTCTCGTTACAGGGAGTATTTTTATCGTCGGGGAAGCGATCGAAACAATGAAGGAAATAGACTTTGAAAGGGTTTAAACAGGCGTAATAAGAAAAATGAATTCTTGGTTTATTGACAGATGGCCGAATCTACCTCCCGAGTTTGGCGGCGTAATTAGCCGAAGAACGGAGGAGCTCTATGGTATTTTAGATGCCGGCCTCGATGATGGTGGACTATTCGATGCGCTTGTTCTTCCGTTAAGAGACATCGTTCTTTACCCAAAATTGCTCACACCGTTATTTGTAGTTCATGAACCTTCATTGCTCGCGGTGGAGGAAGCGATACGTGCCCAGGAAACGATGATCGGGATTGCACTTACCGATCCGGACATCGACAATCCTGGTCCACAGGATTTTTACACGGTAGGGACAGAAATTGCTGTCGGCAGGCTCATGCATTTACCCGATGGCTCAATCTCCATCATGGCGCAGGGACGACGCAGGGTGGAAATTGTTGAGATTAATCGTGAGGGGAAGGCTCTGCGTGCCCGAGCCAGACCCATTGTTGAAAACGTCTCGAAAACAAATGAGACTCTCGCTCTGATGCGGGCTGTACTGACCCTCTTTGAAAAATGTGTTGAGCTAAATCGTTCTCTACCTGAGGAAGTCTATCTCTACGCTGTCAATATTGAAGAACCAGGTTGGCTGGCTGACCTCACAGCTTCTGCGCTCAATCTCAGTCTGGGTGAGCGGCAGGCGATACTGGAGGTGTTCGACCCCGTTGAACGGTTGCAGCAAATTAGCATTCTTCTGGGGCGTGAGTTGGATGTACTCGAGCTGGAGGATCAGATCCATTCCCATGTTCAAAACGAAGTAGATCGGTCTCAACGTGAGGTTTACCTGCGCGAGCAGATGAAAGCCATCCAATCCGCATTAGGGGAAGGGGATTTATGGCTTCAAGAGATTGATGAGCTTCGAGAACGGATCGCTCATTTAAACTTACCAGAAGAAGTTGAAAAGAGAGCATTCAAGGAAGTACAGCGATTATCGCAAATGCCGCCGATATCCCCTGAGGTGGGGATCATCCGCACTTACCTGGATTGGCTGATGGAACTCCCCTGGTCGGAATCGACTGTGGACAACCTGGATATCAGTCATGTAGCCAGCGTATTGGAAGATCAACATTACGGTCTGAATAAAGCTAAGGACCGAATTCTTGAATATATCGCCGTAAGGAGCCTCGCACCGAAAAAGCACAAACAACCCATACTGTGTTTTGTAGGGCCACCGGGAACAGGTAAGACATCTCTTGGGAGATCGATCGCGGAGGCTCTGGGGCGGAAATTTATCCGTATCTCGTTAGGTGGAATTCGCGATGAGGCGGAGATCCGCGGCCACCGCCGGACTTACATCGGAGCTCTCCCTGGGAGAATACTGCAAACAATGCGCCGGGCTGAGTCGGTCAATCCGCTCTTCATGTTGGATGAGATCGATAAGCTCGGTCTCGATTACCGCGGTGACCCATCATCAGCTTTGCTTGAAGTTCTCGACCCTGAACAGAATCACTCTTTCTCCGATCACTATTTGGAGATCCCCTATGATCTCTCGAAGGTGATGTTCATCACGACAGCAAATACTCTCGAACCGATCCCGCCGGCGCTTTTAGACCGGCTTGAAGTGATTGAGTTTCCGGGATATATCGAAGAAGAGAAACTGGCCATCGCCAAGAAGTATCTCGTCCCCCGGCAGATCGAACAAACCGGACTTACAGATAAGGATCTATCGTTTACCAATCAAGCTCTGCAATCAATTGTTCGTGAATACACCTGGGAAGCGGGTGTTCGTAATATGGAGAGGGAGATCGGTAAAATATGCCGGCGTGTTGTTCGACGTAAAGCTGAAGGGAAACGTGTCTATCGCCGGATCACTCCCAGCTTATTGCCAAAACTGCTTGGACCAGCGCAAGTGAACCCTATCGAGCTCGAGATAGAAGACCAAATTGGTGCTGCTATGGGATTGGCCTGGACTGAGAATGGCGGCGATATCCTTGTTGTAGAGGCGCTGCTCGTCGGAGGGAAAGGCGGGCTGCAAATTACCGGACACATCGGGGATATCATGCAGGAATCTGCACAAGCCGCATATTCCTATATTAAATCCCGGGCGAGCGAGTTGAAGATCGATCCGGACATCTTCGAGAAGACAGACATCCACATCCATGTTCCTGAGGGTTCAATTCCAAAGGACGGACCCAGCGCTGGGATTACGATGGCAACGGCGATGGCATCGGCCTTAACGGAACGACCCGTGCGCAAGGATGTGGGAATGAGCGGTGAGATCACACTCCGCGGTCGGGTGATCCCTATCGGTGGAGTTAGAGAGAAGGTTCTCGCTG
>JAIWHF010000185.1:0-4838 GCA_048629905.1 Methanosarcinales archaeon
CGACTGCTGAATGTGACGGACAAGCTCGCCCAGCAGAGAAACGACCAGTACATCTCGAGCGAGCTGTTTCTTCTGGCGGCAGTACAGGACAAGGGGCCGTTGGGCGACATGCTGCGTCAGTCGGGGGCCACGGAGGCGGCCCTGGAGCAGACGATCGATCGGGTGAGAGGTGGGCGAGAGGTCGACAACGCCGATGCCGAGGATCAGCGCCAAGCGCTCGAGCGATTCACCGTCGATCTGACGGAGCGGGCCGAGGCGGGCAAGCTCGACCCGGCCGACATCGATCTGAATGACCCCCTAGGTTTTCTGGTCAAGGATCAAGTCAGATAGATCGAAAGGAGACTTAATGTAAGAAATTGGTGTGAACCGTTCGGGTCTGCGCGATTTCCGCTTGAAGTTGAACAAGAGGGATGCTTGGGGACGCCGGCGGTGATAGGAAACTCGGCATCTCCTCACAAACCCCTCTCCGCTATGCTGCACCCCCTACAGGGATGCTTCCTTACAGGATGCTGCGCGATCGCGAGGGGCGCTTGAATATTGGAGGTGCACAGTAAATTAATTGCGATACCTCGTCATGCAACAATCCCCTATCAAACACTCCAAGCATGGCGAGTCTTCATCCGCGTATTATCAAGTATGGACCTGGAGGATATGATGAAGACTCTCTTTACAATTACGCTAGTTGTAGAACTCATCTTCGCATTAGGTTTTATTGCTGCTCCCGGAACGATGTTCGGCACATTTGGAGTTACTCCGAATGAATTCGCCACTTCGTTAGTTAGGCTGTTTGGGTCCGCACTGCTTGGCTTTGTCGTATTACTTTGGTATGGCAGATCAAGCGACAATCAAGAATTACATAGAGCAATTCTAGTTAGTATGTTTACCTATTGGCTTGTAAGTTCTGTGCTCATGGTACTGGCACAACTCGCAGGTTTATTCAACGTTATGGGGTGGGGAACAGTCGCATTGCACATTGGTTTTCTAATTGCTTATGGCGTTTTCATTTTCAAGAAGTGAGGTTTGGTTTGCCGAATCCCACTCCGCTACGATCGCGGGGCGCGGGATTTCGGAGTTCGAGGGCGCGCATACGCATTCAAGAAAATGGCAAAACTGGAGGTGACGATAATATTCAATAAACGAATGGACGTTTGAATCTCACTCAACTTTCCACCTTCATTCCTGCATTATTTCTGAGGGCAATCTTATGAAATTCAGCACACTTATGTCGATCAAGGCAGTGATCTGCCTGTTTTTCGGTGTTGGGGAGGTCCTGCTCCCGGCGACCCTGATGTCGCTCTACGGAGCAACCTTAGATGCCAGCGGCGCTTTCATGGCCCAGCTTTTCGGAGCGGCGTTTATCCTATTGGGACTTCTTCTCTGGCTGATGAGAAACACGACCGAGGCATCGACCGTGAAGGCATTTTCGATATCCCTCTTTTTAGGGGATGCGGTCGGTTTCGTCATCTCGTTGATGGCGGTATTAAATGGTGTTGTCAACGCGCTTGGCTGGACAACCGTAGCTCTGTATCTGTTCATTGGTTTAGGCTTCGGTTATTTCTGGCTTAAACCTCCCGCGACACGCTAATTGCGAAGGATCAAGAATGGAGTCAATAAACCTCCCGCAGGTTTTAAACCTGCGGGAGGTTATGGATGCAGCGATAATAATGAACACCTCTCTATTACAGAAGATCAGGGCGAGTTTTCATTTGAAGGTTATTTTACGAAACTAATGAGGGATAGATTTCCTGCATGGAGAATTTATTGTTCCTCGCCCGCGTTGGACAGGGCGGTCATCACCGCCTCAACCGCTGCTGGTAGAGCATCTTCAACCTCAGGGGAAAGGGCTTCGTCGAAGGTCTGAACATCCGCTGCTTCAATGCCAATGAGAAGGATATCCTTCGCAGGAGGCAGGTGCGCTCCGGCTTGATAGCCGAATTCGAGCGCGGTGGAGAGGTTCACATCGTGCGCTGATGCGCTGCGCTGCGTGGGGATGTCGTCCGGGTTGAGCAGGTGAATGGTCCCTGGTGAAGCGCCGGTGCAGATGGCGTCGATGATGATGGCGCGGTCGAAGCCGATCATGCGCTCCATCAAGCGCAGCCCGCCCCAATAGTCCAGTCCCACTTCGATATCAGGGTTCGCTGGAATGAGGCGATCTACTTCTTGGGCGACGCGCAAACCGACACTATCGTCCCTCAATATTGGATTTCCAAGACCTAAGACAAGGGTTTTCATCGTTTTATTAACGCATACAGCGGCCAGCCATTAGTATACTCGTTCGATACGGATGGTGGCCGCTGAATTCTTAGTCTAAATTCTGAGCCAGATGCTCGATGACTTCGCCATCAGGCGCCCGGAGCGTCACCTCCAGCGGCATCTGACCTGGCAGCGTATGCGTCGCGCAGGCCATGCAAGGGTCATAGGCACGAAATGCCATCTCGATCGTATTTAGCAGACCTTCTTTGATCTCGACGTCTTTCGTGATTAACCCCTGTGCGGCTTTCTTGACTGACATGTTGATCGCCGCGTTGTTGTTCGTTGTGCCCACGATCAGATTGACTTTGGTCAGGATCCCGCGCTCATCGGTCCAGTAGTGGTGTGTGAGCGTGCCCCGTGGTGCTTCGACGGAGCCAACACCTTCGTCGGGAGTCTCTGTAGGCAGGACGCGGAATTCTTCTCCCGTGATTTCAGAGTCTGTTGCCAGTTCCACCCAGCGCTCGGTGGCGTAGAGCAGCTCGACGAGACGAGCCCAGTGCGTGGCCAGGGTGTGATTTACGGGCTTGCCGCCTAGCGTATCGAACATACGCTCGTATTCGGCTTGCGCCAAAGGCGTTGCCATCCCATCGGCAGCATTCAGGCGGGAGAGCGGGGTGGCTTTATAAACACCCGAATCCATCCCATCTTCAAACCCTTTCCAACCGATATTCTTCAGATATGGGAATTTGAGGTAGGACCAGGGCTCGACGCGCTCTGCGATGTGTTCCTGATAGTCCTTGGCGTCGTACTTCGCGAACTCTTTTCCATCTGGTCCGACTACCCGGATCATCCCCTCGTAGAAGTTAATGTGGTTGTTCTCGTCGACGGTTCCCATGTTGTAGGTCTCATGGGTGAATAAACCGCCGGTAATCAGCGAAACATAATCTGGATTTCCCAGGACGACATCGTTGAAAAGCTGGAGGGAGAATTTGGCGAACTCGATCGCGTCACGACCGAGCGCTTCAATCTCCTCTCGCTGTTCTTCGGTGATTCCCCGGCTTACACCGCCCGGAAGACCCCAGTTTGGATGAACGGGACGGCCGCCGATCATTTTGATCAGGTGGTGGCCATCGTGGCGCATCTTGAGTACCTTGCCGGCGATGTCCATGCCCACTTTCTTGATCACACCCAGGATGTTGCGTTCAGAGGGGTGGGCGTTGGGGCCTACGACGAAGTCGGGGCCGCCAAGGGCATAGAAATGCGTGGTGTGGTCGGTGGCGAAGAAGATGCTGTAGAACATCTCCCGCAGTTTCTTCGCCGTCGGCGGTGGATCTACATGCCAGAGCGCATCCAGCGCTTTCGATGAAGCCATATGGTGCGCTTCAGGGCAGACGCCGCAGATGCGATTGGTGATGTTGGGCATATCCTCCGCGGGGCGGTCGACA
This sequence comes from Methanosarcinales archaeon, assembly GCA_048629905.1. Taxonomy (GTDB): domain Bacteria; phylum Chloroflexota; class Anaerolineae; order Anaerolineales; family E44-bin32; genus E44-bin32. The sequence continues at coordinate 3,639 of JAIWHF010000185.1, forward strand.
CAGAATTGCTCGAAGCCGCGCAGCTCGGGAACCTGTAAATAGGCGTTCGCTACCTCACCTTCTTCCGTGAGGAAGATATCGATCTTGCCGTGGCCCTCGAGTCTGGTGATCGGATCAATTGAAATTCGTTTCATGTCCTAATCTCCTCATCAGGCCGATTCGGCCGTCTCCAACTTCGCATCCGAACCTCCATTGGCAGGCAATGCAATTCTACGCAGTTCGCTGTGTGCCAGGCTGAAACGGTAGAACGTACCTATAGGATCAGGGATCCCTTCGTGTATGATGCGGTCGATCTCCTCTGGATCATCGGAGTCGATCACGGAAGCCAGTGCTGTCATCATCCGAGCGCCGAAATCATCAACCCCTTCATTAGGGCCGTAGCAGCCAATGCAGGGAGAGCCAACCGTCGGACAAAGGGCGCCGCAGCCAGCGCGGGTTGCAATCCCGCAGCAGACGAGACCCTGTTCGAGCAGGCAGATATCTGGATCGGGGATGATCTCCCACGTTCGTTTGAACTCTTTGATTTTCTTCTCGTCCCGCGTGCGCGGGCAGTCATCGCAAACTGTCGTCTCAGCTCCAATCACGCTGCCTGGGGCAGGGAGCTTGTTTTCTAGAATGGCGACGATGGCATCCCAAATCCGCTCCGGTTCCGGCGGACAACCCGGCAGGTAGTAATCAACGTCAACCGTTTGCCCCAGGGTCTTGACGGTCTCGTAGAAGAAAGGCAGGTAGAGCGTGCCTTCGGGCACTTCCGTCTCTGTCTGTGGGCGAATGCCGTCGGGGTTCACGGTGCTTGGTGTATCGTGATACGCAGTCTGGAAGATCGCTTCCTTCGTCGTGGCGTTCGCCAGGCCGGGAATACAACCCTCCTGAGCGCAAGAGCCGAAGGCGACGAGGACTTTCGATTTCTGGCGCATCAGGCGGGCCATGTACTCCTGTTCGCTCGTCCTGATGGCGCCGTTGAAAAAGCAAAGATCGATGCTCTTATCGTCCATTTTTTCAATATCGCGAACTTTCCCATCCAGGACACAGGGCCAGAAGACGATGTCGAAGGCTGCAGCGACATCCAGGATCTTCTCATTGATACCTAGGACGGCAATCTCACAGCCACCACAGGAAGCAGCCCAATATAGTGCTAGGACCCCTTTTTCACTCATACTGGCACCTCCATCGCTTCGGCATGTTCCTCGACAAGTTGTT
>JAIWHF010000186.1:0-4810 GCA_048629905.1 Methanosarcinales archaeon
GTCTATTCTTTTCTAATAACCTCACGCAGGTTCCAAACCTGCGGGAGGTTTATCGCGCAGACAACCAAGCGCAGGCTGTGCCTGTGACCGGAAGCAGAGCTTCCTGAGTCCACAAAAACCAACAACCCCCTGAACGCGTAGGGGCCGACACACGGGTCAGCCCGTTCTTTGCCCGTATTCGAGATCTGTAAGGGCGAGCCGCCGGCTCGCCCTTACCACCTATTTTTCATTGCGAGCGGATCTTCCGCGCGTTCAAAACCAGAGGGAGGCGTAGAGACGCAGCATGCTGCGTCCGACCATGAATCGCCGGGCTCATAGCTAAAACCCCTTCTGGCTGACATCGAGGGTGAGTCAGCACCCTTGAGCAATGAGCCCTGTTGTTTACCACCGGGCGTTTTGTGTTGATGGGAAGGTGGATAAAAGTGATAGTTTGTGCTATTTGTCACAAAGTTTGATGTCAGATTTCCTTCGATACCCCATCTGATTTGTTCCGCTTCTATCCTTATGCTAGAATGTTCATGTTAAGACGTTTTAGATGTTCTTGAGCCGTTCACAAATTCGTTTTCCCTGAGAGCTGGATGCCTGCTGAATATCTCCCCATCGTTGTTCTTATCGTCGTGGCGACTGGCCTGGCTTTTATTATTGTCGCACTCGGCCATCTCTTTGGACCCCGAAAACCAAACCCGGTAAAAGCAGAACCCTACGAATCAGGAATGCGGCCATACGGACCAGGGCGACGACGAGTCTCGGTCCATTTTTACTTGATAGCGGTCCTTTTTATTCTCTTCGATATTGAAATTATATTCCTTCTGCCCTGGGCAGTTGTGCTCCGCGAGATCAAGATGGTTGGTTTGATCGAGATGGCTGTCTTCATGCTGGTACTGTTCGTTGGTTTGATTTACGCTTGGAAAACAGGAGCGTTGGAATGGGAATAGAGACCAAGCTAGGTAATTTGGGATTTGTCACGACAACGCTCGAGAAAGTTGTGAACTGGAGCCGAGTAAGGGCAATGTGGCCGGTGTTGTTCGGCTTAGCCTGCTGTGCGATCGAGATGATGGTTTCACAATCCTCGGATTACGATATGAGCCGCTTCGGGATGGAGTTAATGCGCGCCAGCCCGCGGCAGAGCGATTTGATGATTGTTGCTGGCCGGCTCACGCGCAAGATGGCTCCGGTTCTTCGCCGGATCTACGATCAAATGCCGGAACCGAAGTATGTCATAGCTTTGGGCGATTGCAGCTCGTGCGGGGGCATTTTTAATAATTACGCTGTCGTCCCTGGTGTGGACGAGATTGTCCCGGTTGATGTTTATGTCGCCGGATGCCCCCCTCGCCCGGAAGCGTTGATTCACGGCATTCTCACTCTTTACGATAAGATTGAGAACCAGAAAGTTAAGGATTGGGCTTGACCGAGGTAGTTTGCGAATGACTGTCGTTGAAAATGCTGTAGCGAAATTGCAGCGAGAGCTTGGTGAAAGCGTCCTGGGTGTTGAGGAATTCCGGGGACAGACTTCAGTGACTCTGGACCGCGAAGCTATCGTAAACGCGTGCCAGATGCTGCGCGATGACCCGGAACTGGATTTCAACTTTCTCGCCGCGCTTACGGCTGTGGATTACTGGCCTTCCGAACCTCGCTTTAAGATTGTTTATCAACTCTACAGTTTGGCGAATAAAGAATTCATCGGTCTTCGCGCCCAACTGAGCAATGAATCCCCCGAGATCTCGACAATAGAAAGCATCTACCCGAATGCGAATTGGCACGAGCGCGAAGTTTTCGATATGTTCGGCGTGACGTTTAAGGATCATTCCGATCAACGCCGCATCATCATGCCTTACGACTGGGAGGGACATCCTCTGCGCAAAGATTATCCGCTTGGTTACGAGGAGGTCCAGTTCACCTTTAATTTCGACGAGATTGATAAACGCAAACCGTATGCGAAAGAGTAATCGGGGACCCTCAATACGAGGATCGTAAGAATGTTGGAAAAGAACCTAGAGATAACTGTAGACGAACTCAGGCACCTGGTCTCTGACCGGGCGCTCGAAGGCGAAACCATGCTGCTGAACATGGGGCCACAGCATCCCAGCACCCATGGGGTATTGCGGCTCCTGTTGGAGCTCGATGGTGAGCGTATCGTCACCTGTGTCCCTGATATCGGCTTTCTGCATACGGGTATTGAAAAGAGCATGGAATCCAAAGCGTACGAAAAGGCTTTGGTGATGACCGATCGTATGGATTACCTCAATAACCTGGGCAATAACCTGTGCTACTGCCTGGCGGTAGAGAAGCTGGTCGATCTGGATGTCCCTGAACGGGCGATGGCAATCCGGGTGCTGCTCGTCGAATTACAGCGCATCGCCTCACACCTCGTTTTCCTGGCAACACATGGCCTCGATACGGGCGCGATGTCAATATTCCTCTACTGCTTCCGCGAGCGTGAGGTCATCCTGGATATTTTTGAGTTGTGTTCTGGAGCGAGGATGATGACATCCTTCTTCAGACCTGGCGGTCTTTGGCGAGACGTCCCCGATGGGTTTGAGGAGACGGTACGTTCTTTCATTGAATACTTCCCGAAGCGGATCAAGATGTATGAAGATCTTCTAACCAAGAATCCGATTTATACCCATCGGACGCAGGGAATTGGCGGGATCTCCAGCGAAGAGGCGCTTAAATGGGGGCTGACAGGACCTCCATTGCGAGCGACTGGATTAGCGTGGGATTTGAGAAAATCGAACCCCTATAGCGGATATGAGCGCTATGATTTTGATATCCCTGTCGGGGAAAATGGAGACACATACGACCGGTATACCGTCCGGATCGGCGAGATGCGCCAGTCGCTGCGGATTGTCGAACAGGTTCTGGATACGCTTCCAGGTGGACCTGTTCGCAGTGACAACCGCAAGTTTGTGCCTCCGCCGCGGTCCGAATTAAGCCACAGCATGGAAGCTGTTATTCATCACTTCAAATTGTGGACGGATGGATTTCCCGCTCCCAAGGGGTCCGTTTTCGTTGCCGTAGAATCTGCGCGCGGAGAGTTGGGGTGCTACCTGGAAGGTGATGGTGGACCGAAGCCCTACCGGGTGCATTTCCGAACGCCGAGTTTCGCGACTTTGCAAACGCTGCCAATGCTCTGTAAGGATCACCTTGTGGCAGATGTCGTTGCCATCATCAGCAGCCTGGATCCGGTATTAGGAGATTCAGATCGGTAAAGGGTGATCCAAAACGAAAGGCTCAACTATCCTGAACGTATGAGAACGCGCAATTGGCTTGGCAGGATTAGAGGAGCAGGCACCATGAGTGAAACCATTGCTAATCAGGAGCTCATGCCTTGTTGGTAGATAAGTATCCTAAAGAGATCGATCGAATTCTCAACAAATTCCCGCCAGAGCGGAAGCGCGCAGCAACGTTGCCGCTGCTCTACCTTGCGCAGCGGGAATATGGCCATGTTTCAAAGGAAGCGATTCGGGAAGTCGCCGGCATCTTGGACGTCGATCCAACACAGGTTGGAGGTTTGGTTGGCTTTTACACCCTGCTCCACTCCAAGCCCGGCGGGAAATATCGCATTCAGGTTTGTACCGATCTCCCTTGTGCATTGCGCGGCGCGGAGAAATTCGCTGAGGAGTTATGCGACAACCTGCGAATTAAGATGGGCGAGACGACCGATGATGGTTTGATCACGGTCGAAGAAGTCAAGTGCCTGGCGGGTTGTGATAAAGCGCCGATGTTTCAACTTCAAGCGCCGGATGGAATCCATTACTTTGAAAACCAGGATCTCGAATCGGCCATGGAACTGATCGAGGAACTCCGGCAGAGGGGTGACGATGCCTGAACATATCCTGTTACGGCACCGGGACATCCCCGAGATCGCGGATCTCGATGTATATCTGAAGCACGATGGATTTAAGGCGTTTGAAGACGTCGTTAAAAACCAAACCCCTGAGCAGGTGATTGAAACTGTAAAGACCGCAAATTTACGCGGCCGCGGCGGAGCTGGCTTCCCGGCGGGTGTCAAGTGGAGTTTCCTCACCCCCGGTGTTTTCCCTCGCTATGTTGTTGCCAATGCGGATGAGTCAGAACCCGGCACGTTTAAAGACCGCGAAATTATGGAGGGCAACCCCTACCAGTTTCTCGAGGGCGTCGCTATTTGCTCGTACGCCGCGCAAGCCAATACTGCTTATATCTACTGCCGCGGAGAATTTTGGGACCTGGCTCATGAACTTGAAGGCAAGATTGAAGCGCTTCATAAGCGCGGACTTCTAGGCGAAGGACTTTTCAATACGGACTACAGTCTAAGAATCTATGTCTATCTAGGCGCTGGCGCTTATATCTGTGGAGAAGAGACCGCGCTGCTATCATCCATGGAAGGGGATATAGGGCATCCGCGACTGCGCCCGCCATTCCCTGCGGCTGAGGGGCTCTTTGCAAAACCCACGGTTGTAAACAACGTTGAGACTCTAACGAACCTGCCACCTATCATCAATCAAGGGGCGGACTGGTATCGCTCCATAGGTACGGAAAAGAGCACCGGACCGAAAATCTTTTCCCTTTCAGGACACGTAGAACGTCCGGGAAATTATGAACTTCCATTCGGGACGACTTTCCGTGAACTTATTTTCGAGCACGGTGGGGGGATTCGCGACGGGAAGGCGATCAAAGGGATCCTGCCGGCAGGCGCCTCCGCGCCCCTGCTGCCAGCAACGGACGAAGTCCTGGACACGCCGATGGATTATGAATCTGTGCCGAAGGTGGGATCACAGCTTGGTTCAGCCTCGATCATCGTGCTTGATGAGACTGTCGATATTGCCTGGAT
>JAIWHF010000187.1:0-4696 GCA_048629905.1 Methanosarcinales archaeon
CGATTCGATCAACAGAGCGGAAGCTTCAGTTGGAATGTGGTGTATGCTATGAGTGACTACAATCAGGACAGATAGACAGAGGTACTCTAAACAGTGTCGTATACGAAAATAAACACAGATAAATTCATCGATCAATTAATAGATAATTTAATTGTGACCAGTGGCTTATTCAAACAGCGCTGGATGCAGTCCACGTTGCGCCTTATGTTTGGCCCTGCGTTCAAACGCTTTGCCGAGGTGATATCTGGGCTTGACGAATCCGTCGCCCGCTTCGGATTTCCGGAAGCTTCCCGTCAGTTATTGCCAAGGTTTGTAAGAAACGCCGAGATCGTGGGCCAGGAACACATCCCCCATGACGGCCCGGTGCTCATTATCTCCAACCATCCCGGTATTATGGATGGCCTTCTCATTGCCTCCAGATTACATCGATCCGACCTTAAAATCGTAGTAACGGGATTTCCCCCCTACGACGCACTGTCGAAGCTCAAGGATAACTTTATCTTCACGACGAATGAGCTGAGCGATAAAATATCCGCAATTCGACAATCCGTTCGCCAACTGCAGGACGGGGGAGCCTTGCTCATTTTCCCCCGCGGAACACTCGAACCAGACCCGGCCGTGATGGCTGGCGCCGAAACGACGATTTCCAAGTGGTCACCAAGCATCGAACTTTTTCTCCGCAAGGTTCCAGAAGCTCGATTGGTAATTACCATCGTTTCTGGATTAATCGCCCCAAGCAGCCTGCGTAACCCTTTTGTCAGACTTGGAAGAAACCCTGCAGAGCGACAATCGGTGGCGGAAGTCTTACAGATGATTCGCCACATCTACATGCCGAGATCCCTCCGCGTCTCTCCGAAGCTTACTTTTGACGCCCCGCGCTCAGCTCTCGAACTCTTCGAGCAGTTTGGTAAACGTGGGGTTATGCAAGAAATCATGCAATCTGCCCAGCAACTATTGAGCACCCATCTCCAATCTTTTTCACCACAACTCGCTCAGGCTCAACCACCAGATTCAGATCGAGACTCTCGCACCCGTTGAGAATCTAATTCTTCATTGAGATCGTCCCCTTCAGGCGGCTTTCCTTCATCCTATCTGCGTGCCCCTTCGAGAAGGATCTCTTTAGAGGTCCGCGAATAGCAGCTGCTTCGCGCAAGCCTCACATCATGTACAGTGTCACCTCAGGGATTTCTCACCCCTTCCAGGGGTTCGAAATGACATGCTATAGAATGGCTATGCCCTATCAACCGGACGTCCGCCCCTTAATGTCATGCTGAGCGGAGCGAAGCATCTCGTTCTTTGAACGGGAGGGTTCTTCCTGTCATGAACGAGATTCTTCGCTTCCTGCGGTCGCTCAGAATGACATTGGCGAGGAACCTGTCATTTCGAGAGAGCCATTCAACAAGCTCAGGACAAGCCCGGCGACCGAGAGAGCCCCAGGATGATTCACACGAACCCCCTCACGCCTAGTACCAATGGATTACACGCAGCGCGTAACAATCACCCTGCCCCATCGTTATCCCTTGTACCGGTAAGTTTTTTGGGTCCCGTCAGACCTCGGATTAATTTGACCGCACCGCTCGCCATATACCCTCCGCCTGACCAGGGAATGGCGGGACCTACCGGGAAGGTCAAGAACGGTGGCTCGGAAGACCCACCCGGTCGATGTCTAAGCTGCAAGCTGGCTGTAAGGTTCAGAAAGTCAACACTGTGTTATTCTGGTAACAGTTAGGTAGTTATCCAGCCGTATCGGAGCTCTAATGAGCACCCCAAGTTATAAGGAGGTAATTATGTTATTCGCTCCGAAAGAGAAGGGACAAGGCCTGGTTGAGTACGCATTGATCCTGGTTCTAGTCGCAGTAGTGGTTATCGTGATCCTGGCTCTCTTGGGCCCCGCGATCGGTAACGTTTTTAGCGGCATTGTCAACGCAATCTAATCTATAGATTGGACTAGATCGTACTCTCCCTCCAAGGTCCGGAGCCCCAGTCAATTGGCTGGGGCTCTGGGCGTTTAATAGGGAGTAGGGGCGAGCCGACGGTTCGCCCCTACAGATGATGAACTTGGATAGATGCCGCACAACGGGTTGACATTACATTTGTTGATGAAGTAAGGGCACGGCGGCGCCGTGCCCCTACAATGGTTTCGGCCTACTCCGGGAAGCGGGTGATAACCGTAGCCGGGGTGGGGATCGAGACCTTATCGCCGACGTTTAAATCCGCGGGGGCTTTACTCGCCACCCCCGGGGCGCTCTGGAAGATACAGATCGGTGTGCCCACTTTCGAACACTCGAGACCCAGATAAGCCTGCCCGGTCAGGGTGCCGTCGCTGTCCACAGCACAGCTGGTGACCACGCCAATCGTCCTGCCGCGTTTATCGACAACCGGGTCGCCCAAATGCGCCATGCGTACGCCTTTGTCATTGAAGCGGAAGCGGACGACCTCAGATTGGCGAGCCTCATCGCGCTCCAGAAACGCATCCCTGCCGATGAACCACGGTTTGTAGCCCTTCACAAAAGTGCGGAAACCGGCTTCACCGACCGTCAGATTCAACACTCCGCCCATTTCGTTTCCATAAAGCGGCAGTCCGGCCTCGGTGCGCAGCGAGTCGCGCGCCCCCAATCCAACCGGTTTCAGTCCCAAAGGTTCACCAACGTCCAGCAAGGCATTCCAAAGTGCAACAGATTTCTCGGGGTGTACGAAAAGCTCGAAAGCCATCTCCTCGCCGGTATAGCCTGTGCGCGAGACGACCAGATCGAACCCGCCGATCACGGCCTCGCACAGCTCTGTGCGCTCGAGTTTGAGAATCCGCTTGCGGGCAGCCTCATCGCAATCCAAAGAGAGCAAGATCTCGCGTGAGCGCGGGCCCTGAAGGGCGATATCCACACGCATATCTGCCCCCTCCTTAGGGTCACGCAGATTGCGCAGGGTCACGCCCCGGCCAAAAACCCTCGCCCACGGGCGCGCCCGATCGATCCTCACTTTGCCCTCGCGAACAGCGTTCAGCCAGGCCCAATCCTTATCATCGTTGGATGCATTCACCACAATCAGATATTTCTCAGCATCTCTGCGGTAGATGATCAGGTCGTCAATCACATTGGCGTCCGGATCAAGGAGCTGTGTATACAGCGAGCTGCCGACTTTCAAGCGGTACACATCATTTCCGCAGATATCATTCGGGCAGACGCTGTTCAAAAAGACGGCTGCGTCCGGACCCTCCGCCTGGTAAACACCCATGTGGGAGACATCGAAAAGCCCGGCAGCCTGGCGCACGGCAAGGTGCTCTTCGAGAACCGAAGAATACCAAACCGGCATATCCCACCCGGCGAAGACGACCATCTTCGCGCCCATCTCACGATGCGTAGCGTTGAGCGCTGTGAGTTTCGGCTTCTCATGCTCGGGCTCCTCCCAGGCGAACTCCGGAAGCGCCTCTCCACCCTCTATCTCTACGCCATCGATGCCGATGAAGTACGGTTTGTGCACTCCGATGGGATCGCCCTCATCTATGGGCGATGGTTCAGCCTCGGATTCCTGCACCCACACCGGTCCGATCGGTTTCCTGAGAACATCCTCATCGATGCGGACATAACCATCCGAGAGCGCCCTCAGCCACGCCGCCGATAAACTCGCCTTCGCTCTTGGGACCGTGAGGCGATATTCCGTAGTTGACACGCAGGTCAAGGTCCCGTCGACTTCACCCTCGGGGGTGATCATGCGAGTAGCCTGGCTGTCCCCGGGGTTGAGATCCTCTAGATCGCTGGTCAGAGCGAAGGTCAGGAACGGCTGCGCACGCTCGCCGACGATGTCATAGGCAATCCGCTCACCCTCGTTCGCTAGCGGGTCGTTGATCGTGTAGTAGTGGGGATACCCTGTATCGCCCGCTTCAGCTTCAAATCCAAGCGACTCGAGCAGAGCAATCACGCGCAGTTTGGCTTCTTCGATCACCTTGAAATCCACCTTGCCGCGGATATCGCTTTCATCGCGGCACTTGAAGCGGCAGGGGACGGTGGTCTGGAGAACATCGGCGATGATGTCCGCCAGTTCGGCCACCTGCTTTTCTTTGAAGCCGATCTCACTGATCCATGGGGCACCCATGCGGATGCCGGAAGCATCGTACGCGGTTTCGTCCCCCGGCAGGGTATTGCGATTGACGACGATGCCCACCAAATCCAGGATCCGGGCCGCCTGGTCGCCGGACAGCGGCGTCCCATCGGGCCCCACGACGGATTTGCAATCCAGGTTCATCAGGTGGGTGTTTGTGCCGCCGTAGGCGATCTCGAACCCTCGCGATTGCAGATGGTCGGCAAGTTTGGCGCAGTTCTTCACCACTTGATGCTGTAACTCGTTGAATTCGTCGGACTGGGCATATTTGAAGATCAGGCACATCGCCGCGTAGACGTTGACGTGCGGACCGCCTTGCTCGCCCGGAAAAACGGCCATGTCGATCTTGGATGAGAGCTCGGAGTCAGTGGTCATGATGATCGCTCCGCGTGGGCCATAGAGCGATTTATGTGTCGTCGAGGTAATCACATGGGCATGCCCAAGAGGTGAGGGATATTCACCGGCGATCACCAGCCCGGCAACATGGGCGATGTCGGCCAGCAGATACGCACCTACGAGATCGGCGATCGATCGGAATTTCTCCCAATCGACAGTCCATGGATAGGAGGAAAAGCCGCCGATGATCAGCTTCGGTGGGTGT
>JAIWHF010000188.1:0-4689 GCA_048629905.1 Methanosarcinales archaeon
AAAAAAGCGTCGATAGAGCGTTAGCCGCCAAGGACCTTCTATGGCAAAGAAGAAGCCATCAACTCAATCCATTGATCTGCTCGATCTTGAAGATCGCACCCATCGGCTGCTCTCGGATGCCCTGGAAGCCGAGATGGAATCCGGTGATTTGGAGGGCGTGCCCGACCGGGATGCGCTGATCGTGCGAACACGCCGTGTGTTGGAAGGCGAGGCGTTGATTCTCACCAAGGACCAGACTGAGAAACTCATTCGCGGCGTCGTAGACCGCATCGTTGGATTAGGCCCACTCGAGCCGCTGTTAGAGGACCCAGCCATCACGGAGATTATGGTCAACGACGTCCAGAATGTCTTCATCGAACGTGAGGGAAGGATCGAGCGGGTGGATGTGGCTTTTCGCGATGACGCTCACCTGAGGCACGTGATCGACCGCATCGTCGCACCCATCGGCAGGCGGATTGATGAGAGCAGCCCGCTGGTGGATGCTAGATTGCCAGACGGCTCGCGTGTAAACGTCATCATCCCGCCCCTGGCAATCGGCGGACCGGCGTTAACGATCCGTAAGTTCGCCCGCGATCCGTTCACGCTGGAGAAACTGACCTCGCTGGGCACAATCAACGCAGAGATCGCGGAATTCCTGCGTAAGTGTGTGATCGATCGTGTGAGCGTCATCATTTCAGGCGGTACGGGTTCGGGTAAAACCTCGACGTTGAACGCACTTGGCCTATGCATCCCGGAGGGGGAGCGCATTATCACGATCGAGGATGCTGCCGAGCTGCAGCTAAAGCACCCGGATCTGGTGTCGCTCGAATCTCGACCGCCGAACATCGAGGGGACAGGGGAGATCCCCATTCGCACGCTCGTACGCAACGCGCTGCGCATGCGGCCGGACAGGATCATCATCGGGGAGGTCCGGGGTGGTGAAGCCTTCGACATGCTTCAGGCGATGAACACCGGGCATCGCGGTTCATTGACCACGCTGCACGCCAACTCTCCCGCCGATGCCATGATCCGCCTGGAGTCGATGGTCTTGATGGCTGGCTTCGACATGCCGGTGACGGCCATACGCAGGATGATCGCCGGAGCGGTCGAAATTGTCCTTCAGCAGGATCGTCTGGCTGATGGTCGCAGGGTGATCACAGCCATCACCGAGCTCTCAGCGAAAGAGGGTGAAGCGCTCAAGCTTGTACCGCTCTTTCGCTATGATCTGAAGAAAGGGGCGCACAAGGAGCGCACGACGCCGAAACGGTAACCATCAGCATCACGAGACTTCAAGGGGAGAGTCCGCCACGTTTGAGAATATTCGAAGCCGCATTTTAAACCGTACTACACTGATTGGCGCCGCGCTCATCGCGCTCTTCGTGCTGATCGTCTGGCTGTTCCGCCTTCAATTGCAGTCAGCTTCATGGGCGCATCCAGCCTTTTTCCCGGCGATCGCCCTCGCTTCTGCGACTCTGGTCGTTGTCTTATCGCTGATCCTGTGGGTGGAGGCGGGCACGATGCGCCGGGTCTGGAAGGCGCGTACTGCTGATGTTTCTCAACTGCCTGCCCTAGAACCGGAGCCAATTATCCTATGGCTGCTGCGCAGGATCCCGGACCCTCTGGAGTGGCTGGCGAAGCCCATATGGAAGACAACGTGGGGGTTCACGTTGTTCGAGGAATGGCAGGACGCCGAACTGGGTGATAAACCCTCGCGCTACTTGCTGCTCCTCACCGCCGCGGCACTAGCGGGTGGTTTCATTGGCTACCGCATCGGGGGTGTGTTGCTTGGGTTCGCACTGGCTTTCATCCTGCCGATTCTGCCGAGGACATTGATTCGCAATCGGGCGCAAACTTACCGCCGACGGTTTGGAGAGCAGCTCCCGCAGGCGCTCGACTCGTTCGCCTCCGGTCTTTCGGCCGGTCTGTCCTTCGAACAGGCGATTCGCTTCGCGGTGGAAGAGCTGCCTTCGCCAATCAGAGAGGCTTTTGCGAAACTATCAAGACGAATTTCCCTGGGACATCCGATTGATGAAGCCCTGCGCAAGCTTCTTTCAGAGCACCCCGATGAATCCCTGGCGCTGGCATTGGATGGCTTGATCCTGCAGCGGCAGTTCGGCGGAGATATGGTCCGCATGCTGGAAGAGTCCGCCGATTTGCTGCGCGGCCGCGTGGAGCTTGAACGCGAAGTGCGAGCGGTCACCACACAGGGAAGACTCACGGGCACTGTTATCGCCGCGTTGGTTCCCGTCTCCGCGGGCATTCTTCTGGCTTTTAACCCCCGTTATATCGACGTGCTCTTCGATACGCTCATCGGGCAGTCGCTCGTTGTGGTCGCGTTCGTCTTGCAGCTTGTTGGGTGGGCGATCATCTCACGCATGGTCAGGATCCGGTATTGAACATGGAGATATTACTTCTCTCACTTGTGATCTCCACGCTCACTGGCCTGGTTGTGCTCATCATTGTCTTTATTGCGCTGATGGGGGTGCAGGTTCGGGTGGGATCGCCCGGCGCCGGCAAGCAGATCAGTATGGCGGAACGTATCACACCCATATTGGAGTTCGTCCCTCTGCCTGAAGCTTTTTTTCGACCTTGGCTCTCTAAAATCGGGGAGGCGAGATTGGCCCATTCCGGTGTGCCATGGTCCGTCCGCGATTTTGCCGCGTTCCGATGGCTTCTCCTGTTGGGATCAATTGCGTTCGGCGTACTGCTCGGCATCTGGCGGGGGTGGGACCTGGTCGGGTGGTTTCTGGCGATTGTATTGATGGTCGCGGGTTATTACGGGCCTCAAATGTGGCTCGATTGGCGAGTCGAACGGCGCCAGATGGATATCGATAACGAATTGCCTTACTTCATGGATCGATTGTCTCTGGGAATGGAAGCGGGGCTTGGATTTGAAACCGCACTGCGCAGGGTTGCAGAGGGGTATCCAGGATTGCTCGGGGATGAACTTCGCCGCATGGTCCGGCAGCTAGACCGCGGCCATCCGCGCGGGCAGGCTCTCGAAGAACTCAGTGAGCGGAATCCATCCCCGGATTTAGGCGCCTTCGTTGCCGCGGTGAGGCAAACCGACCGTTTGGGCACCTCGCTGGCTCGAATCTTACGGGTTCAAACTGAACTGCTGCGGTCCAGACGCAGGCGCAGGGCTGAGGAGGCCAGCCGCAGGCTGCCGATCCTGATCGTCTTCCCGTTGGTTTTCTTCTTCCTTCCCGCGCTGTTGATCGTCTACCTGGCGCCGCCTATCCTGCATCTATTCCTGGGGCGCTGATGGTGGACGTAAACAACTTCATGCTGGGAGAAAAAACTAGCGAAAAATTTCCTCGTTCCATGAAAACGAATGGGGTTGCAAGCTGTGTCGATCAATGGGAATCATGCTGAAAAATCAAAAGGCGGAACGTATTAAGTATTGCCAGGGTCAGGCGATCGTGGAGTTCGCCGTCGTCTTGCCCATCCTGCTGCTGTTGATGCTGGGGCTGATCAACCTGGGGGTGCTGATCAACGCCCAGATCATCCTCACGCAAGCAGCCTGGGAAGGCGCGCGCGCCGGGACCACGCTGAATCCGAGCTTGGGGGAGGGGGATGCTGAGATAACAGGCGCCGTGCAAGCCTCCTTGAGTGGGTTGAGCGACCCCACTTCCGTGACCGTAAATATCAATCCGGATGAGGCGACGCGCGCCGCCATGTCGTGGCCAAAACCGCGGGGTGAGCCGCTTACGGTTCGGATCGCATATCCCATGAATCTAGCCTTGCCGCTGCCAATCACCGTAACGCTTGGTGCGGAAGCAACGAGCCGCATCGAGTATTCAAATTAGCCATGAGACGTAAGGGACAGATCCTGATTGTTGTTGCTGTATTGATCCCGGTTCTATTGCTCCTGTTAGCGGTCGCAGTGGACGCAGGGAGGTTGTTCATCGAGAGAGGGCGGATGAAGCGCGCCGCACAAGCGGCCGCGGACGCCGGCATCAGCGTCGTCGCCGAGCAGATGGTCACGCTCGCCGTTGCCCGCCAGACGGTTATGGCAAGCACACCATCGCCCACACCGCCGGGCGTGATGACGGCAACGCCCTTCCCGGGGGATGTCCCCGCGTGGCTTCAAGATGAGGATCGCGCTACGCTCGTCTCGGATGCTGTGCTGGGAATCGCGGCGACCGAGGCGGTCGAATACGCCAACAGGAACGGCTTTGATATCGCCAATCCGGACACACTGGCGATCGTTGTCACTTACCCACAGCCGGGCTATGCGCCGGGGGACGCCGGCATCTCGGTACTGCGGCTGCTGGTCTCCATTCGTCAGCGAGCGACGATCCTGCTCGCCGGGTTATTAAGTGATCAGTGGGTTGATCTAACAGCCGACGGTCAATCGGAAATACCGCAGAGATAGGCGGCAGATGTTCTGGACGCGCTTCTTACTCCAGGTGGTACCGTTCAGCCTGTTGGGAGTCCTGGGCTCTTTGGTAGGGTTGTGGCTTGGTCCACAAGATCCGGGCAGTACCTTCATGCTTCTGGCTGGTGTGATCAGCTTGCTGCTATTCATCGCTTTGATGACTTTCAAGTCCGTACCAGGATGGAACGTCGGTCTATTAGCAGCGCTCGGCTTTGCGCTCGGAGTGTTCCTGCGAGCGCTGGCAGCGGAGGTGATGTTCTCAGCTTGGCTGCTCTCAGCCGGGCTCGCTGTGTTGGTGTTCGCGCTCTGCGCGTGGATTGGGCGGAGAT
>JAIWHF010000189.1:0-4670 GCA_048629905.1 Methanosarcinales archaeon
GCAGATCATCGCCCCGCTCAAGAACATCAAGCTGGTGGTCATGGCCCTGGTCGTCAACTTCATCCTGGTGCCCATCCTGGCCTATCTCATCACCTTGATGCTGCCGCTCGATGAACCGCTGCGCATCGGCCTGATCTTGTTGTCCACGGCCGCGGGCGCACCCTTCCTGCCCAAGCTGGCGGAAGTTGCCAAGGGCAATATCGCCTTTTCGGTGGGCTTGATGGTGCTGTTGATGATCGTCACCATCATCTACCTGCCCATCGTACTGCCCCTGCTTCTGGGCGGGGTGGAGGTCAGCCCCTGGGATATCGCCAAATCCCTGATCGTGATGATGTTGATTCCACTGGCGATCGGGCTGTTCATCAATGCCCGTTACGAGGAAACCGCGGCCAAGATGCAGCCCACCTTCGGGCAGGCTTCGAATATCGCCCTCCTGGTTTTGATGGTGCTGGGATTGGTGCTCAACTTCAAGGACATGATCGGCCTGGTGGGATCGTGGGGAATCCTGGCCGGGATCATCTTTATTGTCGCTTCGTTGGTGATCGGTTACTTACTGGGCGGATCAGATAGCGGCATTAAAAGCGTGATGGGCCTGGGCGCCGGGCAGCGCAATATTTCCGCCGCCCTGGTCGTCGCCGGGCAGAACTTTGGCATGGATGTGATCACCTACTTGATGGTCATTTCCATCGTTGGTTTGGTGGTCCTGATGCCGCTGGCAGGGGAATTAGGGAAGAGGTCCAAATCAACTCCTGTCCAGACGCTGGACTGAGGCTTTGCACGGAATCGAATTGACCATTGGGGTTGATTGCACAGGTCGCATCCTACGAGTTGAAGGATGGCCGGCTTATATATCTAACCTATGCTTCTGTCGAGGGACGTATTCTGTAGACTTCGCGGAGATGGGAATTTCCTCTTTCGGAAAGGCATACCCAAAATGAGTGACTCGACTTTAACAACGGAACCCGAAGATCAGCAAGAAGGTGTGAGAGCTTTCTTCAAGGATGTCTATCTCATTTGGATCACCGAGCGACCTGCACAATTCGCAGCTGCTGTGGCCTATTTTGCTGTGTTTTCCATTGTGCCAATCATGTATCTATCTTTTTGGGTCACGGAGCGTATTACGGCAACACTCCATATCGAAGAGTGGTTCTTCACCCAGCTATCCGATCTTTTTGGCTCTGAGATCGCCCTTGGCTTACAGGCGGCGGTTACTGACATGGCGATGAGGACTACAAGCGATTCGATCCTGGCTTCAGTGATTGGGTTTGTGGTGTTGCTTTTTACGGCTTCCACAATGTTCTTTCAGCTTCAATTCGCCCTTAACACCATTTGGAAGATTCCAGCCAATGAAACGAAGGCAACCCGAGACTTTGTCCGCGGTCGATTGATGGCCTTCGTGATGCTGTTAGGTGTCATTCTGGTTCTCATCCTATCGGCGACGATAAGCCTATTATTTTCTTTCGTGCAACGCGTGATAGATCTTCCCGTCCTGCTGCAAGTGCTTAATTTTGCTGTGTTCGCTGGGTTGATTATATTGTCATGTGCCTTGATCTTCAAAGTGCTGCCAAACGCCAAAGTTTCCTGGCGTGATGTCTGGGTAGGCGCGGTGACATTTGGGCTTCCGGTAACGATTGGTTTTGCCCTGATCGGAGCAATCATCACCAGCAATCGGTTTACCTCGCCCTTCGAAGCCGCAGGCATGACCGCGATTATCCTCATGGCATTCTATTTCATCGGGCAGTTCTTTGTTCTTGGTGCAGTCGTTACGAGAGTGTATGCAGACAAGCATGGAACCGGGATTTCACCCCATGAGCCTTGAGTTCTCAATAGAATAAACCTGGAATAGCCTATCTTTTGAGGTTTTTCCTCGAGGCGATCTTCGTATTCTGATGCACACTTGGATGGTCTTCTTGGTTAATAAAACCGTAAAGGCCGACCCGCGTGCTGGCTCGTCAAACTGAAGCAACCCACTAGATTAATGCGCATGATAAATTTGATTTAGTGATATACTTTTCGTGTGGGATGGCACCGCCTTCACCCAAAACAAATCTCCCACAACTCGACAACATAAATCATATTTAGGATTAAGGAGAGTACGATGGAAGAGATTAAATACCCAGCAATAGAGCTGATACGATCAATCTACCGGTTTATTGGTTGGTTTATCATCTTCATTACGCTAATTACAATCGTCGCCGGATTCATTGCTGTATTAGTTAACCAGCAATTTATCGGCGGTGGCCTCTTTGGTTTCCTTGGCAGTATCTTGGGCGCCGTTTGGGGCTCATTCGTAGTACTGTTTATCTATGGAGGCATCGGTGCTCTCGCTGCCTTAGTGCCGTTTGCAATCGCAGAGGCCTTTGGCATCTTCATCGATATCGAGAGAAATACACGCTCGTAAGCAATCCCAGCCGGAACATCACGCTGGAACGATCGGGAATGCTGAGCTGCACTGGATCCACATGAAGCTCAGGATACACAACAAGTGGATCAGGGTGAAGGCAAGCAGAAATACAAAGTTCAAGATGGTAGACGTGAAGTCTGCCATCTTTTTCTTTTAATCTCAGGACACCATGGCTCCGGTGTTCGCTTCGCTCGCAATGACATTAAGGGGCTGCATTTGAGTTCAGACATGGAGCCAGCAGGAGCGGCATCATAGGGATTTCTCGCTTCGCTCGAAATGACAAGGAGAGTCGGTCATTCCATCTTGTCTACACCCCCGAACGCGTAGGGGCCGACCCGTGTGTCGGCCCATTCTCTATCACGCGAACCTCAAGGATCCATGCTGAGCTTGTGACCTGAAGCAGCGCTTCCTGACGAAAAAATCTCCCATCACCTGCTGGGGGAGAACCGCTGCTTAGAATTTACTTTACGATATAATCAACCCCAAGCTCATCCCTGGCAGATAATGGTGTCTGACACGGATGAGAGGAAAAAGGCGAAAGAAAGGAATTTACCCACATGAAAACTAACCCTGGTAGCGATTTTTCCCGCAGCGCGCCTCCCTGGCTGCGCCGTGTTGGCACGCAGAGCTGGCTTTTCATAGGTGCCATCCTGGCCTTCGCAGTTCTCGCCACGATTTTGGCGGTATTGAGTGATATTGTTATGCCGCTGATCATCAGTATGCTGCTGGCCATCCTCTCCCGCCCTCTTGTAGATTGGTTAGAGCGGCATAAGGTTTCCCGGTCCTTGGGCACCCTATTGACGATGGTCTTGATCCTGCTTGTGATTGTTGGACTGGTGTACATCGTGATCAGGGGAATTGTACAGCAGGGGCCAGAGATCGCCGATCAACTTAGTGCGGGTTGGATCAACCTGCAAATCTGGTTTTCGCAGTTCGATATCCAGTTGCTTTCAGTAACTGATTCCAGTGAAGCTGTAACAGATGCTTTACCAATCTTCTTCAACGGGATTTTTAGCTTCCTCGGGAGCACACTTTCAACGGGGATCGCACTTGCGGTGGGGATCTACTTCAGCGCCTTTAGCCTTTTCTTCTTTTTAAAGGATTCCTCAAAAATTCAGGATTCGATTGCCCAACGCATTAGCCCGAAACCCCAGGTGGGCGCGGCGCTCGTCAGTGACGCCAGTCAGACTGTGCTGATCTACTTCCGCGGAACTGCCTTGACCGCCACGATCACCTCGGTAGTGATCGCCATTCCGCTCTTGATTTTGAATGTGCCGCTGGTGGGATCGATTCTGGTCCTGTATTTTTTTACATCCTTCATCCCTTACCTGGGCGCCTGGATTGCCGGGGCTTTTGCCGTCCTGATCGCTTTGGGAGCAGGGGGCGTGGAAACCGCGCTGATTATCCTGGTGGCGGTAATCATTTCGAATGGAATCATACAGACCGTTGTAAGTTCATGGGCCCTGGGATCGATGCTCAAGATGTATCCGTTAGTCATTTTCCTGGTTACGATTATTTCCGGGATCGTGGGCGGTGTTTTGGCGATGATCCTGGCTGTGCCGCTGACGGCTATCGCAATTCAATTTATTCGCCACTTTCAGCAAGAAGGCGTGTTTTTAGAGGATGGACCTGAAACTCTCCCCCAGTAGAGGTAAGAAAACCTGATGCCTGCTAACCCTCACCCACCCCGTATCCACGTACTGTCCAAGCCGACAGGCGCCACCTGCAACCTGGCCTGCGCGTACTGCTTCTTCCTCGATAAGGAGCTGCTCTACCCTAGCAGCAATTTCCGGATGAGCGATGAAATGCTGGAGAGCTACATCCGCCAGCTCATCGAGTCGCACCAGACACCCGAGGTGACCGTTGCCTGGCAGGGCGGCGAACCCACCTTGATGGGCGTCGATTTCTACCGTAAAGCGATTGAATTCCAGAATAAGTACCGCAAGCCGGGCATGACCTTTGAGAACACCATGCAGACCAACGGCACCCTGCTGGACGATGAGTGGTGTGAATTTTTCAAAGAGAACAACTTCCTGATCGGCATAAGCATCGATGGCCCGCGCAAATTGCATGATGTTTACCGGGTGGATAAGGGCGGCAAAGGTACCTTTGATAATGTGATGCGCGGGGTGCGATTGCTGCAGAAGCACGACGTCGAATTTAACGTTCTGGTGACCGTCAACCGCATCAATGCCGATTACCCTCTCGAGGTTTATCATTTCCTGCGCGATGAAGTTGGCACCGAATGGATTCAAGTCATCCCCGT
>JAIWHF010000190.1:0-4644 GCA_048629905.1 Methanosarcinales archaeon
AAAGGTTGCTCTTCTTGTCATTTCGAGCGAGCCGTGAAACGGCGACCGAGAAATCCCTATTACGTCGCTCGTGGGAGCTCCTTCTGCAGAGCCAAGTACCATCCCTACGCACCGGATATGCACCTCTTAATGAGCTGAACGAAGTGAAGCATCTCGTTCTTTGAATAGAAGGGGTCAAGCGCAACCGCTTCAATCTACGCGCTCACTCACCCACCGCTCCAGCACCTGCTCGGTCGCTTGAAAACCCAACGGTGGAAGATCGTCAGCATCGAAGAAAGCGACGGCATCCGCGTCATCGCCGGCAGCCAACACGCCACCCACGATCCGTCCCCGATAGAAAATCACGATACTCGCGCCACGCGGGTGTTCCAACCCATAAAACAAATCCACTAGATCGACGATTTCCACTTCCAGCCCGGTCTCCTCCAAACACTCGCGGACCGCGGTGGAGCGCGGATCTTCCTGCCCATCGACGAAGCCGGCAGGGAGCGTCCACTTTCCCTGCATCGGCACATTGATGCGCTTTACCAGTAAAATCTTCCCATCGCTCTCAACGAGGACGCCCGCCGCGACTTTCGTATCCTGAAAGTGAATGTAATCACATGCAGGACAGACCGAGCGGATCGCCCCGAACGCTTCGCGCTCTTCCACTTTATTGCCGCAGTAAGGGCAAAAGCGAATGGGGGCTAACTCCTTCATATGCGTTTAGTGCGAATCCAGAGGGTCAAGCCGCCGAGGATTAATACGAGGGAGCCAATACCAATTTCAAGCAGGCGCAGGGTTGGCAAAGGGGCAGGGCTCCAACGCCCTGTTGTTTCTTGTGCAAATGCCAGGTCAGCATCTCCTGGCGACTCTATTTCAGATTCTTGGGTCTCGGCCACGGCGTTCATACTTTCCGCATCCAGCGTCGCCGCGTGTTCATCTGCGCATGGCTCAGCCGGCTGTTCGCCAGCACCTTCTCCAACGATCGTCTCCCCTCCAACCGCCTTTTCTGCCGACGGTTGCGGTGAGGGCGAAGCCCCCGAACGAAGTTCTTCATCGGGTTCACCCGGCGCTTCCACCGCCGGTGGTACAAGCTCCCCGGCAACCTCCTCCTCCGCCAACACATCAGCTCCATCGCGTTGGTCATCAGCCTGAGCGAAGGTTTCCCCGATGCCGAGTTCTGCCTCGGCTTGTGGAGCGGCAACCAGAGCTTCTTGCACCATGTCACTCATCACAGCCCCCCGCGAAGCCAACGAGAACTGACTAGTAATCGTATCCAGTCCCACCAGGGCAACGAAGGCAATGGCAGCCAGCGCCGTCGCCAATTGGAAGACGGGATATGCACGAGGTCGAGAACGAATCCCGGCTGCCTCAGGGGTCAACGTGAAGCTGCGAGGCAACGGAGCTTCCGGAAGCGATCCCATCTGCTGGACGACAGCTTTCATCTCTTCAAGCGCCTGCTTCAACCCCGGTTCACGATCCAAGCGCGCAAGTAAGCGAGCAAGACCGCGCGCGGATAACTCGCCATCGATATATGCCGATAAAAGTTCAAGGTCACGCGTAGAAAGTTGGTTTAATTCCTTCATCTAATCGTCTCATCATCCAGACGAAACCGGGATGGCAAAAGTTCCCCTCGGCGATTCAGACATTCACGCATTCTCCCGCGCGCTCGCGCCAACCGGCTCTTCACCGTCCCCACGGGTTTTCCAATCACTCGTGCCGCTTCTTTGTAATCAAACCCCTGGACATCTACCAACACAGCAACGGTCATAAAATCACGTGGAAGCTCATCAAGACATTTCTCGATAGCGGCACGCAACTCAGACCGCTCAACCTCCTGCTCGGGTTTCTTGCTCTCATGGGAAAATGATGTGCCCGGTTCAATGAATAAGCGCTCGCCATCATCGGTGAACTCATCTAGTGAAGACTCCGGGCGACGCTTCCTGCGCCGGAGTTCGTCGTAGCAGGCGTTCACCACAATCCGCAGCAGCCACGATCGAAACGAACCCCCTCGAAACCTACCCAAGCCGCGGAAGGCGGAGATGAAAGCATCCTGAGTCACATCCGCCGCGGAAGCCGGGTCACTCATGAAGCGATAAGCGAGGTTGTAGGCGCGGCTTTGGTATTCAATGACAAGGCGGTTGAATGCATCCAGATCACCGCTCTTCGCCGCGCGTACGAGACTCTCTTCATCCATGATACATCCATGATATCCCGCGGCGGCACTCGGAGCAAGAATGCGAAGACACTTTTATCAGGTTGACCCGGGTATACCCAAGATAAACCTTCGCTATAATCACTGGTTATACCGGTACAATCGAGTCATCGAACTTTGGCTGGGTAAGCCTCCGCTCTTGTCCAGGCTCTAAAGATTGTTTTGGGCATTTGCGAGGCTCCAAGTTCTATGTATCTCCCGTGGAGGGTTGCTTGATGGATATCCTCGTTCTCGGTGGAACTAAATTCGTCGGTCGTCACATCGTGCGCACAGCGATTGACAGGAAACACCAGGTAACGCTCTTTAATCGCGGCCAAACAAACCCTGACCTTTTCCCCGATGTCGAGAAGCTCGTCGGAGATCGCGATGGGGATTTGGCTCCACTTCGCGATAGGACCTGGGAGGCCGTTATCGACACTTGCGGGTATATTCCCCGCATTGTGCGCAATTCGGCACAGGCCCTGTCTACTCAAACGGATCTTTACGTCTTCATCTCAACCATTTCTGTCTTCGCCAGCTTCGAGAAAGAGGGCCTCTCCGAGGGTGACCCTGTAGGCTCACTCGATGACGAGGCGATAGAAGATATCACGGGCGATACTTACGGTCCGCTTAAGGCGCTATGTGAAACGGTGATCCAGGATGAGATATCCGAGAGAGCGCTCATCATTCGCCCTGGCCTGATCGTTGGTCCACACGACCCCACGGATCGCTTCACCTATTGGGTCCGACGCTGCGCACAAGGTGGGGACATCCTCGCTCCCGCCCCTCCCGATCAGAATGTACAATTCATCGACGCCCGCGATCTTGCCTCCTGGACTCTCGACAGAATCGAAGCGGGGCACACAGGAACATTCAACGCGACCGGACCCGAGAATCCGCTTACGCTTGGTAAACTGCTGCAAACTTGCTGCGATTTCAGCGAAGAGGGCGCCCGATTGATCTGGGTTGACGGGACCACCCTGCTCGACGCCGGCATCGACCCATGGAGCCAGTTGCCGATGTGGCTCCCGGGACCTGAGAACGCGGGGTTGATGGCCGTCGATTGCACTCGGGCGATTAGCGCAGGTCTGCGTTTCCGTCCACTTGAGACAACGATCAGGGATACGCTCAATTGGGATCGAGACCGCGATCCATCCGTCCCCATGAAAGCCGGGCTTGAGCCCTCGCGCGAAGCGGAGCTCCTCGAACTTCACCGGAAGCAAGCGCAATGACACCCTTTTCTCAGACTAATGGTTGGTCTTGGTTCGAGTCCAGGCTATGACAATCACAATTTCCGATAAGGACATCCAGAGCTACCGACGGGGAACCTACCGTATCAACCCCAAGCTGCGGCTCAGCAGTGTCGAAGACGCGCTCAAGCATGTGGATGAGCGCGGACTCGTCATGCTCTGGCCCATTAAAGACATGGAAATGCCCAGCCTTTGGGCCGCCGTCGCCGGCGACAAGCCGGTTGCCAACGAACATGACGACCCCGGCCATATCACCTGGGGGTGGAAGGACCAGATGCTGGATCAACGCCGCTGGTACTACGGCAAGCTGCTGCGCGGGAAAGCGACCTTCGTTAGTTTTCAGGTTCTCCCATTTTTTTACGCTTTAGCTCCTCGTCTCGCTGATCTCGATGACTACCGCGAGGCCTACCACGCTGGTCATCTTACGCACGAAGCGAAAGCTATCGCCGATGTTCTCCTTAAACGAGGTCCCCAAAATTCTGTAGGGCTCCGGCAACTTACACATATGACGGCCCGGAGCTCAAAGTCACGTTTCAATCGCGCCCTCACCGATTTGCAGCGGGGACTCTGGATTCTGCCCATGGGTATCGCCGAGGCGGGTTCGTGGCGCTATGCCTTCATCTATGAGCTCTTCGATCGCTGGCTCCCGGATGTGTCTGAGCAAGCACGGGGAATATCGCTTCGTCAGGCCAGAGCGGAACTCGCCAAGTGTTATCTTCGATCTCTGGGGGTTTCTGGAAGTCGTGAGATCGCGAAACTCTTCCGCTGGGAAGCGGATAACACACTCCAAGCGCTGGAAGATCTAGAAAACGCGGGGGATGCCCTGCCTTTAGGCGATGACCGCTGGGCGATAAAAGCTATCGTTCAAGGGAAATAATCAATACGGTTCTACAAAAGGAGCCTTCAAAAGCAGCATCATAGGGATTTCTCGCTTCGCTCGAAATGACAGGTCCTTGGTCTTTGTCATTCTGAAGCACGAAGTGCCGAAGAATCTCGTCCATGGCCAGAAGAACCCTTCTGTCTAAAAACGAGATGCTTCGCTTCGCTCAGCATGACATATAAATGTCACTCCCGAGTATTAGGAACCGCTGTGATGAGAAATCCCTGAGACGACCCGATTAGTAATTCGAGGATTTATTAAAGAAGGGAGACTGGAGAAGCCCAAGAACTAATGTGTTTAACGAAATACAAGCTCCTTCTTATACCCGAATCACTTTC
>JAIWHF010000191.1:0-4608 GCA_048629905.1 Methanosarcinales archaeon
ATTTGTAGGAAAATTATGACCCATCGCTGCACCTCAAGATCATACAACCGGCGAAAATCATCGCTCTGTCTAAGCGATTCTTCGCTCCACGCGACAATCTCG
Organism: Methanosarcinales archaeon; assembly: GCA_048629905.1. Taxonomy (GTDB): domain Bacteria; phylum Chloroflexota; class Anaerolineae; order Anaerolineales; family E44-bin32; genus E44-bin32. Next base: position 103 of record JAIWHF010000191.1, read on the forward strand.
CGCCGAGTCTAACAGGGAATACTGGAGGGGTCTACACGGCCTCATATTTGACAATAGAACGTTTGTTCTATATAATCGGATTGCCAGCGGTGTCCCCGCCGTCCATTCTGCAGCGCCAGGGAGTCGATCGTGTGGTTCGAGCGTAGGTCCCGATCTTCCCGTCGGGAACGCAACTGCGAGGAACAAGCTTCAGCACCACCCCGCCAAGGTGGTGTTTTCGGATCCCTCCGCCAACCCATCAAGCAGCCTCCAAAAAATGCCGCAATCTCTTCTCGTCGTTGGACAGTTGAGGTTAGCGCTGAGCTCTCTACCCGCCTGCGCCGCGCCGCGCGCGCCCGCTCCCGCCCACCAGAGATGCTAGTTAATGACATCCTGGAGCGCGGGCTGGAGCAGGAGACGCTGCGGGTGCACGCAGAGCATGCCCTGGCCTCGCTCACCCCGCGCGAGCAGGAGGTGACATGGCTTGCTGCCCGCGGGCAAACCAACCACCAGATCGCTGACGCACTGGTGATCTCCTCCGAGACCGTCAAGTCTCACATACATAACGTGCTCTTAAAATTCGGCTTGCGCAGCAAGTCCGACCTGCGCCTGCTTCTGCTCGACCTGGGCATACGCTGGTGGCAGGATGACACAATATAAAGCGGCTTCGCTCTGGTGATCCTGCAGAGCTCACGGGGCGCGCCAGCCGCCGCCTCGGACTCCTGCCCACACGCGCAACCCCGCCGAGAAAGTCGGCGCTATACGACAGCGCAACCATCGCTGCCCCGCGCTTTCTTGCTGCAAATCGTATCGAAACATGCTAAAGAGGGCTATACTAGCAAGGGTCCATCGTCGCTGATGAGACATTATCTCAATTCTTGAAAGGAGTTTTTTATCATGCTCGTCGACCGCATCATGAAAGCTTTTATGTTCAACAAAGAAGTATATAGTGAGGTCGAGCACGACACATCGTTCACGACAACCGCCTGGGTCATCGTCGCTGCTACTGCATTCCTTGGTTCGCTCGGTTCAACATTCGGCGCGAGCGGATTCGACCAACCCGTTGCCGGGATTACCGGTGCGCTGGTCGGCACTGTTGTTGGCATCATCGGCTTCGCCGTCGGCACGGCAATTATCGCCTGGGTGGGTAAGGCCGTCTTTAAAGCCGAAGTCACCTTTGATGAGCTCGTCCGCACGCTAGGGCTTGCGTATGTATGGCGAGTGGTTGGCGTGCTCGGCATCGTCGGGGCGCTCTCCCCGACGCTCGCTTGCGTCGCCGCTCCTATAACTTTGGCCGCAGCGATCGCCGGTCTCTTCTCCTGGTTCATCGCCGCCAAAGAGGCGCTCGACCTTGATTGGACGCAGACGATCGTAACCGTCCTCCTGGGGTGGGCCGCCATAATGGCAGTTGCCTTCTTCACCACACTCATCCTAGGAGCGCTTGGCCTGGGAGCAGCGGGATTAGCGGGCGCGTTTGGTTAGAACATCTGCATCGGAAGTTAACGCTCTAAAAAGCAGAGCGACCCATGATGGGTCGCTCTGCTTTTTCATTGCTCCTATAAAAAAGTGCTCCTCGGTCTGCATACCCGCACAACCACATAGCAGGTTCAACCACAACAAATCAACTGCTCGTTCCTATCTACACTTCTTTCTCGTCCACGAAATCAGACTGTTTATATTTCCCTGATAAATACCCGATGGTTCTTGTAAGCCTCACCGCCTACATTTTCCAGATCATGCCTCATTTGCACTGCCGACTCGGCCACCTGTGTGAGATCTGCGTGCTTAAAGCCGAACTCGTGGATGGTCTTTTCCATTTCGGAGTACAGCAGGGCATTGCCGCCGCGTCCCTGATATTCGGGGAGGACCCCGGCGCCATTCATCGCTGCCCATTTTGTGCGCTTCATTTCGATCAGAATGTCGATAATACCAAATGGAAATAACCGCCCTTTACTCCGCCGAATAGCCGCGGATACGTCGGCAAAACCAAACAGAAAACCAACCACATCCTCACCATGGAGAATAATTTTTATCAAGCGCGGGTCGGCAATCGCCAATATTTCACCGACCACGTAATCAATCTCCCTCTGGGAGAGGGGGTAGTATTCCCAATTGTTGATGAACGTGTCGTTATAGGTTTTCCCAATGCGTGAAGCCCATTTATGAAGCTCGCGCTTATTCTGAAAACGCTTTACGGTGAGCCCACTGCGTTTTGCTGCGCGCTCCGCGATGCGATGGACACGTTCGGGTAACCGGAATTTCGCCGCGCTCAGGTAACAGGAAACAAAATCCACTTCTTTACGGAACCCCAATTTTTCAACAAACTCGGGGTAATATGGCGGGTTGTAGTTCATCATCGTCATCGCCGGGCGGAATTCGTACCCCTCGACCAGGAGCCCATAGCCATCCAGAGGTCCAAATCCCTTTGGTCCTACAACCTGGTTCAGCCCTCGCTCCTTCGCCCACTCAAAAGCCTGGTTGAAGAGCGCGCTTGCGACTTCAAAATCCTCAATGCATTCAAAGAAATAAAACTGGGCTTGCTTCTTCTCGTGATATTGGTTGTAAGGCTTATTCTCAATCACGGCGATCCGTCCGACATCCTCGCCATCCATCTCTGCTATAAAGAACTCTACATCTGAGTGCTCATGGAAGGGATGCTTCTCCCGGTTCAGTCTGGTTTTGATGTCCATAATGATGGGCGGAACCCATAGCGGATGCCCCTCATAGAGCCGAAAAGGCAGGCTAATGAAGCGGTTTACGTCTGCTTTCGACTCCGTGTCGATACGTTCAACCTTGATCATGTTCGCCTCTCATCCCGGACATTTATGATTGTAGCACTCCAAAAAACCATCTACAATCTACATCAACTCAAATCCTGGAGAGCCACTGTCATGTTTTCCCGACTCTTGCGTTGGGGATTCAACCTATTATCCGCCTTGCTTTCTCATCGAGTGGTCAGGGGACTCGAAAATCTCCCCCCTGACGGTCCCTACATCATGGTGATCAATCACCTGAGTTATTTCGATGCCCCCTTTGCCTACGGGCTGCTCGGAGGCGAGAAGGTAAGCGGGTGGGCTGCAGAGAAATACGAACACCACCCCATATATGGACCCCTCCTGCACATGGCCGGCGCCATCTTCATCCAACGCGGCCAGGTGGACCGCACCGCTATCGCCGCTGCCGTTCAATGGCTAGTTAAAGGCGGTACTTTTGCTATGGCTCCGGAAGGGACACGGAGCAAAACGGGCTCGCTTGCACGCGGTAAAACCGGGGTGGCTTTCCTGGCCAACGAAGCCTCTGTTCCCATCGTTCCCATCGGCCTTACCGGCACCGAGAAAACCCTACAAGCCTGGCGGCAACTGCGACGCCCGCTGCTCACAATGCACATTGGCAAACCATTCACACTTCCTGCGCTCAATCCAGAAAACCGCTCCTCCGACTTACGCCAGAACACCGACGAAATCATGTGCCGCATAGCCGCCCTGATCCCGGTTCAATATCATGGCTACTATGCCAACAACCCGCGCCTGCAGGAACTCCTCCGTTCTACAACCCCCTAGACCCACTCAAGCCTTTAGCACCCTGCTTATAGATTTTCACGATACTTTTTACTGCCCACATCCCCCGCGCGGGTGACGGAGATATCCCCCGCGCGGCTCCACCACAGGCGGGATTGCCCTCCTGACCAACAGCGATACACTATTAGCACGCTTGTTCTATCTAAGAACCTTCTACGCTTCCCTGTTTGCGCCAGTGCTCTCCATTCACGCACGATTTGTGCGAACGGCAGCCAACATGTGCACTGGCTTGCTCCCGGACGCTCCTTTTTTAGCGGATCCGGGGGCACCTACCCTGAAGAAAGGCACAGCAATGCAGCGAGAACTGGTATCTCTTCCTTATTCTGACCTACCTCTCCCCGCCGCCGACCCGGCCATGCTGGAGGCGCTGCTCCAGCCGCGTCTTTCCCTGTTTTGGGGCGCGCACACACCCACACGTGCCCTCCTGGCCTACCTCACGGTCCTGGCCGCCCGCGGCCATCAAGTGCGTGTTTTCGACGGTGGCAACCGCTTCGACGGCTATTTCGTCGCCCGTCTGGCACGGCGGCTTAGTTCCGACCCGCACGCCACGCTAGAGCGCATCCGTCTTTCGCGCGCCTTCACCTGTTTCCAGTTGGCGGAGTTGGTTAAAACAGCACCAACAGGGCTGTTGACGCAGGAAAGCGACAATGTCCCCAACTCGGATGCAGGAGCGCCCGGCCCATCCGTGTTGTTTGTACTCGACATGCTTACCACCTTCTACGACGAGAGTGTGTCCCTGAGCGACACTGAGCGGCTGCTGACCAACACAATCGCACATCTAAAGCGGCTGGCTTCTGCCGGGCCGGTGATCGTCGGGGCTCGCGAGCCGCGCGTCCTTGTCAAAGAACGCTGGACTCTACTCGACCGCCTCCAGATCGCCGCCGATGCCGCCTGGTTGCTGCGATCCCCCAAGGACTCTGGTCGAGAGCAATTGAAGCTGTTTTAGAGA
>JAIWHF010000192.1:0-4580 GCA_048629905.1 Methanosarcinales archaeon
ACCAACTTTGCGGTAGATGTGCTATGCCCTCTAGTTTAGGGCATAATAAAGTCAACAACCCGGGGGGTAACAGGGAAGTATCGTCACGATCGTGAGCGTTTGAGGGTGGATTGATCCTTGAGGGCTGGCGGCAACGACCGCTTTGTAAACACTTTTTTTATTTAAGGCGAATACCTAAAAGGAGAAATTAGATATCAATAAAGACCGAGACCGTTCCCGACTTATCTGTCGCGTGATAATATAGGACCATTCAACGAATGAATGGTCATACGGATGTGACTGGTGACCAAATTGAAATTTCAGAATCAGTGACAGCAAACGCTGTCTTGGCTCGATTATCCAAAAATATCATATTCCAAAAGGAGATATACCATGAGTACAGAGGATAAGATTCAACGATCCGTACTTCCCATCCCGGAGGTGAAGCATGTGGGTCTGACGACCTATGACGCCAAGGATCCGGAAACCAAGTTCCCGCCGATCCGGGATATACGACCCCCGAAAGGCGCGCCCAACGTGCTGGTCATCCTGGTTGACGATGTCGGGTTTGGCGCGAGCAGCGCCTTCGGCGGTCCGGTTAACACCCCGGCGGCCGAGCGGCTAGCAAAGAACGGCTTGAAGCTCAATCGCTTCCACACCACCGCGCTGTGCTCGCCCACGCGCCAGGCGCTGCTGACCGGGCGCAATCACCATTCGGTGAACATGGGCGGCATCTGCGAGATGGCAACCTCGGCGCCTGGCTACACCTCGGTGCTGCCAAAGGACAAGGCGCCGCTTGCCATGACGCTCAAGCTCAATGGATACGCGACGGCACAATTCGGCAAATGCCACGAAGTGCCAGTTTGGCAGACCAGCCCGATGGGCCCATTCGATTCTTGGCCCAGCGGCGGCGGCGGGTTCGAGTACTTCTACGGCTTCATCGGCGGAGAGACCGACCAGTACTATCCAGGCATCTACGAAGGCACGATACCGATAGAACCGGAAAAAACCCCCGAGGAAGGCTACCATTTCACCGAGGATATGACCAACAAGGCGATTACCTGGGTGCGCCAACAAAAGGCGCTCATGCCCGACAAGCCCTTCTTCATGTATTACGCGCCCGGCGCCACCCACGCCCCGCACCACGTACCCAAGGAATGGATCGAAAAATACAAGGGCAAATTCGACGGCGGCTGGGATAAGCTGCGCGAAGAAACTTTTGCCCGCCAGAAAAAGTTGGGCGTGATCCCCGCCGACGCCGTCCTCACCAAACGGCCCGACGAAATCCCCGCCTACGATGACATGCCCGAGGAGCTCAAACCCATTCTTGCCCGCGAGATGGAGACCTATGCCGGGTTCCTCGAGCACACCGACTACCAAATCGGCCGGTTGATCGATACCCTGGATGACCTGGAAGCTCTCGACGACACGTTGATCTACTACATCATCGGCGACAATGGCGCCTCCGCCGAAGGAACGCCGAACGGCTGCTTCAACGAGATTGCTGTGCTCAACGGTATGGGCGGGATCGAGACCCCTGAATTCCTGATGAGCAAGATCGACGATTTCGGCGGGCCCGAAGCCTCCAACCACTACGCGGTGGGCTGGGCGCACGCCATGGATACGCCCTACCAGTGGACCAAGCAGGTAGCCTCACATTGGGGCGGTACCCGCAACGGCACGATCGTTCACTGGCCGAACGGCATCCAGGCCAAGAGCGAGATCCGATCACAGTTTGGTCATGTGATCGATGTCGCGCCGACGGTTCTCGAGGCCGCGGGAATCCCTGCGCCGACGATCGTGAATAGTGTCCAGCAGGCACCGCTCGAGGGCGTCAGCATGTTGTATGCGTTCAACGATGCCAAGGCGGCGGAACGGCACGAGACCCAGTATTTCGAGATGTTCTGCAACCGCGGCATCTATCACAAGGGTTGGACGGCGGTTACCCGGCACGGCGTGCCCTGGGTCGGCGCCTACGATCGCGCCTTTGACGATGATGTCTGGGAGTTGTACGACACCAACACCGACTGGACACAGTCGAAGGATCTGGCGAAGCAGAATCCGGAAAAGCTTGCTGAATTGCAGCGGTTGTTCCTGATCGAGGCGACCAAGTACAGTGTTCTCCCGCTCGACGATCGATCGTTTGAGCGCTTCAATGCTGACATCGCGGGCCGGCCGCAGCTGATCAAGGGAAAGACGCAGATGCTGTTTGGTGGCATGTCCCGGTTGCCTGAACATGCGGTCCTCCAGATGCACAATAAATCGTATTCGTTGACCGCTGAGATCGAGGTGCCGAAATCCGGCGCCAACGGCGTCATCGTTTCCATGGGCGCCGGAATCGGCGGCTGGAGCCTCTACGCCAAGGACGGCAAGCTCAAGCACTGCTACAACTTTTTCGGCATCGAACATTACTTTGCTGAGGGCAAGCAGGCGATCCCCGCCGGCAAGCATCAGGTACGCATGGAGTTCACCTACGACGGCGGTGGCCTGGCCAAGGGGGGCAGTGTCTCGTTGTATGTGGACGGTAAAAAAGACGGCGAGGGCCGCGTGGACAGGACAGTGCCGATGCTTTTCGGTACTGATACCTGCGATGTTGGCAGGGACGCCGGCTCGCCGGTCTCTCCGGACTACAGTTCGAAAGACAGCGAGTTCAGCGGCACAGTGAATTGGGTGCAGATGGACATCGATGAGAATGCCGAGGATCTCGATCACCTGATCACGCCCGAGGAGCGCTACCACGTGGCGATGGCACGGCAGTAACGCCTTAGACATGAGAGCCAGTCCTCTAAGGGCTGGCTCTCATGAAATTAGTCTGGTGACTGTCGTTTTGAAATGGTCCGTTACCCGGACCCAAAATCCGGTCAAAATTTATCCAGAGAAGGACCTTGAAATTCAACTGTAGTTCAGATGACTACCCTTGGCTCTGCCTACGAAGGAAGCTAATAGCCGGGTCTTTCTTCAGCCCCTGTACTCAGGAACATTAGTTTGCCACCCTCCCTTTCTCGCGGATGTCGATTTTTTTAATCCACCTCCAAGCAGATTCATTCCTTTGCTTGAGCATCGCTGGCCGGTGCTCTTCTGACCGGTGCTGTTCTATAACCTGAAATCAAGTCATAATAGATGTAGTTGGAGCAACTTTGCGGATTTATGGATGATGAACAATAGTCCCAAGCGTGATAACCAATGGATGATCTGGCTGGTCCTTGGCTCGGTGGCCACGGCTTTGCTTGGGATTCTCGGCTATCTATTCCTCCGTCGACGGAGGAGGCCCTCGCCCCCTGCGTTGGCGCCGGAGGTTATACCGGACCTGCGCGAGTTCCAGGGTCTGTCGGAGGCCGAGGCGCAGGAACGACTGAAAATTGATCCAGATGAACTCCGCAAGGAGCAACTGACACGTTCACGCAAGGCCATCCTTAAACGCAATGCCAGATCCCGGTTAAACTTCACGCTGCTCGGGCTGGCAGTGATTCAGTGGTTCCTGGAAGATCATTTAGGAGCGCTCATCACAATTGGCATCATACTTCTCAACATTCTGATCAATGTCGCACAACAGATGATCTCCATTCGTCGGGTACAGAATCTAGCAAAACAATCTCGCCCCCAAGCGACTGTCATCAGAGAAGGCAGGGTAAGAAGCGTAGATCCAGCGACGGTCGTGGAGGGGGATCTGGTGGCAATTGGTCCGGGCGATGAGATTCTGGCCGATGGCCAAACTGTCAGTGAAAGCGCCCTTGAGGTTGGGGATAGCGCCGGTCAACCCGGGAGTGGCTCACGACGGCAAGTGGAGTGTGGCGATAAAGTGCAAAAGGGGAGCTTCTGTGTCAGCGGTAGGAGTGTCTACGAAGTCTCACGCTCTCCCGCGGAGACTATAAAGGAACAACTCACAACAGATTTAGGATTACACCAAGCCGAACTCACCCCGCTACAGATCATCATCGAGCGCATCCTTCAGATCATGACCGTTGTGGTGATCTTGTTCCTCATTCCGTTCATCTTCCATCTGCTGGCAATTGACATCTTTACAGATGAAATCCTGGTTGCCCACCGAGACATCGCAGCCATAATTTTCAGCATCGCCCCGAGCGGGTTGTTTTTCATGATCGTGGTGACCTATGCCACCGGGAGTGCGGACATCGCCCGCTTGGGTGCCCTGGTGCGCGACTCGATGGCAGTGGAGACCCTGGCGGAATTAAATGTGCTCTGCTTCGATAAAGCCGATACGCTCACAGGAATGGAGGTTAAGCTGCAGGGCTTCCAATCTGATTCAGAGGATACGGTTTTGTCTGAAGCTAGAATCAGGCAGGTCCTGGGAGACTATGCGGCCAGTTCTGCTGGTGACAGTTGGCTATTCACAGACCTTAAAAAATCCTTTGAAGGGCAAGCGCGAGATATTGAAGAAGAGAATCCTTATTTTTCGATCTATGGTTGGAGTGGAGTGACCTTCTCGGACGCGGATATTAAAGGAACGTATGTTATTGGGGTTCCGGACATCATCCAAGAAAATGTATTGCAGGAGTCATCCAGCTCGCATGATGAGAAAGACGGTCAGGAAGAAGAATCTAGAGCAAGGCGAGTTTTTGGTCGAATTACCGGGATCTTCA
>JAIWHF010000193.1:0-4545 GCA_048629905.1 Methanosarcinales archaeon
CTCGTTTCACTCGAAATGACAACTTAGAGGATCTTAAAACAGGGGAGCCTTAACTTGAAATCCCTTGAAGCTGGACCAAGATCTCTTTCAAGACTTGCTCGATCGACAAGTCATCCGTTGGGAGATAGATATCGCAGTGCTCTCGGGCGTGCGACAATCGACGGAGCTGTTCCTCAAATTCATGCCGCTTCCAGTTCAACGCCTTCCGCTCTGTGCACGTTTCGTAGCTCGCGTCCAGGTAGATTAAAATATCCGGTTTCGTCAGCACCTGCCACATATCTTGCACGAAGGAATGCTCCTGAGCGATCTGACGGGCAAGATAATCGTGCTGCTTCAGCCCGTTGACCAGAACGGTTTTCCCAGATCCGCAGGGGCCTACAATCGCGATTCTCATTCTGCTTATTTACCGTGCTTTCTAAAAGGACGAACCTGAAAAATCTACCTCATAGCGGCATGCGCGCCAGCAGTTGACGAGTTTCACCATCACCTTCTCGGGGCAGCGCTGCGGCGATGAGAACGCTGATGTCGTCTGCCGGACGTCCCTGATCGAGTTCGACTGCACGCTCGAGTAAACGATCCGCCCATTCTCTCGGATTTGGTGGACCCTGCTCATAGAGTGTTTGTACAAACGCGAGTACGTCGAAGGCGGTACCTGTGCGCGCCCCGGCGTGAATCAAACCATCGGTGAAGATAATTGCCGTAAGGCCAACTTTGAGTGGGATTTCTGTGATCGAAGGGCGGATTCCCCGCCGGACTCCGACTGGATCGACATCCTCATCGAGAACCCGGATTTGATCGTCCTCGATGAGAATTGCCGGTGCATGATTATTGCGCGTGATTACCATCGTCTGGCTTGATAAATCGATGGAGAGGATATTTAATGTCGCCATGACCTTCCCGGAGCGGTACGTGTGCAGGTAATCTGAGGCGGCGCGTGCAGCAGCGCCATCACGCACACCTTCTGCGAGAAGGCTGATTGCTTTCCGGGCGACAACGTTTGCGATCAGCTTTGCGGATTTTCCGGAGCGTTGGCCGTCAACCAGAACGAAGGATAACCCTCCGCCAGGTCTTTCGGTCATTTCAAGTGTGTCACCGCTTTCTGAAGTTGCGTATTTGCCGACTTTTACAACCGCTACTTGAGCTTCCATGAAATGGATTCTACAATGCAGTGGCGTCAGTGTCCAATTTGTTATTGTTTCGCAAGGTGCATTGGTTGGATTGTCGAGTAGAGTAAAATGGTGATTCAGCTGGTGAAAATTAATGCGCTCTTGACAAGAGCTGGGTTTAGATATGTCCGATTGGGTGTATATCCAAAAAACAATTGAAAAAGCGATAGCTTCGATTGCGGAGACCGCCGGGGATAGACCGGTGGCAGTAATTGCGGAATTCCCGGCGCACTTACCGGCAATAATTGCTGACGAAACCATTCTGGTACGCGCCTTAGGTGATTTGCTCGCACAAGTAATCGCCGGAACGGTGCGAACGGAAGTGCGCGTACGGGCACAGATTGCTCCTGGCGGTAGTCCCTCACTCGATCATCTTTCAAAGCCAGAAGAATCCGTCGAGACGCAGCATACCGGTCCATGGATGCTGCTCTCCATCTCAGATATTGAAGCTCCTTTTGATGAATCTGAAGAATCTGTCCTTGAGCCTGTAGTAATCAAGATCGAGGAAAGCAGAGCTGCAATCGAAGGATTCTTTGGTCACATTTGGCAAGAGACAACGAGTGGCCCGGGCATCCGCCTCTGGATTGCTATGCCGCTCAGAGCAGCAATCGAGCCTATGGCTGATATCTCCGAAGTTCGTCGGGCGGTTGAAACGCACATTCCAGAAGGCTCAAAGAATACGAACTCTCTTCTTATTTTCGTCGAAGACCCGGGCTTACGCGATCTCTTAGCGAATGATCTTGTGGGGGCAGGATATCGTGTCCTCGTGTCCTCTAATACGGAGGATGTTACTACACTGGCGCTGGCGGAGACACCCGATCTGATCATCCTTGACCTTAGTGCGCGGACTCCTTCGGCATTTGATCTGGCCATGCTGTTGAAAGGGGACCGCCGCACTCAAGAGATACCTGTTCTATTTCTTACCGCGTATCCCGGGCCCGAAGGTGAGGTTCAGATGGGGACGGCGAGTTTTCTCTTCCGGGCAGAGGGTACGGGTGCTCTCCTGGCGACGATTCATACTGCGCTGCACGGCGGTATTCATCCAGCTTCTAGAGTGCTCATCGTCGAACCGGAAGATGTCCTGCGGGAGAATATGATCCTCCGCATCCAGGCTTTTGGGTATCCCGTTGTTGAGGCGCGCTCAGTGGGGGAGGCGGTTGCTTTAGCTGAACGCGTACGGATCGGGTTGGTGATAACCAATGCGCGGCTTGCTCAGGAGCGAGATTATTGGTTGATAAAGCAGCTGCGGCAGATACCGGAGGAGATGGAGATCTATGTCATCGCGGATGCGCTCACGGATGAAGAAGGGCAGGCAGCGATCAGTCATGGCGCAAGTGGCTATGGTGAGACAGGAAAGCTGGGGGATTTGTTCGACCGTGTGAAGGGGGAGAATGGAAAGCGATAACCGTATTGCAGGAAAACCTCGTCAGTACTGTCCTCTCTAGTAAAATCTCTTTCTGTTGAATTGAAACTTGGTTAATAGATATACACAGATGTCCCATGCCCCGTTGCTAATATGACATCCGCTTCGATGATAGGCGTGGACCAGCGGAAGAGCCATTTCGCTTCCTCAGGGCGCATGTTGATACAACCATGACTCTGAGGTCGTCCGTAATCGCAATGCCAATATGTGCCGTGGAAAGCTACGCCCGTGTTGGTGAAGTAGGATACCCAGGGCACGCCCGGAAGTTCATAAGCCTCGAGATTTGCAGTGATGTGGCCATCCCCCATATGGCGGAGAGGCATCTTCTGGGTGATGTAAAACCGTCCCCGTGGTGTCGCCGTTGGGATTCCATTGGAGCTGGTACGGGAGCTTGGGGTGCCGCTTGCGATTCGTGTTCGCAATACGAGCCGATCATTCTCGTAAGCCATTAACTCCTGATGAGCGAGGGAGATGTCGATCCGTTTAGCACCAACAGGCATTTCGGGGGATAGTGGCTTGAGCTCTTCAGGTTGAATTCGGCGAAGGTGTTCAGCGCGTACGAAATAATTGATCTTGAGCAGATCGTCAAGTAATTGATACCAGAGACGACCGTCCGCGCCTTCAACAAGTGCCTCAACCCATGCAATCGATTGATAATAGAGGCGATATAGTGGATCTGATTCCGGATCAGCCTCACGGTAACTGCGTGTGTATGGGACAGCGACTTCGAATAGGGCGCCGGTTTCGGGAATCTTTGTCCAGGGTGCCTGCGTATTCCATTTTACTTGCTGGACTTTTCCTGAATGAACATAACCGTCGGGGACACGGTACCAAAGGGGGTTGTGGAGCGGACCTTCATCCGAGACTTCGCGGTTCAGCAAAGTTAGCAGGGTATCTCGATGGATGGTTGTTAGAAGAGAGGCGCTGAAGCTAGGTTCTTTATAAAGCCCAATCCAGGTATCCGCGACCCGTCCGAGGCCGTAAGGTTTCATGAACGAGGTTGGAGGAGGGGGCTTTATGACGGAAACACCGGCAGCGAGACCTGCCAGCTTCATGAAATCCCTCCTCTTGAGCTTGAGCACCATAATGCAATTCTACCTATTGAATGTGATTGAAACAATAGGAGACCCTATTTATCGACATAAAGGACGCTTATTCTGTACACAGGGAAATTGCGTATAGCCACACATCAATGAAGGGAGCTCAAGGCAAATTACCACAGGTAGTGGACTTGTTTGTATAAGTCAGACTTTGACTGGCCGGAGAGTTTCAGGTAAAACATGCGTACGATGAGAGCATTTATTGCGGTGAATATCCCTGTAGAGATCAAGCAGAATCTCCAGGAGGAGATCGGCCGACTGCGAGCTCTCATTCGTGGTGAATCTGTGCGCTGGGTGCGGTCCGAAGGGATCCATCTAACGCTCAAATTCCTGGGTGAGATCTCCAATAACAGCCTCGAAGAGATCCATCAAACCCTTGAACGAGAGGTCAGAAAGCATCCAAACTGCACATTGAGCGTTGGCGGATTCGGTTGTTTTCCGAATCGCCGTAGGCCAAGAGTTTTATGGATTGGAATCACTGAAGATAAGGGCACGCTCGCTCAGGTGCAATCCTCGATCCACGAGAAACTAGTTCCCTTAGGATTTGAGAAAGAGGGAAGATCATTTCACCCACACCTCACGTTAGGACGAGTTAGACGTAATGTTTCAAAGGATGATTTAATCCAACTTCAGGATGCAGTAAATGAGTTCACTGTAAGCCAGATTGGGCAGTTCGAGGTTAGAGAAATCCACCTCATTGAAAGTATTTTAAAACCTTCAGGGGCCGAGTATTGCACACTGGGCGAGTATACTCTAGAGGGAAAAGGCGACAGATGACGAGAAAACCAGTTATCAGCGTGATCGGCCCTCATGAGTGCTCTGAATGGGAAGCCCAAGCGGCGGAGAGAGTGGGCCG
>JAIWHF010000194.1:0-4496 GCA_048629905.1 Methanosarcinales archaeon
CTTCGCTACTGTCTCACATCTATCTGAACTTATTCAAATGTATTGACCGGGTTTGATTGCATTTGAATGGGTTTGGCGCGGTTTAATGGAGCCGTGTATGGGTCGCAAGATCTCCACACCCATCGTGCTGGTCTACAGTCGATCTCTGATGAAACACAGACTGCGTAGACATTATGAGCCAATATAAAATCACGAGATATCCCCCGTTATTCAGAGCACTTTTCCTCGATCTGCTGTTCGACAGGAAAGCGCGTCCGATCTTTTTATCTGCATTTCTCTTATCGTAAGCGGCGCACCCCTGTATCACTGGTTGGTGGGTTGATCCTGGATCGACTCGTTTAATTTCGTCGTCATCCTGACGACGATCTGTTATGGGGATTTTGCGCCGATGACACCACTGACAAAATTGATTACAATATTCTATGTCCTCAACGGGGATGTTCGTTAAATATCTAGTGATGATGTGCGATTAATGATGATGATTCTCGCCATGCATGGAGCTGAATGATGACAAGTAAAAATGAACACACAGATGCAACAGGAGAGGTCGAGGCGCAAATCCAAGCGATCCGCAAAACGATCGGCGAGCAGTGGAGTGAGATTCTGTCGGCCATTTTGCTTGCCGTGGTGGCTATCGGCACCGCCTGGAGCGGATTTCAATCCGCGCAGTGGGGGGGTATTCAGTCGGTACAATTCAGCAAGGCTTCCGCCCTGCGGGTCGAATCGACGCGCGCTTCCACGTTGGGGGGGCAGTTGATCACGATCGACGTCATCCTCTTCGAAGGTTGGGTAGATGCGTACGTCGCGGAGAATGAGGATTTATTGAACTTCTATGAAGATCGTTTCCGAGACGAGTTCAACCCGGCCTTCGAGGCCTGGGTTGCAGCCGATCCAGTCAACAACCCGGATGCACCCTCTCAACCCTTCCTCATGGAGGAGTATCAGGTCGCCTCGAGGCAAGAGGCGGTTGAATTAGAAGAAGAGGCGAGCGTCTTGTTCGCCGAGGGAGAGCAGGCGAACCAGACGAGCGATGATTATGCCTTCAGCACGGTGCTGCTGGCGACCGTGCTCTTCTTCGCCGGCATCGCCACCCGCTTCGAATGGCAGCCGATCCGCTGGGTGCTGCTCGCCATCGGCATAGGATTGCTGGTCTTTGGCGTGTACACTTTACTTTCACTGCCAGTAGCGTGACCCATGGGTTGGGCGGTTTCATCTCAGGACAGATTTTCTGTAACCAGACCTTAGCCATTCAAAGGAGGAAACCATGGCATTCAATCTTCGTAATCGGAATTTTGTCAAACTTCTGGATTTCACACCGGATGAGATCAAGTTCCTGCTGAAACTTTCGGCAGATCTAAAAGCCGCCAAGTACGGCGGCTACGAGCAGCAGACCCTGATGGGTAAGAATATCGCCCTGATATTCGAAAAAGCCTCAACACGGACTCGTACAGCCTTCGAAGTCGCGGCGTTCGATCAGGGAGCTAATGTGACTTTCTTGGGCCCTAGTGGTTCCCACATCGGTCACAAGGAAACCATGAAAGACACCGCCCGTGTTTTAGGGCGCTCTTACGACGGGATCGAATACCGAGGATTCGGCCAGGAAATTGTTGAGACTCTTGCTGAGTACGCCGGTGTGCCGGTGTGGAACGGATTGACGGACGAGTTCCATCCTACACAAATCCTGGCAGATGTGCTCACGATGACCGAGCACACCTACAAGGATCTGCCCGATATCGCCTTCTGCTATATGGGCGACGCTCGCAACAACATGGGCAACTCGCTCATGGTCGGCGGTGTGAAATTGGGTATGGATGTGCGCTTGTGTGCTCCGAAGGCGAACTGGCCTGAAGAGAGCCTGGTCAAAACGTGTAAAGCGATCGCCAAGGAGACCGGCGCTCGATTGACCATCACCGATGATGTAGCCAAGGGCGTCAAGGGCGCCGATTTCCTCTACACCGATGTCTGGGTCTCCATGGGTGAGCCTGAAGAAGTCTGGGCAGAGCGCGTTAAGCTCATGCAGCCCTACCAAGTGAATGCGGAGGTCATGGAGTTAACCGGCAATCCAGATGTTAAATTCATGCATTGCCTGCCAGCGTTCCACAATGCAGAGACCAAGATTGGCAAGAAGATGAAGGAAAAGCTGGGTCTCGAGAGCATGGAAGTGACCGAGGATGTATTTGAATCGGCCGCCTCAATCGTATTTGATGAAGCAGAAAACCGCATGCATACGATCAAAGCCATCATGGTGGCGACACTGGGGGACTGACCCGTCATGAAGTCCTGCCAGGCGAACATTTTAGATCTGATTTTTAGTTTCTGAACACATACAAACCCGGAGGTAATCCATGAAAACTGTTGGAAATAGACCAAGTACGCTCCACTCCATATTGCGTGTGCTCGTCATCTGGGCGATTTCAACTGTCGCCATTATGATCATGGGCTTTCTCCTCGATGGTGTCCAGATAGAAAACCCTGGCGTGGCGATTGTGGCGGCGGCGGTTATCGGTCTTCTCAATGCGCTGCTATGGCCTTTGCTGAGCTTTATTTTGGTCCCGTTTGCCGTCGTGACGCTTGGCTTCGCGGCATTACTGATGAATGGCCTCGTCGTGTGGTTTGCCGCGCAATTGGTGGATGGGTTCAGCATCGATGGCTACTGGACGGCGTTCTGGCTGGCACTGGGCATGTCGGCGATTAACATCATCATCAGCACCTTGCTCACAATCGACGACGACAGCTCCTATTACCGCAGCCTGGTGAAGCGGCGTATGAAGCGCACAGCCAAGCCCGAAGTCACCGACGTCCCCGGCGTATTATTCCTGGAGATCGATGGTCTGGCGCGACCCATCCTGGAGAAAGCCCTTGCGGAGGGTCATGTGCCCACGCTTCAGCGCTGGTTGGAGAGCGGAAGCCACACGTTGTCGAGCTGGGAGACGGATACCTCTTCGCAGACCTCCGCCAGCCAGGCGGGCATCCTGCATGGGGACAACAGCAACATCCCCGCTTTCCGTTGGTATGACAAAGAAAGCGGTGAGGTTATCGCTTCGAGCAACCCGAGTCTATTGCCCGGAATTGAACAATCTCACTCGGACGGGAACGGATTGCTCTGTGATGATGGCGCCAGCCGCGGGAACCTGTTCTCCGGGGATGCAGAATACGTCATGGCTACCGCAAGTGCGATAACGGACAAGACCAAGTTTCACACCTCCGAATTCCAGGCGTATTTCAGCAATCCCTATAACGCTTCGCGGACACTGCTGCTCTTCTTGTGGGATGTCATTCTTGAGTGGCGCCAGTTCCGCGCAGCGCGAAAGAACAACGTCCAGCCCATCCTCGACAAGAGTCATCGCGGCGGGCTCTATCCCTTCATCCGCGCGGCGATGACAATCCTGATGCGCGAGCTGAATATCTATACACTCATCGGCGATGTGTTTGCCGGACGGAAATCAGCCTACGCCACGTTTGTGGGGTACGACGAGATCGCACACCACTCCGGAATTCTCGATCCAGGGGCGTTCGATGCCTTATTCAAGCTCGATCGGCAGTTCGGCCGTTTGGAAACTGCTATTCGAGATGCACCGCGCCCCTATCATCTCGTGATCCTCTCCGATCACGGTCAAACCGGTGGGGCAACATTTAAGCAACGTTACGACATGTCGCTCGAGGAGTTCGTGCAGCAGCTCATGCACGAGGGCGTCGAAGTTGGCAGCTTTGAGACCTCTGGAGAAGCGTATGGCCATCTGAGCGTGGTCATGGCGGACACGATTCATAACGAAACCTCGGGGGCCTCAAAAGTCATGGGAAGGGCGCTCAAGGATCAGACTGTGGATGGGCAAGTGCACATTGGCCCGGAGGCAGAGCAGGCTCTCGAGCGCGCACAGGAGGAAGATGAGGAGGAGAAACCTGATGTAATCGCGCTGGCCTCGGGCAACCTGGGCTTGATCGCTTTTACGGAGTGGGACCATCGAATGACATTGGAGGAGATCGAAGAGTCATTCCCGGATGTGATCCCCGGTTTGCGAGCACATGAAGGCATCGGTTTCATCATGGTGCGTTCTAAGAAAGATGGGCCTGTCGTGATGGGCGCAAACGGCGTGTATTATCTGGACGACGATCGGGTTGAAGGTGAAAACCCGCTGACCCCCTTCGGTTCGAACGCGCCAGCCCACTTGCGGCGCACCGACAGTTTCCCGAATTGCCCCGACATCCTCGTCAACAGCTTCTATGATCCTGAGACTAATGAGGGTGCAGCCTTTGAGGAGTTGATCGGGTTCCACGGTGGCCTGGGCGGCACGCAGACACACCCCTTCCTGCTGCACCCATCAGATATGCCTGTCGATGGGGAGTTGATCGGCGCGGCGAGTGTATATCACGTCTGTAAAAGCTGGTTGAATCAGCTTCATAATGGCGGAGGAACCCACGACGGAGGAATAAGCTCCTAGTTTAATTATCAAGGGAAAACGTATTTGGGGCTGTCTAAACGAAGGTGCAGACAGCCC
>JAIWHF010000195.1:0-4489 GCA_048629905.1 Methanosarcinales archaeon
TACGCACTTATGGTGTTAGGACTTCTGCTGGTGGTGTTTGCTTCGCCGCCTGGTCATTTCTGGGCTGGCGGCGATGCCTATAGCGGAGATCTACGCCCCACAATCCTGGCCATTGTTTCCTTCGTGCTCTACAACCTGGTCATTCTAGTCCCCTTAGCTCAGGAACTACTGAAGGTGCAACATCTGCGAGGCATTCAGGATTACTTGTTGATTGCAGCTGCCGCTACGATCTGGGTTTTCCTGCTGCGTGGGATCTGGCGTTTTAGGCTAGTTCAACTGGGTACGAGCAAGTTTTCTAACCTGTTGGGAGGGGACACGGAAAATTGATTTAGAGAGGGGTCTAAATCACAATCGGAGTCCGCACGGTTAAAGTCTGTGAGCCCAACTATTTGAGGTTCTATACGGGTCTTGTAGAAATCCGCAACCGCAGTGCACAAGGTTGCGGATTTCAGATAAAAAATTTATCGTTTCGACGCCCGCAGCATCAGCAAGAAAAGGTTGATGTAGTCCAGGTACAGCTTGAGTGCGCCGATGACGACCAAGCCCCCACCAGCAGGGTGATTTCCATACTGCTGGCCGATCTTTTTCAGCTGCTGGACATGTCTTTCTTGATGAGTATTCCTATAAGGCAGGCCACTATAAAGGTGGCCGAGGTGATGAAATACACAGAGTAGATTTGTTGCCAGGAAAACCAATCAAGAGAGTACAATAGGTCAGATATCTAAACGGAGTTTGCGATGGCGAAAAAGAAAGGTCGTATCGGAATATTGACAGGCGGCGGAGACGTCCCGGGGTTGAACCCAGCCATTCGGGCGGTCACAATACGGGCGTTACGCGAAGGCTACGAGGTGGTGGGTTTGCGGCGTGGTTGGGCGGGGATCGTTGACATCGTTAGGGACAAGAAGGCTGACAACAGCAACAATGTAATGAAGCTGACGGAAGAGGTTGTAAATAAGGCGGGGAGAACCGGGGGCACGTTCCTTCACACCTCCCGTGCTCGCCCCAGCCACATGAAGCTAAGCCAGGTGCCAGACCATTTAAAAGACACCTACAACCAGGAGATGAACGATCTCACGCCCGAGGTGCTTAAAAACCTGGAATTCCTGAATATTGAGTACTTGATTCCTATGGGGGGCGATGACACCTTGAGCTATGCGGTCCGCTTATTCCAAGAAGGCGTGAAGGTCGTCGCCATTCCAAAGACGATGGATAACGATGTGCCTGGTACGGACTACTGCATTGGCTTCAGCACGTGTATCACACGCACCATCCAGATCACCAACAGCTTGCGTACGATCGCCGGCTCGCATGAAAGGTTCATGGTCATAGAAGTATTTGGGCGTTATGCCGGCTTCACCGCAATGCTGCCGGCGATGGCCGGGGCAGCAGACCGCTGTGTGATACCTGAGTTTGAGTTTGATATTGATCGATTGGCAGAACTTCTTTCATACGACCGCAACCGCAACCCAAGTAAATATTCCATCGTGCTGGTCTCGGAAGGCGCAATGTTCGCAGGCGGCGAGATGGTCTTTAAGGACCTGGCGGTGGACGCCTATGGGCATAAGAAGCTGGGCGGAATCGGTGACCTGGTGTCGGTGAAGTTGAAGGAACTTTCAGCAAAATACAACGACGGCTTCCATGTTAATGTTGTCACCCAGAAATTGGGCTACCTGGTGCGCGGCGGGGATCCGGATGCGATCGACTCCATCGTCCCGATGGCGTATGGAAACCTTGCTCTGGACCTCATCATACAAGGGGTTCACGGTCGCTTGGTGGTGCTCAGGAATGGTCGTTATGACAATGTGCCCATCGATGTTGTGACGAGCAAGAGTAAATCAGTGAATGTCGACAAATTTTACAACGTCGACCGACTGCGTCCGGCCTACCGCAGTTTCGAGATGAATCCTCTCTTCATCATGACGGAAGGTTAGCGAGCTCGATTATAAGAGGAACCCACGCTCACCTCGAGCTAGTGTTCATGCATCATCTAACAGAACGAAAACGCCCCCCAGCAACGGAGGGGCGTTTTGTTGACTTCGAGTAGATTACTGGCGCCAAAACTACCTCAACCTGAAACTCCCCGACCCCGGATCAAACGTGATCTCGACACGATGCAATGCGTCGTTGTAACCCTCAGATTCCCAGATGCCGATATCCCTATCGTCATCCCCGAGGTCGTCCACGAGCGTATAGTTCCCGGGGATGTGCACGCTGCCTGAGCCAGAATCGCGGATGATGACTCGCACTCCGACGTTCTTAGGGACATTGATCGTGAGGCTCCCGGACCCGCCATCAATTTGCGCCTCGATATTAGAGTTATTTCCAATTACGATATTGAAAGAGCCTGAACCAACATCGATCGCAAAATCTATTTTGGCGTCGTCTTCGATTTCGATGTCGAAGCTGCCCGAACCGCCGTCGATGTTCGCGGTGTACGAAGATGCGCTTGCGGGAAGCGTTAGGGTCGTGCTCCCCGACCCCCCATCAACCTCCAGGGCGGACAGATCTATATCCACGAGATCGAGGTTCGCCGAACCTGAGCCGACATCCACGAAGAGATCCATGGGCACATCAGGGCTGAGCCCGATCTCCCAGCTGGCGTCGCTTATAAGCAAACTGTCCCAATCAAAAACGAAGAAGCTGTAGTCGCCCGCGGGTTCTACGCGGACAATCTTCTCTTGATTTCCCCTGGCCGAGAAAGCTACATCTGTTGCTGTATCCAATTCCGCCTCGATTAACATCCCACGACTTGATAACGAATTGATGGTCGTGGGGTATCGCTCAAGATCGAGAGTGATGTCCGCTGATGTTGCACCGCCGAGCGGTTCGCTGAACTGCAGTGTTTTGAGTTCTCCTTCCGGTTCAAGCCCGAGCGTGGGTGCCAGGAAGAGCAGGGCGATGACCAAAACGATAAAGCTAATGCCGATGAGGCCTCCGATGATAGGCGAGCGCCGCCCGATGAGGATATATAGCCCGATGAATACCAGCGCCAAAGGCCATAGACGAAGAAGGAGGCGTAGACTGGGGACCGGAAGGAGATTCAGGCTCCCAAGCAGCCAAATGATCCCGACTCCGATGAGGAGAACAGGCCAAAAAATCGATCGGTAGCTGGACTTATTATTTTCTTCCATGGATTCCTCTCTATACGTGCTTGAGTCTATAAAAATGAGGAACGGTCAGCCGGAAAAATCGGCATATGTGGGGCGTGACATTTGCCCGAACCCCACATATACAGTTCCCCTTCTCGTTTTTGGGATCTTTCTGTTGCCCTCTTGTTTGTTTCTATCCAGGTCACTCTGAGTGATTGTTGAACGTTGATGGATAGCTCAAACCAACATTACGAGTGTCTTATTTGAATCGCCGATGTACTATTCATCGCTTTGCAGATCGCCTTCATCCACTGCGGCAGGCAGCGACGGTTCATCGCTCTGAAGGTCTCCTTCATCCACTACGACAGGCAGCGACGCTTCATCGCC
Organism: Methanosarcinales archaeon; assembly: GCA_048629905.1. GTDB lineage: Bacteria > Chloroflexota > Anaerolineae > Anaerolineales > E44-bin32 > E44-bin32. Next base: position 3,477 of record JAIWHF010000195.1, read on the forward strand.
CAAAGCTTCTTTCCGGGTGAAGCTGCGTATCAGGATCCAGAGTCCCACCAGAATCACCACCGCAGGGAAGACGTATTGGAATGCCTCGACCATCAGGAAGGACAATCCGATTGCGGCCATGATCCCCCCGGGGATGAGCGGCCACCATTGCTTTGGATTGCGGATGTAAACGACGAAGAAAGGAATGGCGATGACGAACATGACGTAAGCGGGAACCAGAAAGTCGCTGAGGATCCCGAGCTCTTCCAACAGTATCATGACCCCGATGCTCAATAAGACATAGGCGGGGATGAGCGCCCACCAGTGTGCGCGGTCCCGCAGGTATACCACCAGGAACGGCAAGGCAATAGCCGTTAGCACAAAGGTGGCCTGGAAGGTATCGCGCAGAAGGGCTGTCTCGCTCAGCAAGAGCATGGCGGCAACGGTGATCATGACGTATGCGGGTATCAAAGCCCACCACTGCGCGCGGTCCCGCAGGTACACCACGATAAAGGGTAAGGCGATGGCAGGCAGGACATAGGCGGGAAGGAATACACCGTCAAGAACGTTCAATTCAACAAGCGTCAGCAACCCGGCAATTGCCCACAGAACATAGGCGGGTATAAGCGGCCACCATTCTGAGCGGTCTCCGAGAAAGACGCCAAATATTCCCAAGCCTGTGACGGCAAGGATGGCAACCCACACCCACGGGGTGAGATCGGTGAAGGATTCCACCAGCCCCACTACTCCGAAGATGATAAGTAGACCTCCCCAGACGAGAGCCTGGTTTCTCGATTGCTGTTTCATCGTTTATCCCTCCCTTTCTCCTCGTAATGAGTGTGCCTAAAATTGAGTCAAGATAGATCTAAACTCTATACGTGTCTTGGGCGCATAAAGTCGCAAGAACTCTTCGCCGCGCTTTGTGAGGCAGTCATCCAGTCATCCAGTAGAACACCATTTGGAAGCAAGAGTTTTGAAAACGGGGCGAATATCGGCCCTGTTTGCTTGATGGGTAACCCTACGAGCGCGTAATA
>JAIWHF010000196.1:0-4334 GCA_048629905.1 Methanosarcinales archaeon
CTCGTTGAACCGTTTGAGAAGCCAAAATCGGAGTAACTCAGAAGAATATGCCCCGTCTATTGATCACAGGCGCGAGCGGTTTACTCGGAGCCAACCTCGTCCTGGCTGCGCATGAGGAACATGAGGTGATCGCGGTCTACCACCGGCATCCCATCGAACTGGAGGGTGTCCAATCAGTATCTGCTGACTTATGTCAACCGGGTAGGGCGAAGGAGTTGTTCGATCGTTTTCAACCGGATTGGGTGATCCACTGTGCAGCGGATACGTCGATCGATGAACTTGAGAGTAAGCCTGAGCGTGCATTTCGTATGAACCGGGATATGGCGGCTAACGTGGCTGAAGCCGCAAAGAAAACCGGATCCAAACTGGTCCATATATCGACTGATGCCGTCTTCGATGGCCGTGAGGGGCCATACCGGGAGGATGATCCGACGGAGCCAGTGAACGTCTATGGAAAGAGCAAACTCGCCGGCGAGCAAGCCGTGCAAGCGGTCTACCCAGAAGCTTTGATCATCCGCACAAATATCTTTGGCTGGAATGCTCAACCGAAGACATCTTTAGCGGAGTGGTTTATCAATAATCTTGTGCAAGGAATACCGTGCAAAGGGTTTGTTGATGTGTATTTCAATCCATTACTCGTAAATCATCTATGGGTAATCATCAAAAGTTTATTGAAATCAGATTTGTGGGGTGTATTTCATGTGGGATCGGATCAATGTATATCAAAGTACGAATTTGGGGTCCGCCTTGCTGAATCCTTTGATCTTAACCAGGAGCTCATTAGCGCTGTTGAGATTGAGACGGGAAGTTTGCGAGCTCCCCGTCCAAAAAACACTTGCCTTGATTGCTCTAAGATTAGAAACGTTATTAACGCAGGATTGCTGGACTTAGAATCGAATATTGATTTCTTCCATAAACTTGAGCAATCGGGTTATGTTGAAGAAATCAGGAAGATGGCTGTCCAATAATTCGTCCTCGTTGCAGAGCTTGAGGAGATACAAGATGTACAAACTGCTTGAGATCTCATTAGCTGATACCCAGCGCTTGTTGTCGTACAAGAGAGATCTGGATCTAGAAATCCATCTAAACATTAAGGGTTTTGATTACGGCTGGATTTTGAATTCAGTAGATTGGAAACCGGAAATGAAGGTTTTAGATGTCGGCGCAGGTTACTCTCGATTACCTTTGTATATTGCGCGAACATTTGGTTGCGAAGTTTGGTCCGTCGATGATTTCGGTATAGGTGATGATGGGTATTGGACGCGGAACCAGGATCCAAATGCATATATTCGCGAGAATTCTGAGGTGAAATACATCCTCGAGAAGGTTGGCGATTCCCAAGAATCCAGTCTCCCCGAGAATTATTTCGATGTCATTTATAGTGCGTCTGCATTGGAGCATATCGAGCCATCCCAAGTACCTGGTGTGTGGTTGCACATGAGCAAGATTCTCAAATCTGGTGGTCTGATGCTGCATGCGCTCGATATCGCCTTCCCTACTAGCAGAGGATGGCTGCATGTACTCATGGCAGCAGTTTTTGATGTTCTCTATCCCGTTCTCCCGAAAAGTATTCGCACGAAGTATCTTTATGAAACACCAAAATCTTATGTTAGATATATCGCAAAGACTATTGATTTAAACACGTATGGAAGACTCGGGGATATTGGCATAGTGAATATGGTTATTAACCCGGAGATCGTTGTTGAACCCCTGGATTACACACTCAACAGGATGATCAAGGATGGCGACGAAACGGCGAGGTATTTTCGCGTAGGCTCGTTGCAAATTGCTCTAAAAAAGGCTGTCGGGGAGGGTTAATATTATGGTGCAAATCGGAATTGGCGAACGTCTCATAGGTGAATCTCACCCCGTTTATTTCATCGCCGACATCGCCGCGAACCATGACGGCGACATAGAACGGGCGAAGATGCTTATCCGAATGGCGAAGGAAGCAGGCGCAGAAGCAGCGAAATTCCAGAACTTCAGCGCGCCGAAAATCGTTTCGGATTACGGTTTCAAGACCTTGGGCGGTCAGTTATCCCATCAGGCCAAGTGGAACAAATCCGTTTTCGAGGTCTATCAAGACGCCTCCGTCCCCTGGGATTGGACACCCATCTTGAAGGAAGAGTGCGACAAGGTAGGCATTCACTATTTCTCTTCCCCCTATGATTTTGAAACCATCGACATGCTTGAGCCCTTTATCCCGGCCTTTAAGGCGGGTTCTGGTTTGATGAGCTGGCCCGAAGCGCTGGTTTATATGGCTGCCAAAGGCAAGCCCATTTTCATAGCGACGGGCGCGAGCGAGTTGGGTGAAGTGGTAGAGAACGTGAGCGCTGTTCTGGAAGTAAATCCCGATCTCGTGTTGATGCAATGTAATACAAACTACACCGCCAGCCTGGAGAACTTCGATCATATCCACTTGAATGTGCTGAAGACCTACGCTTCACTCTTCCCGGATGTTGTATTAGGTTTATCGGACCACACCCCGGGTCATGCGACGGTTCTGGGAGCCGTCACCCTAGGAGCACGGGCAGTTGAGAAACATTTCACGGATGACAACGACCGCGAGGGCCCAGACCATAAATTTGCCTTGGACCCAGATGCCTGGGCGGAGATGGTCGAACGAACGCGCGAACTCGAGCGCGCCCTTGGTTCACCGGTTAAACGTGTAGCAGACAATGAGCGGGAGACTGTGGTTCTTCAACGGCGGTGCCTGAGGGCGGCGCGCGACATCAAAATCGATGATGTAATCACGAAAGAAATGATCGATGTTCTGCGGCCAGCTACGCCAGGCGCGATCTCACCTAAGGAGATCGAGGCCGTTGTAGGCACAAAGGCAGCGGCGGACATCCCGGCGGGTGAGGCGTTGTTCTGGACGAAGCTGGTGAGCGATTGAGGGTTCTGTATTTCACCCGCGGCTTCGGGCCGCACGATCAGCGTTTTGTCTCCGCTCTGCTTGAGCTGGGGCATGAAGTCATCTATCTTGGCTTGACGGCCAAAAGGGATGGCCTGACTGGGAGCACGTTTTCAAACCGAGTCCACATAGAGGAAGATCTCGCAGTGGATGGGGATCCCGGATGGTTTGATTTGATAAAACTGGTCCCGAAGACGAAGGAAACCCTCCGGCGGATTCGTCCAGATGTGGTTCATGCAGGACCGATTCAGAAATCGGCGCTGCTGGTCGCATTAGCGGGCTATCACCCACTGGTCAGTATGTCGTGGGGGTCAGATCTACTGATGGATGCTCGCCGCGGGATTGGACGTTGGGGGGCGAAACTCACGCTTAACCGCAGCGATGCATTAATGTGCGATTGCCAGGCGGTGAAGGAACGGGCACAAGCTTTGGGTATGCCGTCGGAACGGATCGTTGTTTTCCCATGGGGTGTGGATCTCAGTCATTTCAATCCGCAAGGATCCGCTGAAACGCGTCAGAATTTAGGCTGGGGTCCGGATTTCGTCCTGTTATCCGCGCGGATGTGGGAGCCGATTTATGGCGTTGATCTTTTGATAAAGGCATTCATTAAAGCGGCGCAGCAGCTCCCCAAGCTTAGGTTAATTATGCTCGGCGATGGCTCTCAACGCACTTTGATCCATGATTTATTGGCAGAGGCCGGACTAGAGGGACGAGTTCATTTCGCGGGGATGATTGCGAGCGCCTCCCTACCGGATTACTATCGCTCGGCGGATTTATATATCAGTGCTTCCCATAGCGATGGCAGCTCGGTGTCCCTGCTGGAAGCGATGGCTTGTGGCTTGCCATCCGTGGTTTCCAATATCCCCGGGAACATGGAATGGGTGAAGCATGGTGAGACGGGCTGGTTTTTTGCTGATGGAGCGATTGAGGGGTTGACTCAGGGGATTAATACAGCGGTCCAACATAAGGATGATTTGAAGTCGATGGGACAGATGGCTCGGGATGTGGTTGAGGTGCGAGCGGATTGGAACAAGAATTACCCAAAGATGATCGAGGCGTATCAGCTGGCGATCGAGTACACGAACAGAAGGGTAATGTGAACGAGTCGCGAGTGGTAGGGATCATCCAGGCACGCATAAGCTCCAACCGGCTTCCGGGCAAGGTTTTATTGGATATTGCCGGTGAGCCCATGCTCATGAGGGTTTTTACTCGAGCAAGACGGGCGAAACGACTCGACGAAGTGGTTATTGCCACGAGTGTGGATATTGAGGATGAGCCGATTGTGAGCATATGCGAGGAGAGAGGCGTCCCATATTCCCGCGGAAGCGCTATGGATGTACTTGATCGCTTCAAGAATGCTGCCCGAGAGTATGGTGCGGAGATCATCGTCAGGCTCACGGCGGATTGCCCGGTGATCGAT
>JAIWHF010000197.1:0-4280 GCA_048629905.1 Methanosarcinales archaeon
TGAGCGGAAAAACTGGCAGGGTGAAATATCATAACGCCTTCAGCAATGTATAAAAAAACGCCATGCAGCCGAGGCTCAGCTGATGGCGCGTGTTAAGTGATAAATACTTTGACAATGAGAGCGACTGCCTTAACTAAATTCTTCTCGTAAGATTTAGACACTTCGGGAAGAACTATAAAGCAAGCCACTCTCCATTGCCGATACTTTCTACATTAGAAAACGAAGATGTAAATAAGGGGCACGATCAGCAAGACGGCGAGTAAAGTGCCCGCAATTACAACGGCCAACCCTAGTGTTCGAATTACCATCATCTTGTTTGCTTTCTTATAAGCTTCCATTATTTCCTCCTGTGATAGTGGGATTGGTACCTCATTGAACCCGATGCTAGTAGCATGCTCAACCATACTCACCAGTGAGGGGTCTGTTTCCAAGAATCTTTCGACGATTATCTTCGTTTCATCGCTCACTTCACCGGCGATATACAGGGGCAGCAAATCTACGACAATATCCCTCGTTATCTCCATTTTCCCTCCTGTTTTCATCTCACCCTTTGGGGAAATCATCTCATTTTTGTTAGGTTCCATCGTTAGGTCGCCTCCTCATCCATTCGGTTCGCAATCAGTTTCCTCCGAACCCTATGGACTTTCACTCTTGCGGCGGCTTCGGAGATCTGCAAAATCCGTGCGATCTCAGCGTAAGGCAATTCGTATTTAATGCGGATGACAAACGCAGAACGATCAATTTCTGGCAATGTTTTTAGAAAAATCTGAATGCGTGCCAGCTCACTGCGGACATCAACGGAATGTTCTGGTCCAGGCGCTGGATCGGGATGCGTATCCTCCAATTCGGTATGCTTCCTTTGTTTTCTTAACTGACCCAGGTACACGTTACGCGCTATTTTCAAAAGGTATCCCTTGAGCGTTTCCGTCCGTATTGAACTAAGATTCATCCAGGCGCGCACGAATGTTTCTGAGGTGATATCCTTCGCATCCTCGCTGTTACCTGAGAGCCAAAAGGCAAAGCGATAGATGTCATGCGCATATTTGGAGTAAAGATCTTTGAATTTGAGCATGTTGTTATCTCTATATACAATATGCACGAGCATAGCGAATCGTTACAACTATTTCAAAGGTATGAACACTGAGCCTGCATTCGTGCACTTTAACATTCGTTCAATGCGGACTTGTGGGCGGCGGGAATTGACAGCAAAGTTGTAAGATAAAGAGGTGGGAGCAAAGGTGGCGGTTGGGGTTGCCCCGTTTAATTGCCACAGAGAACACGGCACATGCAATTAAGCTAATAGACTGAGCAAGCATGGACCGGGACTCGAGGATTTTCACGGTTCAACCTGGAGGTGACACATGCGTCAGATTGACATACAGACTTGGCCACGACGCGAGCATTTCAAGGTTTTTAACTCCTTTGACTATCCACATTTCAGCTTGTGTGCAAATGTAGACCTGACGACGTTCAATCCTTTTGTCAAACAGCGTGGAATTTCGTTTACCGTGGCGGTCGTATACGTACTCGCAAGAGCAGCGAACGCGATTCCCGAGTTCCGTTATCGTATTCGCGAGGGAGGAGTGGTGGAGCACGAGATCGTACACCCATCTGCAACGATTCTAACGGATGATGATCTGTTCAGCTTTTGTTCGTTTGAGTATATTGAGAACTTCTCAGAGTTTGCAGTAAAAGCTGCAGAGATGATTGCATGTGTGAAAGCCGAGCTCACGCTGGAAGACGGACCAGAGCAAGACAACTTGTTGTACATGTCAGCAATCCCTTGGGTGTCATTCACAAGCTTTATGCATCCGCTTCACCTGCATCCAGTGGATTCTGTGCCGCGGTTTGCATGGGGGAAATTCTTCAAAGAGGGCGAGTCCTTGAAGATGCCTTTGAGCGTGCAAGGACATCACGCATTAATGGATGGTATTCATGTTGGCAGGTACTATGAAGAAGTGCAAGGTTACTTCCAACAACCGGGGGACGTGCTAGGGGAGGTGTAGGTACGCAGCCGATTTGCTGTCCCAGAATATCTCTGGGATCTTCTTCAGCTGATCTCGCAACAAGCGTGATTTGCCAGCAGTGTACTGAGCGAGCTGCGGCATTGTTCGACAGCGATGTGGAAGGACAAAGGCAGGGAGGATATAGAGCAGTCGGGAATGCCCCGGCCTGTAAACTCAGAAATACGTTATAATTACTTATATATGGACATACTTACTGTACTATATCCTAATAGTTAACAGGAACGATAAACACCGGTTCTTGGTAGGAGATACGAATGACGATTCTAAGAACGAAATTCAAGATTGTTTTCCTCACACTGCTTCTGGGCGTGTTCATTTCAGCCTGTGGAGGATCGACGGGTGAGGTTGCCCCAAAAACAGAAGTGAACACTGAGATCGAGACATCCATCGATGGGAAAACGCTTCTCGAGGAACGCTGCACGGGTTGCCATACGCTCGATCGAGTCGAGAGTGCCTCGAAGAGCGGGGCAGGATGGGGTTTGAGCGTCCGGGAAATGGTGGGCAAAGGCGCCGTGCTTAATGCATCCGAGCAGGAAGTATTAATCGATTACCTTTCCATCACATACACATATCCGTAACACGAAGCCCATTACGATCCAAAACGGAAAACAACTGTATGGTTGCTTGCCCTCGATGCAGAGTGGACAAGCCCCCGGTATTTATTGTGTATAGGATAGTGTTGAACGTTTTGACCGCTGGAGTTATATTTCCAGCGACTAGGGTATCAAATACGAAGGATCGACTCACTTGATAAGCGCCACATTGCACCGTAGAATTGACCTCTGATGCTTTCTGGAAAGAAGATGGGTACCCTCCGACTTCACCCATCAGGGATGATTAATAAAATTCTGCGCTTGAAAGGAAGTGGTTGAACCTTGATGATGACTATTCAACCTGTTCGTCTCATTGGTTCCATTGTGCGCTTGGAACCACTTTCAGAAGCGCATGTACCCGGTTTAGCGGACATTGGACAGGATGACCTTATCTGGAAATACCTGCCTTACGGAAACATCAACACAGAAGCAAAGATGTCCGAGCATGTTAAGATACTGCTCGCCCGGGCAGCGCAGGGGACAGACCTGCCCTTCGCGGTGGTTCTTCTTGAGTCAAATAAACCCATCGGTTGCTCACGCTACCTGGAGATAAGAGAAGATCATCAGGCTTTAGAAATCGGCGGCACCTGGTATGGGCGGGCTTATCAGCGATCTGGAGTAAATACCGAGTGCAAGTATTTGCTTATAAAACACGCTTTCGAGACGCTGGGCTGCATCCGCGTACAATTTAAGACCGACGCGCGCAACCAGCGATCACAAGAAGCCCTTGAACGGATAGGTGCGGTTAAGGAAGGTACCCTGCGCAATCAAATGATTGCGGCCGATGGCCATGTCCGCGACTCTATCTACTACAGCATTATCGAAAGCGAGTGGCCATCCATAAAGGCTAACTTAGAAGAGAAGCTGAAACGATCGTACGAATAGGCAATTACTCACAATCTGCACCTATGGACACTTGAAATGGATAGGCCTTGTGCCAAGCGTCCGCCAATTTAGCTTTACAAATTGCGACACCAATTAATTAATAATGTTTTACAATTCATTCCGGCAGATCAAAGCCGATTGCATGCCGCCGCAGTGTTCAGAGCTTGGCCGCAATCTATGCGACGCCAAATTATTCCTGAGGAGGAAAACATGACAGAAGAAATGGAAACGAAAACGACAGAGGTTCAGGAAGATGACGATCGATATATTAATCGAAAAAACTTAATATCGACCTCGTCTCAAGCGATGCTGTTATCCTGGTTGTTTCTTGCAGTAATTGTGCTTTTCGTGATCAACCTGATTATCTTCGTACTATCGGTCGCCGGCGTGCAGTTCCAAGGTGCTATTGTTACAATCAACCAGATGATTGGTAATCTATCCACACCACTTCTCCTGATTGCTGTCGCGGGATTCTTTTATATTTTCCTGCGCGCGATTTCCGAGGGGCTGTACATGCTCATGGACTTGGGGGATGAAGTTTCAAAGATAGGGAAAGAGCTAGAAAAATAAAAGTAGAATAAATACAACTGAAGCTCGATCTACCACTATTTCGTTGATTGCCTGCCTTGGCTGCCATCTGGTATGCTGAGGCAGGTCTATTTATATAATTGTGGGGACCTGTGTCGCGTTATGAATCACGAAGATCGCTGCAGATACTCGCTGCATAACTGATCAAATTGTTGCGATATGAGCAAACACATTCCGTAAGAATCTA
>JAIWHF010000198.1:0-4274 GCA_048629905.1 Methanosarcinales archaeon
ATTTAATGAGGTGAACGAGACCGGCCCGCTTCCGGTTTGACAAGATAATGAGCTGTAAGAAAGAGCCGATCGCGCGATCGGCTCTTTTTCTTTTAAGATGTGGATCTGAAGTAAAAAGAACAGGATACCAGCTATTCGCCGAACCATATATCCTGCCCGATGCAAAACACTCGGTCCGAATCAGCAAACTCAGATGATACAGAGTAGCGGAAATGGAATAGTAGAAGATGAAATTCGATTTCACCTTCAGGGAATAACTCAATTGCCCTCTCTGCACTGACGCGCAGTCCAATGCAATCGTGAGTCATGGAGCGGATTCCGAACGATCCAGCGACCCCGCCGCGTCTAGCAACGAGGATTCCTGACAATTGAGTTAATGCCATAAGGCTGAAAATTGTGATGATGAAGTATTTCAGGAATATCTTCGCAGATGGGGGACGATCGGGAGTATCCATGGTTTATTTGTGGGTGAAAGTCGGCTCCTCTGCGGATCGAGGTCAACCCCAGAGTACGTTCGTTGGGGGACCAGGCGATATGTATTGATTTTCAGCTTGAGCCGCTTACGGGTTGTACATCACCCCATTCGTGCTGCGCAGATAGGCCCATTCTGAATACGGTAAAGTTGTGAGCAGGTTCGTAAGCAAGGGATCAATCGAATTTAGCGCCGCGTTGCGACACCGCGTGGTCACATCACCCGTCGAGTACAGGCAATAGGAATCGGTTGAAGTGAAGAAGGGGGCTCCCTTTGCTCGATCGTAATAGAGCAGCGTCGCCCCTGCTGGGTATTCGTACATGGGCGGGATGATAAACACGGCCGGTCTGGCAATAAGCCACGTGGCGACAAACAATAGAAGGATAAATAAGAGTAAGGATTTAGCCATGGCGTTTCTCTTTCGAAGGTTCCTAATAATATTACGGTACATAGCATAGATAAAGCAATCACCTTCTAGTTCTACCATTGATTTATTGGAGAAAAAAACACAAGGCGCGGCTCTCCCGTCAGTGAAGAATTGGGTGGTAGAATCTGCGCCTATGAATGGCCAATTTGATATGGAAGACACCCAACCCGTACGGGTCAGATCGACTCGTACAGAAGTGATGCTAAATACACATGCAGCGGTCGTTGCTGCCGAGCCTCGCAAACACCGGAGGCGAAGAGCGGTCTTTCTTGGGATTCTTCTTGGATTAGCCGCCGCGATTTACTTGTTTATACCCATACGGACGAATATCTTGCTGCTCGGGATCGACCGGTCGCCAACTGGCACCAACCTGGGGCGGAGCGATACGATGATTCTCACCACGATCGTGCCTCCACAACCTTATGTAGGCATGCTTTCGATTCCGCGGGATCTTTGGGTGAACATCCCGGGAAATGGTGATAACCGCATCAACACCGCTCATTTCTTCGCAGAAGCAGAGAAAACGGGGTCAGGTCCTGCAGCGGCGGTGAGAACCGTCCACGAGAACTTTGGGGTGGATGTGGACGGATACGTGAGGTTCAATTTCGAAGGATTAATATCTGTTGTCGATGCGCTGGGAGGTGTTCCTATCGAGTTAGAAACCTCAACTGGCGGCCTGGCTCCTGGAATCCATGTGTTGGACGGGGAGTCGGCATTGGCTTTCGTACGAGACCGGGAAGGAAGCGATGATTTCTTCCGCATGGCGCATGGGCAGATCTTCATCAAGGCTTTATTACGGAAAATGTCCGATCCGCGTGCATGGCCTCTTCTGCCGGGAGCTTTTATTTCACTTATCCGCCATGTTGATACGGATTTGGCTCCCTGGGTCTGGCCCCGTCTGTTGGTAGCAGTGCTGCGCAGCGGACCAGGCGGTATCGACGCCCGAATCATCTCCCGAGAGATGGTCCAGGGTTTTACGACTGCGGAAGGTGCGCAGGTCTTAGCTCCCGATTGGTCAAGGATAAACCCTGTTCTATTCGAGATGTTCGCACAATGAGGATCTCTTCAGCTTCGAAAACCTGATGCGCTGTCGGTGGGACATATCCTGGTCGCGAGAATATTCCAATCCAGGTCCGATCAGGGTTCCAGTATGGGCAGGTCGGCGCAAGGACCGTTGAAATTGGCGTTCATCCCCTCGACCCAACCTTCGATATCCTGTCCAATATTTCCCACGTTCAGATCGATCTTCAGCCAACCATCTACCGATTTCCCTATCACCATTGCGTAGTCCGCCGACGTGATCAAGTGAAGCACAGTGGCGTTGGGCAGCGGTTGCTCAAGGAGCGGCGCGTTGGTCATAAACATGTTGAAACATATTCCTGGGGGAGGGCCGACGACGATGGGGAGAGAATCACAATCGCCTTCGAGATCGATGGCTGGCCCCTCTTGAACCCAGCGGTGGTGGAAGACGCCGATGTTCGCCGCCTGGGCGTACCCCGGATCGAATCCGATCCACCCATCCGCGGTGCGAGCGGTTGCATAGAGTGACATTCCAACGGGCAGATCGCCGAATGGCTCTGCTTGGGGGCTCGGTCGGTTATAAGCGATTACGGCACTTGAAGCTGAAAGCAGGCATGCTTCTGTCTGTGAGACGGTCACGGCTGGTGCAACTACCGGATCAAGCTCCTGCCAGGTCTTTCCACCATCGATGGTCTGGACGAGCGCAATCTCTTCACCAGAGCGTGCGACTGCCCACCCACGATCACGATCGATGAAGCTGAATTGACCATCCCAGCTCACGATCTTCACTCGCTCCCACGTCAGACCAAAATCCAGCGTTTTAGAAATCTCCATCCCGAAAGCCCAGCCGAAGCCATCCACTTGCATCGAAAGCTCGCCGCCGGGGAAGGTGCTTGTCTGCCATGTCGAGCCGTCATCCCACGTTGAGTACACGAGGTCTGAAGTGCCTCCACTTTTTAAGTGGCAGGTCACGATCAATGTCCCTTGACCTTGTCCGAGGAGATTGGGGGATCGCGTCCGGCATAGACTGGATTGCTCAAAAAGAGTGGGATTGCTCGTCGGAGGGGGGAGGGTGAGCCGTTCCCAGGTGTCGCCTCCGTTATTTGTCGTCTCGAGGAAAACGCCGCCACCAAGTTCAAATGGGCATTGGCTGGTCATCCAGCCGTGTTGGGTATCGAGGAAAGTGATTGCTGTGCGGTGGCATGTTGTCACGCTATCCGGCGGTTCTGCCTGGACTTCCCAGGAATTGCCGCCGTCCTCCGACCGCAGTAAGTAGAATAGATGGTGCCCCATCCCCACGACGCTCTCAACGAAGACCCAGCCCGTTTGATTGTCGACAAACATCACGCTTGGAGGGTCTTCATTGATCTCCAATCTTTTAGTGAGCGCACCTTGTGTCCAATTTGTTCCCCCATCATCGGTCCACCAAATGCTCACGGGGGCTTCGCCGCCGTAAAACTTCGCCGGATAAAACAGAACCCAGGCTTGATCGAGATTTAGGAAAGATCCCACAGCAGCTTTGCGCGCGGGGACGGTGGATTCCATGGGTTCGGGCGGAGTCACGTCCGCCCAGGTCTCGCCGCCATCCAAGGTGCGCAAGACATGATCACCGGGGTCTTGATCGCCGCCGATCGCCCAGCCACCAAGCTCCGTAATCATATGGATGGATGTGATCGTTACCGGTTCACCAACTGTGAGTGGCGGGATAGGGGTCACGTTTTCCGGAACGGGCAATGTTGACGTGTCACGAGTAGGCTCGGGGGGCGTTGGGGAAGGGGTGACGGTTTGAAGGCCTTCAGCGACCGGAATTTCTTCCGTTGTCGATGCGGGCGTATCGGGTGGAAGTGTGGTTTCGGGCGCACCGCAGGCTGATGTGAGAAGCAGGAACACTAGTAGTGGGATTAAACCATGGCGGGTTTTCATCGAGCGCTCCTCTCTCCATTTCAGGTAACGAGCACTTTCTGGAGAATTTCTGGCACTTTGGTCTCATGATATCACCCATCAAGAAGAAAAGCAGGCATCCTTCAAAGCGTGTGGGTGACCAAACGGATTGACGCTGGTCAGCTTCACCCTATGAATCTATCGTAGAGACCAGGGTATCTCTACAAGTTCACCAATGAACCACCGCGCTCATCTAACCTCCCGCAGGTTTCAAACCTGCGGGAGGTTGGGGGGCGACAATATGGGGATGTCGAGGGCCTCCCAGTTGGGAAGCCCTCGTTTGTTCCTTATCGTCTTCTATTATGGACACTCACAGTAGTCCTTCCCAGCTGCTGCAAGGAATACTTTCCACTCACCGCCGGCGGCAATGCAATCTGTTTGGTTCAAATCACGATGGCATTGTGGCGCAGGATC
>JAIWHF010000199.1:0-4265 GCA_048629905.1 Methanosarcinales archaeon
TGTCACAAAATGTGTAGGAGCGTCGTTAAAGGTACAGATATATCGGCTGCGTTCAACCCTGCCTGTTTCATGCGGGAGTGTGTAGCCAGTCTCCACACTGAAAATTATTTTCTACAGCTATGGCAGATGCTTCTATGCTTAGGCCCACTTCATGCAACCCATTTCTTCACGATGAATAAGAATAAATACCCGATTCCCAACATCTTCCTGTCAACAGTCCTGGAATTATGGTTGACGGGTATCTTGTTGGTCCTCGGTCTTCTGTGGTGCATCGGCGTCCTCTAGCTCCCACATAGTGTTCGAGTACGTGGGCTTGCCAAGAATAAGGATGTGGGGGTTTCTCTGTCTGCTGAGTGTGAGATGTTGCATGTAATCCCCTCTGTATCTGGAGAGGGTTTGATCACCCATTGTGAAAACACCCCCCTTCATGGGAGGTGTTTTTTTTCGATTACATTATGAATTACCCCCACTACAGGGGGCTTGCCGGGGGCTGGAGAACCTAAATCAAAACTAGGAATTTCGGTGTCCGCTCAATCCAAAGTTAGATTTTGGGATTCAAACTTCGTTGATGAACCCCTGCCTACTTTACTTCACAGGTTCCCCCAGAGGGAAGATCATTTTTAATCCACGTGCAGTCACTCCGGGAACCACACGCTGCCATATCTAACGTGCTGCACACCGGAAGATCATCTGGCTCCTGCTCACAGAGGATGGATATCTCTCCGTCAAAAAGGAGCGCTCCACTATTAGCGTCTTCTAGTTGGACAGGCACCAATATATCTTCCTGAAGCATCGCCCCGATACAAAAAAGCCGATTCGGCGCACTCGACCAGGTCTGGCAGTCGAATACCTGTCCATCGACAATGGCCTCGTATGGTCCTTGCGGGGGTTCGGGAAATTCAAACGTTACCATCATGCGCTCATCCTCAAGACACGCCATACCGATGAGCGAAGCTTCCTGGGCACTCGGCGTGCCGCAGGCTCCGCTGTAGTCCGTTGTGAACGTCGCCTCGCTTGAGAAAGGTCCCGTCTCCGAGCCCTGCAAAGCGGCAACGTGCCAATGGAATGTCATGCAATCGGGGAGAATGACATAGGCGGGAAGTTCGGGAATGGGTCCCCACCCCGGAACGCGAGAATCCAGTGCAAATCCATGCCCAACCGGTGTCGAGGCGAAATCAACTCCGGAGTAGACCTCAAAGTAGTAACCGTCCGGTATGCACGCTGGATCTAGATACTCCCATTGGAATCGAAAGGGATCGCCAAGATCGGCCACGGCTTGACCGCCTATAGGGTAGAGCGGATCGGGCGGGGTAAGCTGTGTTGAATCGCAGCTGAATTGTGGGCAATTATCTGTGAAGTCGGTATAGAACAGCGATACATTGTGTCCACTCATGACTCCAGCGGTTTGCGCCGCAACCCACCAGTAGTACAGACCACAATCATCCAGGAAAGGCACTCCGGTCTCAAAGCTTGTCCACGGTCCTGGACCACCTCCTGAGATCTTCAGGTTCGAGAATTGAAAGTCGGAAGCAACCTCAAATTGATAGCCCTCCGGAAGGCACGCCGTGTTGGGATACTCCCACACGAGCTCAGGCGAATCGTCCTGGACGGTAGCGCCATACGGGGGATCGATCAAAAGCGGCGTGTTCAGCGAACTCACATTACAAACAGGTCCGGTCCAGAATGAGAGCGAGGGTGAGGTTGCGCCGGTACTACTCCCGATCTCGGCGGCAACACGCCATTGATAGAGCGTTGCCGGTTGAAGCGATTGGATGAGCGTCCACGGCACTTGTCCCCCACCCACAAACTCGACAATGACTGAAGGTGAGTTGAAGTCGCCGTTCTCTGCAATTTCCAGCTGGTATGCGTCCGGCTCGCAATCCTCCGGGTAGAACCACTGAATGGAAGGCTGAAGCGAGGGCACCAATTCATTCGATGGGCTGAAAGCCTGCGGAGCGACAAGTTGGGATGGAGAACAATCGCCAGGACCAGGCGTCGGCGTTGGAGTTGGTACAGGGGCACAGCTGGAAGCCATAAGGATGAAGGAGCAGATCAGCAAGGTTGGAAACAATCGGTGTGATTTCATCAGAACCTCTTTCAAAGGAAGAGATGTGGACGGGATTCGTTGCGATGGATAGTGAAGGGTCGGATCCAAGGCTCTGGCCTCCATATAGAATTAAGACTTCCTAAGCATAGCATTTGTGTCTCGGAAGGGCTAATTTAGGTTTGGTTTCCCAGCCACCTGTATCTCTAAAGCTAAGAACTTCATCCAGTGTATGTTAAAAGCACTCCCTTAATCAGCTTTTCAGCGGTTCAATCGTTTCAGCGTTCTCAGTCAGATCAGCGTTTCAGTGGTTCAAAGCGTTGGAAACACTCACTTCCCCCGTGACTTAAAGGTAAGATGAAATTGTTCTTATGAGCAAAGCGACTAAGAAACTCGATCTTCTTTTGAGTCCGTTCCCATCATAGACCGACAACACGGATTGCGATCAATGTTGCATTTGTGTATTGAATAGACGATGATGATGCCTTCTCAATATGAGAGAGCGGAAGGTCAATCATGACGCCCTGGAGCGCCAAAGGGATGGTCACCTTTCCCCCAAATCTACTAACGCTATCAACATTAACCTGTTGTACCCTTGGCTTTGCCAACCGATCGCTCAGGAGATGATTCACAATGAAGCAGAAAAACACATTCCTTATCGCATTCGTGCTCATCCTAACACTAGTAACCACGCTGGCGTGCGGAGCGATCCCGATCCTGACCGGAAACCAGGGCGAGACACCAACAGAGGAAGCCGTCGAACCTGAAGAACCGGCTGCAACGGAGGAGCCGGTCGAGCGTGTGCAGCTTGACCCCTGCTCGCTGCTCACCGACGAGGAAGTCGGCGAAGCGCTGGGTGGACCAGTGCAGATGCAGCCACCGCAAGGTATGGGCGGCTGTGTGTATGTGCTGCAATCCGATGACCCAACCGTCAGCACGCAGCTGGTCATCAGCGCAGCCCAGGGTAACGAGGCCAAGGCCTTTACGATGCTAAGCCTCGGTATGCTCGCCGGCTTCAGCGGTGACCCCGATATGGCCGCGGAATTTGAAGAGCTTAATAACCAGCTCCCCGACCTGACCTTGATCGAGGTTATCAATCGCATGGCTGAGATGTTCGCGGGGACAGGTGTGAACGTAACACAAGCGGATGGTCCCGGCGAGAGCGCCCTCTGGCTGCTTTACGAGAGTGAATTCTATTCGCAGGGTACGCTGCTGGTGGTGCGCGGCGAGGAATACGCGTCGCTTACACAGATTGGCGGTGAGATGGCTGCTGCCCCCGATCAGCTCGCCTCCCTGGCGGGGACGGTGTTTGACCGGCTGCCTCAGGATTTCTATGTGTTTGACGAGGACGGCGATGGCGACTTCAGCTTTGAATACAGCAGCGAAGAGGAAGCTGATGAAGCGGAGGAGCCTACAGCGACGGTACAAGCCCTCGAGGTCGTGACTGGATTGGTGTGGGTTACTGCGCCCAACGCCGGTCAGGTGTCCGCGATCGACCCGATGACGCACCAGGTCGTCGCCACAATCGACATTGGCCGCTTCCCCAAGGACGTCGCCGTCGCCGAAGGGAACGTTTGGGTGGTCAGCGAGACGGAGGGCACCCTATGGAGAATCGATCCCACCACATTTGAAGTGGTCGATACAATCTCGTTAGGCGGCAACACCATGTACGTTGCTGCCGGACAGGGCGCTGTGTGGGTGACGGGTGGTTTGGGCGTACGCAAGATCGACCTCACGACCGGCACGCGCTACGGCGTCGTCTACAACAATTGCTCAGGAGTGGCGATCGGCGAGAATGCGATCTGGGTAGGTGACAACCAGAATCCACAATTGCTCAAGATCGACCCGGAGACCCGAAAAGTCGTCGCCACCGTTAAGCTCGAAGGAAAACCAAGCCAGGTCGCCTACGGTCATGGCACAGTCTGGGTGATTTTGCACGACAAGAACGAGGTTGTGGGCATCGATCCGAACACCCATCAAGTGGTGGCCACGCTGTCCTCAACCGCCTTCATCCATGGGCTGGCGGTCGATCCAAACCGCGTTTGGCACACACACCCATACGGCCTTAATTATTTCGAACCGGCATCTTTGGGTTCTGGCGGTTTCAGCGTCGCCAATCCTCCAGCCCAGATCGAATTTTATGCGGGAAGCCTCTGGGTTTCGAGCCCTAACGAAGGACTGATCACGCGCATCAGCCCTGAAGACCATAGCGTCATCTCCG
>JAIWHF010000200.1:0-4164 GCA_048629905.1 Methanosarcinales archaeon
AAACACTTCAAGCTCTTTATTAACCACGCCTTCTACATCACTGCTCCCCATCAGACATCCCCCGAGAATATGCGCGGTTAGCGATGCGTTCAGTGCGCCTTCTGCAATATTCCCCATTGGTAGACCATCAATCTCCTCAGCTATCGCTCGGACTACCTGGTGGCCTATCGGAATTTCTGCAGGCACCTGTTTCTCCGTCCCCTGGTCTGATGTCAATCCTAAACGGAAAAAAGTCTGTAGGCTACGGCCCAGTTTCACACGCATGAGATTATCCTCGGTTTGCATAACGAGTATTCCAAAAGTGCGCCGCCCCCAGGAAGGATCGAACTTCGATTTAATAAAGGACCAGGGATGGCGGAGAATGGCGAGCAGGAGCAGCCATAATCGGTGGGCAACGCCAGCCTCACCAGCATCGGTCATTGGCATACCCAAAAGGCGCATCATGAACGACGAGCCTTCCGGATATCGAAAAGGCTCGATATGGGTAACGTCGTCAGCATGGAAAACTGTGCTAATCGCAATTCCTTCCGTATGGTTGCTTGCCTTATCCAGATCGGTAACGCCCAGAAGCGCTTCGCTATTTGTCCGCACATTTTCTCCGAGTCTAGCGGACAACTCGGGGAGCGTACGAGATACATCTCGGCATCGCAGGAGCAGGTTCAACGTGCCGATCACACCCGCGGCGACGATCACGTTGCTGGCATAGACTTCATTGGTCACGGACCGGATTGCACGTCTAGGATTGCAGTATCGAATTCGATACCGGGCACCATCTTCGACACCGTCGTTCACCTTACTTATCTCGGTGACCTGTGCTTCGGGTCTAATCTCAACTCCAAGTTTTTCAGCGAAATACAGATAGTTCTTTGGTAGCGTGTTTTTTGCGTTTTCCCTGCACCCAATCATGCAACCACCGCAATAAGTGCATCCTGATCGTCGAGGGCCCTCGCCATTAAAGAATGGATCATCAGCCTCGACCCCCTGCGTACCAAAATAAATCCCGACAGGAAGGTTTATAAATGTGCTCCCCCTGCCCATTTTCTCTGCTACCGATCTCATAATCTTGTCGGCTTCAGTAATGCTTGGGCTGAGCGTGCGCCCTAACATTCGCTTTGCTGTCTCGAAATGAGGGGCGAGGACAGATTTCCAATCATTAAGGCCAGCCCAATTGCCAATCTCATACATTTTCTCGTTCGGGTCAACAAGCACATTCGCATATCCCAGGCTTCCACCGCCCACCCCGCTCCAGCGCAGCGCCATCACGTCTCGCAAAAGCGTTATTTCCATGATTCCAAAGAACCTAAGTGCAGGCATCCAAAGGTATTTCCATAACAACCAATTGTTCTTCGGGAAATCCTCATCCTCGTAGCGCAACCCCCGTTCAAGTACAAGAACTCGATATCCCTTTTCTGCTAAGCGCATTGCAGAAACACTCCCTCCAAATCCCGAGCCGATAATGACAAAATCGTAGATATGTTTGGATGATCGAGTTTCTGATGTCATGAATAAACCTGATTCCCTATAAGAATAACCGGAGGTACGCCACAATTTACTCGCGAAATCTAAACGAGAATTTCGCGACTAATCTAACCATAACGTATCGAACAGGATGATTTCACTCGAATATTCAATGGGAGCCTGCTCTTGCATGTCCGGTGGCAAACATTTCACGATTGATTCCATGTTTTCTGCTTTCCACTGGCAATACAATTTCCCCTCGGTTGGATCGAAGAAAGAATGAACCCACTCAATATCTCCGTGTGCTTTCTTTCTGATTTCGCGCCACTGAGCGATCCAATCATCCTGTGATTCTGGAAACACTTCAACTTTATGTACGAGAAGGTAGTAAGGCATTGTCGACCTCCAGGTCATCATCACGAAATGTTAAGGTTTATTCTTTTATCGGAACCTTTTGACAGCAGCGTACAAAATCTAACACTGTAGGCACATTGCGCAGCATGTATGCCATATTCCCATGAACTCGCAGACGGCGAGTCATCATCGCTTGAATCGGATCCAGTTGGCCGGTAAATAATTTCTGGATGTGGTCTATGCGCGCGCGGAGTGTAAATGCTGCATCCGGCAACTCTTCTTTCTCCATATCGATGAACCGGGCGCTGCGACATTTCCCATGCCACAGATCGACGTAAACGGCCACAGGAAGATCTTGTCTCTCGCCCCCGTCTTCCGGTTCGATCACAACCGTCATATCCCCTTCCCAATTCTTCGCCACCTCAGCATAACGCTCATCAGAATTGAGAACCTCAACTAGAGCCTGCAGCCATTCATCGCTGGGAAATGGATAAGCCATCATACCCCTCCAGAAAGGATGTGTGAATTATGGGTCGAAGGTACGTGCCTGTCAACGTCTTGCGTTGACAGGCTGCTCCGTGCTCGGTTACACTTTCAAGCCCAACCAATATGGAGAGCGGCATGATTTACCTGAGAGAAATTCTCGAAGATCTGGAAGATAAACAAATGGCGCCTTATGGCTTTCGCAGCCGCGATTCCAAGGGGCGTGAATATCCTGATCCAGAGCGCGAATACCGCACAGCCTTCCAACGCGACCGTGACCGCATCATCCACACGACTGCCTTCAGGCGCCTTGAATATAAGACTCAAGTTTTTGTGATCACAGAGGGTGACTACTACAGAACTCGACTGACACACACACTCGAGGTCGCTCAGATCGGCAGAACAATCGCCCGTGCGCTTGGCGCGAATGAAGACCTCGTGGAAGCGATCTGTCTGGCCCACGATCTTGGCCACACTCCCTTTGGCCACGCGGGGGAACATGCTCTCTCCAAATTAATGAGTGACCACGGCGGCTTTGATCATAATCGCCAATCACTGCGCATTGTGACGACGCTAGAAAAAAGGTTTCCACAATTCCCTGGCCTGAATCTCACCTATGAGGTGCGTGAGGGGATGGTCAAGCACGAAACAGAATACGATATCTCAGATGCACATGGGTATGACCCGGAGAAACGCGGCAATTTAGAAGCACAAATCGCTAATGTGGCTGATGAAACAGCATACACCGCACATGATCTAGACGATGGTCTTCGTTCTGGTTTGCTCAAAATAAATCAACTGCAAGCGCTAACACTTTGGCAGAAACTAAAGGAAATTGTCGGCTGGGACGCCGTCGAGTTAGACGACATTACTCGGCACCAAATCATCCGTCGTCTGATCGGTATTGAGATCTCAGATGTTCTTGAGTCGACTCAACATGCCCTGGAAACGAGCGCCGTTCAATCCGTGGATGAGCTTCAGCGTCTCAAAATGAACATCGTTGTCCATTCCGAATCATTCACACAGATGAACCATGAATTGAAAGATTTTCTGTTCGCAAATATGTACCGCCACTTTCGAGTTTACCGTATGCAGATCAAAGCAGAAAACATCTTGCAGGATTTATTCAACGCTTACACTGAAAATCCGGGTATACTTCCCGCCGAAGTTCAAGGACGAGCAAAGAATGGTGAATTTCATCGAGTAATTTGCGACTATATTGCCGGTATGACCGATCGCTTTGCATTAGATGAACACAGCCGCTTATTTGACCCACAGGCATCGTTGTAAATAAGTTTCATCAGGTATGGTTATGGAAAATAAAAAGATCTACCTTACGTCTGAAGGTGCACAAAAACTTCAGGAAGAACTCAAGGACTTAACGGGGCCACGACGCGTGGATATAGCCAAACGTCTCCGTAATGCAATCTCAATGGGAGATCTTAAGGAAAATGCGGAGTATATTTCCACCAAGGAAGACCAGGCGTTTTTAGAGGGGAAAATTGCTGAGCTTCAGCAAATATTAAAGATTGCAATTATTGTTGAAGGCAATGGCGGCAACGAACAGGTTAACATTGGGTCGACAGTTGTCGTCGTTATCGACGGCGAAGCTCCGCAGACATACAAACTCGTTGGCATTAAAGAAGCCGATCCAAGAAACGGCAAGATCTCAAACGAATCGCCAATAGGCAGTTCTCTTATGGGAAAACGTGTCGGTGACACCGCCACAGCTGAGACCCCGGGTGGCGACCTCTCAATGGAGATCCAAGAAATTCGGTGAAAAACATATCAACTTGAGATGTAGAGACGTAGCATGCTGCGTCTTAACTTTTTTCGTTGGGCTGGTAAGCCTGCAATGAATCGTAAGTG
>JAIWHF010000201.1:0-4147 GCA_048629905.1 Methanosarcinales archaeon
AATTCTGCGCCAATAGTGGGAGGAATTCACCATGAAGAAAAGATACTTGTTCATCGTCCTTGGGTTGCTAGGGGTTTCCCTGGCTGCCTGCGGTGCCCGAAGTCTGGCACAAGCTCCTGCCTATGATGGAATTACCCTCGAACGTGCAGCGGTCGAAAGCATCGTCGAGATGGAGGATTCCTTCGGGGGAGAATTCGACGCCAACACAGCGCACCAACCTGCAGCAATTGAGCGGCTTGTCATTCGCAACGCCAACCTCGTCATCGTCGTAGAAGACCCATCCGCATCCGCAGCCGCGATCAACCAACTTGCCGAGCAAATGGGCGGCTATGTCGTCTCGCTCAATGTCTATCAATCCACATACGGGGATGGCTTAAGCGCAACGTACGCTTCAACCACAATCCGCGTCCCTGCGGAGCGATTGAATGAAGCGCTCGATAAAATCAAGGAAGGCACAGTCGAAGTTCGCTCCGAGAATATCAGCGGACAGGATGTCACTCAGGAGTACACAGACCTGGAATCACAACTGCGCAACCTTGAAGCAGCCGAGGGTGATCTGCGCGAGATTATGGGTTCTCTGACCAAGGCAGAAGACGTGCTGCGCGTTTACGAAAATCTGCGCCAGGTGAGACAGGAGATCGAAATCATTAAAGGTCGTATGCAGTATTTCGAACAATCCGCTCGCCTCTCGGCGATCAGCGTCGAACTCCTACCGGACGTCGTATCCCAACCTCTGCAAATCGGTCGATGGCAGCCTCAGGGAACAGCAAAAGAAGCACTGCAATCCCTGATCAGCGCATTACAATTCCTCGCCAATGCTGCGATCTGGTTCGTGATCTTCGTACTTCCTGTGCTTCTGCTTCTCTCGATTCCGTTCTGGGTGATCCGTTGGGTAGTCATCCGGCGGCGTGCACGAAAGGTAACCCCCGAATCGGAAAACTGATCCCATCGTAAACTCGATTGACAACAATAGGGGCTGTCTAAAAGATATTTAGACAGCCCCTGCACTGTACCTGGGTTAGACAAACCCGTGTACCGAATCTCGATCGCCTAATCAGGAAGCGACGGCTTATCTTTGCGCTAAGTGACAAAACTGACCGGCATCCCAAACACGCTGCTCGCACCCTCTCTCGGGGCTAACACGTAGGGAAGCCCCCACATCCATCATTCCACATTCACCCGGATCTCCCCCCGAATTTGCGCCGCCAGAGAGCCAAATTCCTCTGTATAAGTGAGATCAATCGAGCGAGGTCGAGGTATCGGAATTTCAAGGTTTAAGACTACGCGCGCGGGTCGCTCACTTAGGACTATCACGCGATCTGCAAGCAACACAGCTTCGGGGATCGAATGAGTGACCATGAGCAGCGTACCGCGATGGGCCTTCCATATTCGCAGGAGTTCCTCCCCCATTCTCTCGCGTGTCAGTGCATCGAGAGAACCGAAAGGTTCGTCAAGAAGAAGCAGATCCGGCTCGTGAACTAATGCGCGGCCGATAGCTACGCGTTGAGCCATCCCTCCAGAGAGATCACGCGGATACATGTCTTCAAACCCCTGCAGCCCCATAAGTTCTATCAGTGAGCGGGATCGATCCTGCTTTTCTTCTCTGGCTAACCCCGCCAGCTCCAGCGGAAGACAAATGTTGTTATGCGCCGTTCGCCAGGGCATTAGATTGGCCTGCTGAAAGACAAAACCGATACGCCGTTGCGGTCTCGCCAGTCGTTCGCCGCTGAAAACTACCTGGCCGGAGCTTGGCTCAAGCAAGCCCGCGAGGATGCGCAGCAGCGAAGTTTTCCCACATCCCGAAGGTCCAACAATGCAGACGAACTCGTCCGGTGATACATCGAGAGAGATCGAATCTAAAACGTGCAGACCACCGTTCCCATTGGGAAAGGTCAAGGATAAGTTGTCTGCTCGCAGGAGATCTTGAGTGGGTTTCATCTATTCCACATAATCATTGGTATAAGCCTGCTCGAGATCCAACGGCGTTGCCAAAAGACCCATATCGAGGAGAACCTGCTGCATGTTTTCCCATGCGTTTTTATCAGAGTGCCCCAAGTTCTCACTCTTCCAGAACTCGATGCTGGTCTCAAGAATTCCGAGTTGTACGGATTGATCCGCTGCATCGAGGCCATCGACGTAGAGCTTGGACACCTCAAGTGCGTGTTCCGGATCCTCGATTGTCGCTGCCACACCTTGACTGAAAGCTGCAACCATTCTCCGGACCAAGTCGGGGTTCTCCCTCAAGGTCTTTTCATTGGTGATCAGTCCATTTGAAGCGAGATGAACATAGTCCGCAACCCGGATCACGTCTACGGGGAACCCTAACTTCGCCAATTGGATGGGCTCATTGTTGGCGTAAACAACAACCGCCTCTTCCAAGCCCTGGCTTAGTGCCTCGACCTGGGTATAGCCGATAACATCCAATTGCACGTCGTCTTCTGTAAGGTTTCCTGATGTGAGCAGCGCACGGAAACCGATATATGAAGCGCCATATAAACCAGGGATGCCGATCCGTTTCCCCTCCAAATCTGAAGGCGTTTCAATTCCACTACCCGTTGGGGACGCAACGGCGACGGGGTAATCCTGCCACCAGGCCATAACATAAACAACGGGAAGCCCCTGGGCGCGCGCTAGAAGGATCTGTTCGCCTGACACGATTGCAAACTGAAGCTCATCAACGCCAACAAGCTGGACGGCCTCCGTTTCTGGAAGATGTGTGATTTCAATCTCGATCCCTTCCTCTTCCGCAAACCCCTCCTCGATCATCACATACAACGGCGAGAACTGGATATCTGGACGGAAACCCGCTGTGATATTAACTTGATCAAGGCTGGGCGCCTGTGTTTGTGGGCTCTGCGCGTTAGCACAAGCCGCGCTGACAACCAACAGCACACTCATCAACATTATTGGGATGGTTTTGCTAATTTTCATGGATTACCTCACAATTTTGGTTCACCTGTATCCCGCCAGGCGAGAAGATGCCGCTCAAGCAGGACCACCAGGCTGAACAAGGTCATCGCTAACGCGACGAGCGCGATGACAGCGGTATAAACCAGTGTCGTGTCGTATACCCCACGACCGATATTTATCAAAAATCCAAGACCCTCATTTGCACCCACAAGTTCACCAACCACAGCGCCAATGACAGACAGCGTTGCCCCAACTTTCAGCCCCCCAAGCAAAACCGGCATCGCCGCCGGCACTTCGAGCCGGCTAAAAACCTGCCAACGTGTTGCCCGCAGGGATCGCATCAGGTCGCGAAGATCATCAGGGACTGATCGAATCCCCACGATGGTATTTATCAAGATTGGGAAGAAGACGATTAATGCGCTGATCATGATCTTTGAGAGCCGGCCTGGACCAAACCAGATGACAAGAAGTGGTGCAATAGCAACGATAGGAATGGATTGTGAGGCAACGATATACGGGGATAGAAACCGTTCAACGGTTCTCGATTTCGCCAGGCCGTAGCCTAAGATAATGGCAGAGGTCGTGCCAAGAAATAATCCCCCGAGAACCTCAAGTAACGTCGCCAATGTATGACGGATTAAGGTTCCATCCTGGATAGCACGCACGGTGCGGTTGAATACAGCTACAGGCGATGGGAGAATAAAAGCCGGCAAACCACTCCAGCGACTCGCTGATTCCCAGAGCAGCAAAGCAAAACTGATAGCAATGGGGATCATCAACAAATGCAAATTATGACGTAACCCTCTTGCCTTTTTCGAGGTTTGATGAGCTTGTACGGATTTCTTTGATTCCATCATCTAAATATAAAGATGCCCCAAGATTTGGGGCATGAGATGAGCTTCCACAGCACGTTTATGAGTATATTCAAACCCCGAAGACCTGGATCTTCGGGGCAAATACATTCAACTTGGCGTGCTGTGACGCCGCGGGTTGCCTTCTCCCATCCGGACTATACCGTCGGCTTCGGAGTCTCACCGAATCATGCGTGTGTAACGCTTGCGGGCTGTACCGCCGATCGGGAATTGGATCGCTTGAAAAGCGCCCTCACCCTGCCCCGAAGGATATCGTCTAGATTGTATGAAGTTTTATAACCCGCGTCAAGTTAATTTTGTATTAACACCAGTATAATTTCCCATTATGCAGGAGCAGGGTAAACGCGCATACATCATTGAACAGG
>JAIWHF010000202.1:0-4079 GCA_048629905.1 Methanosarcinales archaeon
ATCCTCGCTTTTTAAAGTCCCGGCGGCGAATGTCTCCAGCAGAGTATCTAAACGGGTGTGGTCGAGTAAACCGGTGTGATGCT
This sequence comes from Methanosarcinales archaeon, assembly GCA_048629905.1. GTDB lineage: Bacteria > Chloroflexota > Anaerolineae > Anaerolineales > E44-bin32 > E44-bin32. The sequence goes on from JAIWHF010000202.1 coordinate 84, forward strand.
CAAAAACCCCTTCTATACCGCTGGGACCGAGGCGGAAAGCCAATGTGTGTGCGTTGCCGATGTTAACGATAAGTGAGCGGGCTTGCCGTGAAGTAATAGGGTCGAGTGAGGCGCCTAGTACAGCCGCGGGGGCCGTGTCCATCAGAACCAATGGGCAATCTAGGCTTGCCGCAGAGGTCGATACGGCACGCATACGAGTAAGCATTTCGGGCAATTGTTCTGCAGGATAAGCGAAGGCGCTTAAGCGGTTCTCCTCTCGAATGCGCCGCTCAAGATAGTCGAAACGGAATTTGCGGTCCGAGATATTGGGGGGAGCAGCGCCGTGATCGAAGACCGCCACACCAACCCCATCCAGGTCGAGTTTGACGCCGAAGGCGCTGAAAGCCTGCCGTATGGCCTCGAGATCGAAGTCCTGGAGTGTGATACGCCGAATGTTGTCTTGGGACCGCGCCTCGTCCTCGCTGATGAGCTTCACGCCCATCTCGTGCTCAACCCATTCAAGGTCGTCGTTGAATGTCTGCGCCGCCTCTGGCGTGGCGAATATTCGATGACCTTGCTCTAGATGGGTCGCTGCTGCCCAATGGGAGGGTCCGCCTCCCATCGTCACACCGGTGAGAAGGATGTCCTCACCAAGGCGAGTCGCTTCTTGTATCTTCTCTCTCACCATCATCGTCGGCGAGGGCATGACCAGCTTGAAACCGTTCTCGATGGTCAACCCTTCCCGGAAAAGAAAAATATCCTGCGTGCCAGTGCCAATATCAACAGTTAAAACATGCTTCATCGTCATTCCATAGATGTCAATCTTTATGAATATCTGACGTGAAAACCGCCAGGTTGAAGTTATTCGCCTGGAAGTGGCTGCCAATCCGGCTGCAGATCACGCCCGGGGTTCTGGGTCAGGTTTGTCTGACCTGAGCCGGTGTTCGTCATGATATAGATTTCAGGATTCTGGTCGCGGGTGGATGTGAAAACGATCCACTGATCGTTAGGTGAGAATGTCGGTTCCTTGTTTCCCAGGGAGCTTGTGAGAGCGATGGGGTCAAGGCCGGGGTTCTGCGCATAAGCGATATAGATCTCCTGCTTGCCGTATTTCACGAGCCAGGTGAAGGCGATGAATTGACCATTTGATGACCAGGATAGATGATCAGCGCCAATTATTTTATCCTGGAGGTCAAACCATGAGGGTTCGCCGCCCTCTGCCGGTCTCAAAAAGATGCGACCAGGGGCCTGGTTAATGGAAGCGATGACGGCGAGCGTCTGTCCGTTGGGGGACCACGCGGGGGCGTATTCGACAGCATGCCCCGCGGTGACATTCCGCGGCGTTTCAGTGATTGAGCAGTTCTCGGGCGCCGGGTTACACTCAACGCTCGTAACGAACACCTGCTTCAATGAATTAACGCGTGTGCTTGTGAAGGCGATTTGACTGCCGTCAGGGGACCAGGCGGGATCGAAATCATCGCCGATGCTTTCGGTAAGATTGGTGGGTTCCCCGGAACGATCGACGTTGATTACGAAGAGGTCGAGCCCAAGATCATTGCCATACGTATCACTACCGCCCGGCGCCGTATAGATGATCTTTGTTCCATCGATTGACCATCTGGGTTGGCCCTTGTTGCCAGGGCCGAAAGTTAACTGTCGCGGATCGCTCCCATCAGCATTCATCGTCCAGATTTGTAAGGTGCGTCCGTCCTCTCGGTCGCTGATAAAGGCGATTCTGCCACCACCGCCAATGACAATAGTTGTAGCTGTCGGCGTTGGCGTTTGGGTTGGCGTGGACGAAGGTTCGGGGATGGACGTTGCCGTGTTGGGAATTGGCGTCGGTGTAGTTGTTTCCTCCGGTTGAGCGACAACAGCCACGGTGGTCTCGGTTGGCTGGGTGCTACTTCCGGTGAAGGGGAGAACGCCGCTGAGCGCGAGTGCCGCCCCACCGCCGAGCAAGATCAGAGCGAGAACTCCGAGACCAATCCAAAGGCCAACCTTTCGGGGTTTGGGCGGAGGCGGAGGTTTGAGCGGGGCGCGAATCGTCTCCAGTTGCATGCGACCCGCCAGCGCCATGCAGAAGCTGGTCATATCCGGGAAGCGTTCCTCCTGCTTTAACGCCATCGCCCTTTCTAGCGCGGCCTCTACATGTTCAGGCACGGCGGGATTAAGTTCGCGGATGGGTTTGAGAATTTCTTTGCCAAGCATGCGCTGGATACTGTCCGCCGGGCGTTGACTGGACAAAAAAGAATAAAGCGTTGCTGCCATGGAGTACTGATCGCTGCGCGCGTCTGTGCGTTGTCCACCGTATTGCTCAGGCGGTGAGAATCCGGGCGTTAGCCCTCGTGCTCCGGTTGTGGTCTGCGATTGGTCGAAGACCTTGGCGATACCGAAATCGACAAGGACGACGTTCCCGCCGGACTGTAATTTGAGATTGGCCGGTTTTATATCACGATGGATCACAGGCGGCTTGCGGGAGTGGAGGTAACTCAGCGCGCCGCATATGGATTCCGCCCAAGTCAACACATCAGCGGGGGTTGGTGGTTGTTTCTCCACCTGTGTGTGTAGATCGACCCCCTTGACGAAGTCCATCACCAGGTATTGGCGTTCTTCAAGGATGAAATGATCCGTCACTCGAGGGAGGTTGGGATGGCGCAGCGTGGCCAGCAGGCGCGCCTCACGCCGGAACTGTCGCTCTGATTCCGGGCTTGGGTTGAGGTTCTCTTTGACGGCGACTTTGATATCTAGCGTCAGGTCATGGGCAAGAAAAACAGCGCCCATGCCACCTTTCCCGAGCTGGCCTTCGATGCGGTAGCGGTCGCGGAGTATGTCACTAGGTTGGAGCGGCATGCTGCAAATTGTATGTCAGCGCGCGTGGCAGGGCAACAGATAGGCCGTTTGCCACGATTCTCACAGCGATGCCTCTTGGCAACAACGCAGATGGGCTACAATTGCAGAAGCAGGTTGGATGCTCCGTATTGATGGATTCCACAATCGCAGGCGGTAGCGTAGGGTTTCATGCAACCACGCCGTTCCCGGTGAGGAGGATTGGATGAGCGCAGGTACGGTCTCAGCACAATGGAATGTCTACCGAGACGGTTGGTCGCGAGCCGAGGGCGAGACCATCGGTGAGGCGTTAATGACAATCAGCGTCAACGCGGAGGAATGGGTGACCCTCATGTGCACGCCGTGCCAGCAAGATCTCCTGGCATTAGGTTTCCTGGTCAGCGAGGGTTTGATCAATAGCATGGATGACGTCGATCATATCCATGTCAGCGAGGATGGCTGCTGTGTGGACGTGTGGCTCCAGGAGCCGGTCGAATTGCCCAAGCGGGGCATCATCACCAGCGGGTGTGGCGGGGGCGTGACCTTCGAGGAGCCCGAGGCGGACATCGAGCCTCTAACAAGTGAGCTGCAGATCTCCCCCGAGCGTTTATTCGCCCTATTTCGCCAATTACACATTCCCGACAGCCTACATGCCCGAGCGCGAGGCGTACATGCTTCAGGCCTGACCGATGGCGAGAAGATCATCGCTCTTGCGGAGGATGTCGGTCGTCACAACACGCTGGACAAGCTGCGGGGTTCATGTCTGCTGCAGGGCATCGCAACCGAGGGGCTGGCACTCCTGGCGACGGGCCGGATTTCGTCCGAAATGCTGCGCAAGGGGGCAAAGATGGGCTGCCCGATTATCGCCTCGCGCAATTCGCCGACGTCGTTGTCTATTGCCATGGCGCATGCATGGGGCATCACGCTGATCGGTTATGCCCGTCAGGGAACGATGAGGGTTTACACCCGGCCTGATCGTCTCGGGTATGAATCGAGTAGACCCACCGGCGCTGCCACCTAACGCGTTCAGCGCCATTTCCATCAAAGCTAACGTTTGAAACGCAAACTCTAAGAGCGCATCGCTCAGCGGGCGCGGGGATTCTCCAGCCGGATAGCGGAGATCTTGTATTCGGGTATCTTGGCGATTGGGTCCAGCGTGTGATCCTGGGTAAGGCGATTAGCTGGCGCTTC
>JAIWHF010000203.1:0-4076 GCA_048629905.1 Methanosarcinales archaeon
TCCAATCCCTCACCGCTCCCCGATCCGAGTCCGCGCAGCTCGACGATGGCCTCGATATCGAAAGCGGATGAAAAACCATGCTTTGCTTGCAGCAGTTTGAAGACCTCTGGCGGCAAGACGGATTCGCCCCACTCTAATCCCTCGCCGCTGTATGCCACAAAGAGAAAGGTCCTATAGGGCTGATAACCCGAAGATTGCATCGTCTGGATGACCTCTAACATCAAAGCTACGCCGCTGGCGTTATCGTTTGCGCCCTGGAAAATCTCGCCATTTGGACCAAGCGGGGAGCTGTCGTACTGTGCCATTACGACGACCAATTGGTCATCCATCTGATGCCCCGGCTGTCCCGCTGTTCCTGGCAAATGTCCGATTACATTCCAGACAGGTTCTTTTTCAATGACCGTCCCTTCGACGCTCATCTCGACCACAGTTCCAGTTGTAAAAGATACAAGCTCTTCAGTCGGGGTGCTCTCCGCGATCTGGCGCAACCCATCCAGATCATGCCCGGAATTTCGCAGGATTTCAGCGGCCACTTCCTTTGTGATCCATAACATTGGCGAATCTTGACCCATCTGGCGGTTAGTGCCAAATGCAGAATCTGTGGGATCACGTGGCGAGAGTGTATATCTTCGCTCGATATCCAAAGGATCATCGGCGATAACCAGGACCCCTTCATGCGGTATCCGCGTCATATATAAGGCTTCTAAAGCTGTGGACACCATGACAATTTCACCGGAGAAATCATAGTCCTGTAAGGAGATATACCTCCCGTAGAAGTTTGTCCTCATCTGTTCACCAATGGCGACAAATCGGACAGGACCACTCGCTTCTCCAAGAATGCGCGTGTAACCCGGGAATTCCGAAAAGTCTTCACGATAATCCAAGGGGAGCCCTTCAACAGAGAGCGTCGGAATGGAGTCAAGTCTTTCGTAATCGCGGACGCGCGTTTGGAAGTAGGTGAACTCCTCCCCGGCAGCCTGCAAGCCCAGCTCTTCAAACTGATGGGCGATCCACTCTGAAGCTGCAGCCATGCCATCCGACCCCAGGGCGCGCCCCTCAAAAGCCGCTGAAGACAATTCCTGGGTATAAGCCAGCGCTCTCTGGCCATCAAATGTCTCGGCATTCTCGCTGTAACTTCGCAGCGCGCCGGTACTGCCATGCATCCAGGTCAGCAAAAGAAGTGCGAGAGCGGTAAACCCTACCGTGTAACGATTGACAAGGCGGGTGATCCTCACGCCGACATCCTCGATCAACTGCCGGACCCCCTCACCGAAAAGGTTGAACGCTAAAATGGCGATGAAGAACGCTAATGCCGGGTATAGAGCTGTCCAGGGGTAGGAGAAAGCATAAAGACGTACATTGCTCAGTAACGCTCCCCATTCTGGAACATCCGAGTAATGGTAGGGTGGGGCGCCAATCGATAATTCTGCAAAAGCTCCTCCGCCGATGAAGATGCCTACAAAACCTAATTCACCTAGCAGCATGAGCACCGCGCCCATCTCCAGGGCGGATATCAAGATCAACGTAGGAATCAGATTCGGCAGGACATGTTTGGTAAGAATTCGAGGAGTTCGCTGACCGACTGAAACTGCCGCCTCGACAAAGGTCTTCGGGCGCATGGCCATCACTGAGCTGCGGACGAATTGCATAACCTCCCCCCAACCCACGAACGCCAGCGCGATGATAAATGGAGTGAGACCCTTGCGGATGCCGATGGCCAGAATCAACGTCATTGCCAGAAGGAGTGAGGGGAAGGCGGAGATGGTCTCTCCCAACCCGAGAATCCCGCGATCGATCCATTTATCAACATTCCATCCCGCGATTGCTCCAAGCAAAAAACCCACACCAAGTCGGACAACGACAACGATGATCACCAACCGCAGGGTTTGCCAGGCGCCCGTCAATACCAGGCTCATCATGTCTCGTCCCAAGACATCCGTACCCCAGGGGTACTCAACACCGGGTTCAAACGGCGGAACGGAGATCTCGCCATCAACGATGGTCAGCCCTGATGTCGTGTAAGGGTTATGCGGTGACAACTGGTACCCGAAGAAGAAGACGACCCCCAGACCTATGATTAAGATTATCGACACGAGAAGCGGTATATTGCCAAGTAATATCCGCGACCAGGCGCGGGCCCCCCTCTCTCCACCACCCACCTCAATCTCCTCAATATCGTCTGCTGTCTCGATTAAGGGGCTTGGTATTGACTCGCCTTTGTCTGATCTCAGCCACCTGGGGGGTTTAATCCCCCGGAGCAGGTCCTTAGCTTCCTCGAGAAAGTCTCCCATTCTCTCGAGGATCGTCCTGGACTCCGATCGGGTGATGCGGTCGCTCACCTGGCGCAAGCGAGGGTCAATAAACCGATAGGTGAGCTCGAGAATGAAATTTACAACAACGAAGAGCACGCCCAGGCTGAGGAGCAGCACGACAGTCAGTTCATTATCCTGCCGCGCAATCGAGCGCAGCAAGTTGTAACCTAAACCAGGCCAACCGAAGAACAACTCGACCACCGGCAGGCTGATCAGAGAGTAGCGCAGGGATAGGCCGATCGTGGTGACGATCGGGATCGCGGCATTCCTTATTACATGGCGCCACAGAATAAACCCCTGCGGCAAGCCCTTACTATGAGCGGTGCGCACATAATCCTCAGCTAGAACTTCTCGAAGAGATGCGAAGGTTACACGTGTGATTTGGGCAATGGGACGTGCAGCCAGGACCAGGGCCGGCAAAATGATATGGGTATCCCAACCGAACCCTCCGACGGGTAAGAAAGTACTACCTATAGACTGCGATACACGGATTGCCAACCTCTGCAGGAGAAATGCGGCGAAGAAGCTCGGCACAGAAACTCCGGCGATCGTTATCAGGAGCATAAACAAGGACCAACCTGAACGTCGAACGCGCGCAGCCAAGATACCCAGTGGCACGCTTATCACCACCGAGATAAGCAAGGAAGCACCAAGGAGGCCCATACTATTAATAAACGAACTCTTCAAGACATCGATGACGGGCACAGGGTTCAATGTACTCGTAGCGGAGGTCGACAAACCCAAATCACCTGTGATGACCCGTCCGAGTGAGGAGAATGCATCTGGAACGGCGCGGCCAAGCGCTTCCTCAAATCCCACGCCGCGTGCCATCGCCAGCCCAAAATGACTTAAATAAGCGATGGCGACCAGAACGATACTTCCAAATAATAGCCGTCGCAGAAGGAGTGAGGATACGCCTACCAACATTTCCCATTGTTCCTGCGGCATCCCGGAGCGGAGTTTGTGAAACCAACCCGGCTGACGATCTGTCTGCTTTGCTGTGCCTGACATTTACACTTCCTAAATCAAATGGGGATGATTACCGACTTATTCGTGAGATTCAATACTGGAGACCTGTGGGTTTGGTTCAACGCATAGCGAGCATAGAAGGGATTATACTAAAGCGCGGTTGAGTTTACTGAATTCGTTGCCCGTGAGCGAAACAGATGCTTTACAACTCTTCTAAGTAGCTATCATTTCCATTACGCGTATGCCAGGATCCACACAAACATGGAGAGAACGAAAATGTTAAAAACAAGAACGAGAACTCTCGGCATAATTATCCTCACCGCGTTAATCGCACTTATACTCACCAGCTGCAACTCCGAGCATATTCGCAGCCCAAAACCTCGTTCAGACTGGAGTCGGGGGATACGCGTTGGTTCCGCACATGGTTTGACACAACCCTCGATGATCGTCGAAGCGGACGGCACGGTACATATCGCCTGGACTGTGAAGACCGCATTGAATTCCGGCGAGGTTGGTTACAGCAAGATCTCACCTGATGGCGAATTTCTAATCCAGTCGACGGTCTCCATCCCTGAAAATCACTTACGTGGCGGCTCATTACGACAGGGCAGCCAAGGGTTGGAGCTTTGTTGGATCAGCGACGAGGGCGTACGCTGTTCCCTCATCGATGATGATGAACCCGCGCAAACCAATCCCTACACACTCATCTCAGCCCCACCCGATATTCAACTGTTCACATCTGCGGGCGAACACTACGCCTGGATTACCCCAAACGGTGATCTCTTCATCGCCGTC
>JAIWHF010000204.1:0-3967 GCA_048629905.1 Methanosarcinales archaeon
CGATGCAATGGCGATTGCAATGCCTATATTATTCTTCTGGATATTTTCTGTGGCTGATTGCTCTGTCATTTGTAGTTTAACCTTTTTCCATAATTTGGTATTGATGGTTGACCTGGTTGGTTAGATGAATGTTAATATCCATGACTGCATCGTCGAACATCTGAACAAGTTCAGCGTCATCCCCTCGGAATCGACGCACCGAGTGCATTGCACATTGTTCACACCCATGCAAGGCTCGATAGGAATGCGTTCGGCAGGATAGACAGTTACATAAACGGATAATAAGCAGGTTGAATGCGAGGCGGTCGATGGACTCCTCTTCCGCGTTGCACGCTCGATCGACTAGATCTCGCCAAGCGTCCCCGCGCCTCCCCCTCAACGTGGAGGCGACTCGCATAGGGAATAGAATTTCAGTCTCACGATGGTACATGCAGTCTGCACACCTTAATTGATTTATCCGTGCATTAATCCGTTTTCTTCTTCGCGGCTTTCAAAGCCTCTTTCTCTGCCCGAGCTGCCTCTTCCCGAGCGTAGTTCTTCGGGCGAATCTCGGCGTAGTACGACACAGGCTTGCTTAAGCGCTCTTTGTTGTAAATATGACCAGATAAACGTTCATACGAAGCGAGTTCATAAACATGGTCCATTTTTATCGCATCAAAGGGACAATACTCTGCACATAGTCCGCAGTTCATGCAGATATCAATATCGATGTAGAACTCGGTCGGGGCTGGTATCGGTCTTCCGGTTTCGGGATCATTGGAACGCACGATCCAGATACACTGCGGTGGGCAGACCTTGGAGCAGATCCCACAAGAAGTGCATCGATCTTTCCGTGTTCCGTCTGGATTTTCCTCATAAACCAGGAAGGGGATATACCGGAATTCTTCCGGTACAGATAACTTTTCCTCCGGGTATTGAACTGTGAAAATCCCTCGCGCCTCCGTACTCTGACGAATTTTTAAAGCATCTTCGTTGTAATACCGACCGCGCCCTAACCAACGGAGATCGTCCACGTACGTCTCCACGAAGTGTTTTATTGTTACCCCCAAGCCCTTAATCAATCCGATACCGTACATAGGCTCTCCGCGCTAACGAATCAAATGTTCAAAGGATCCAGCTATCTATCCGTTTCACCCAGAACGATGTCAATCGAACCAAGAATGGCCACAACATCAGCGATTTTTTGCCCCAAAGACATCTCTTCTAACGGTGTGAGGTTGATGAAAGATGGCGCACGCACATGATAGCGCCACGGATTCGGTTTTCCATTGGAGACAACATAAAAACCAAGTTCGCCCTTCGGGGCTTCAACCCGCCCGTACGCTTCACCTGCAGGCACTCGGGCCTGATACTGGGACTTTCCGGTCTGAATCTCACCCTCGGGGATGGTTTCGACGGCCTGCTTTAGTATTCTCAGACTCTGTCGTATCTCCTCCAGCCGAACCAGATAGCGATCATAGACATCGCCGTTGTAACGCACGGCGACATCGAAATCAAAACGGTCATAGATTGAATAGGGATCAGCCCTGCGTATATCATAGGGCACCCCGGAAGCCCGCAACACAGGCCCCGCAGCCGAGTTTGCCAATGCCTGCTGTTTTGTCAGCACACCCACCCCGATCGCCCTTGTCTGCACGATCTCATTTCCGGTTAGGTAGAGGTCTAGTTCATCGACCTTGCGCGGCAGCCTTTCGTTCACAAGAATCTTGATCGTCTCCAGAGCGTCATCAGGTATATCCCGGGCAACTCCACCAAAGCGGAAGTAATTACACATCATCCGTGAGCCGGAGACCGCCTCAAAAATATCCAGGATTAACTCGCGCTCATTGATTACATAAAGCATTGGCGTGAAAAATGCGCCGAGATCGTTGAGCAAGAAACCGATCGCCCAGATGTGGTTTACAACACGCGTCAATTCCGCCATGATGACGCGTATATATTCTGCTCGCTCCGGGGGCTTGATTCCCATGAGCTTTTCAACTGCCAGAGCGTATCCGAAGTTATTGCTCATTGAGCAGAGGTAATCCAGGCGGTCGGTGAAGGGCATGTTCATCAAGTATGTATTGCGTTCACCGATCTTCTCATGGTTCCTGTGCAGGTAACCCATCACCGGCTTCAGCCCGACAATCTCCTCGCCATCAAGGGTTACGACCATGCGGAAGACGCCGTGTGTTGAAGGGTGCTGCGGGCCGAGATTAACGACGATATGATCGGTCTCAAAACCTTTGTTGTTGTTACTTTTGTCGTGTTCGACCTTACCTAAGCTCGAATAAAGCGCGGCTTCCCCCTCTGGAGTCCAACCTTCCGGTGTGAATTCTGAGGGATAGTGAACATTCTTGCCGAATGGATGGGTATCCTCGACCCGCTGAATCTCACCTTTTGGCCATCGGCTCTTAAAAGGCTTTCCCTCCGCTTCGAAGAATGGTTCCTGCCAATCCTTGCGTAAGGGATGACCATGGAATCCGTCCCATAGGAGAATGCGCCTGAGATCTGGATGCCCCTCAAAGCGGATGCCTAAAAGATCCCATGCTTCACGTTCCTGGAAATCTGCGCCGGGGTAGATCGAAACTAAAGAGGGTACAACGCTGTCGTCCCGCGGCGTCTGAACTTTAAGGGTAAGTGCTGGACCCCCAGCGCTCCGATAAAGATGGTAAACGACTTCCATCTTGTCATCTGGAAAATAATCGACACCGGTAACCGAGGAAAGGTAATCGTAGCCCATATCGTCGCGCAAACTCTTTGCAATCTCGACGAGTTTGGCGGCTTCTACAATGTACCCCTCATATCCCTGGCGCTCGTCACGGGTAATGGCGCCGGGGAATTGCTCTTCTAAGGTGTCCTGGAGCTGCACCGTTTCTTTCTCTGTCATCGTATCTGTGACCTTTGTAGTAAATGGCGTCTATGCATCCTGCGTTGTATCCGCTTCTTGTGAAAGAGCCTGAGCCTGTAGTTCCTTGAAGTTCGGAATATCACGAGGGTCGATAAGATCCGGACCGAGGATGGGGATGGGTATCGCTTCCTCAGCTCCCTTTTGATACCAGCGGACGGAACGAATGGACTGCTTGTCCACCTTCTCCTGAAGCTTAATCAAGCCGTTTAGCAAGGCTTGAGGGGTTGGCGGGCAGCCGGGAATATAGACATCGACGGGTAGGAATTTGTCGATGCCTGAGACGACGCTGTAGCCCTCTTTGAAAGGTCCACCGCCCGAAGCACACGCCCCCATGGCGATGACATATTTAGGCTCCGGTATCTGGTTGTAAAGCCGGACGATCTGCGGGACCATTTTCTTCGTCACCGTGCCGGAAACGATAATCATGTCCGCTTGGCGAGGGGTGGCGCGCATCACTTCCATGCCGAACCGAGAGAAATCATAACGGCTGGCTGCAACGCAGATCATCTCGATCGCGCAACACGCCAGCCCAAAAAACATCGGCCATAGGGAATTTCGCCGTCCCCAGTTGTAAATCTTATCCAGCGTTGTAACTGTGACCGCTCCCTGAAGTTCTGGGGGAATATTGACATCAGGATTATTAAGCTCGTCCGTCATCCACACCTCCACAAAAAAGGGCTCGTCCCTTCTCTATTAAAGGGCACGTGCCCGAATGAAAATTATACTTGGTGGGTAGTTGAAGTCAAGATTAGCGCATGATCTGTCGCCTGGAATTGAGAGCTGGGCTCCACTAATAGGTTTCATCCGAGACGCTTGCGAAGCACTCAGAACGCAGCGTGGTGCACACTCCCTGAGTCACCTTGATTTTCTTTCGAGGCCGCAAATCTCCAATGAAGCGCAAACCGTAGCAAATTGGACAGAGCCCGGCTTTGGAAGTTGGACCCTCTTGGCATCGCAAAGGCAGCCATTCGGAAGGGGGTGCGGGGGACGATGAAATGGTCCCCTGCAGCCCCCCATAGGGGGGCGAACGGGGGGGAGTGAAAAATTACAGCAACTCCCTGCACCAACATCATCGCA
>JAIWHF010000205.1:0-3962 GCA_048629905.1 Methanosarcinales archaeon
CATACGATCACGGCGGATAATGGCCTGGAGTTTGCGGACCATGAGCGTATCGCCAAAGATTTGAATACTGATGTCTATTTTGCTCATCCCTACTCTTCCTGGGAGCGAGGCACGAACGAAAACATGAATGGTCTCGTTCGCCAGTACTTTCCGAAGAAACGCAGCTTTGCCACAATCTCTGAGCAGGAAATCGAATTCGTCATGGAGAGACTCAACAATCGACCTAGAAAATGCCTTGGATTCAAATCACCAAATCAAGTATTCTGTAATCATTCGCCCGTTGTTGCACTTGGTAGTTGAATCCAGGCATTATCGTAATCCGCCCCGTCAATAAATTGACGGGCTCATAGCAGAACCCCTTCGGGCTAACAACGAGGGTGCTTCGCACCCTTTTGCTCTGAGCCCGGAGGTTCAGCTCCGGGCGTACCTTGATTTGTCATTGCGAGCGAAGCGAAGCAATCTCCTCGATTCTTGCTTAGAGATTGCCACGTCGCCCTGACGGGCTCCTCGCAATGACAAATAGCGAAAGAGCATCGACCCCAACGGATGTCATTTCGAGCGAAGCGAGAAATCCCTATTACGATCCTCACAAGACCCCTTTTCCTCCAAAGACCCGCACCCCTCATCGAAACGCCTCAGGGATTTCTCACCCCCTCCGGGGGTTCGAAATGACATATACGGAAACATTTCGTCCCCCGTTAGCATTTCAAGTAGGTATAGCCTCGGCCACACTTCCCTCAAGACAGTACCCTCTCCCTCCGGTCGGAGCCGTCATTCCTGGCGATGATTGGGACACTATTTGTATTTCTCACGGCCTGTTTTTATTGTAGGGGGTCCGGGGGAAAACTGTTCCCCCCGGGGCCCCCGCTGGGGGTTTGGGGGAAGAAAATTAGAGGCTGCCCTTTTAGGACAGCCTCTTAAATGTTTGTCTACTTAGATGGTCTGGAGTTTTTACTTCCCCATCGCCGCATGCGCCGCGGCTAAGCGGGCAACCGGCACGCGGAACGGCGAGCAGCTCACATAGTTCAAGCCGTACTTATGGCACAGCTTAATCGAATCTGGATCGCCGCCATGCTCTCCGCAGATCCCCACTTCCAACTCCGGACGCGCCTTGCGTCCCTCCGCCGTGCACATCTCCATCAGCCGCCCTACTCCATCGCCATCGATGCTTTGGAAGGGGTTCACCGGTAGGATGCCCTGCTCAACATACGTTAGCAGGAAATTGCGTTCGGCGTCATCGCGACTGTACCCGAAGGTCATCTGCGTCAGGTCGTTGGTGCCAAAGGAGAAGAACTCGGCTACACCGGCGATCTCCTCTGAAGTTAGGGCAGCTCGTGGAATCTCGATCATCGTGCCAAACTTGTACTCAAACTCGACACCCTTCTTCTCCATGACATCACTGGCGATTTCTTCAAGCCGTGGCTGGATCGCGGTTAGCTCATTAATATGACCCGTCAGTGGGATCATAACTTCCGGATGTGGATCGAAGCCCCTCAGTTTAACATCCGCCGCCGCTTCGAAGATCGCCCGCACCTGCATCTCGACGATCTCAGGCATGACGATGCTCAAGCGCACGCCGCGCAGCCCCATCATTGGGTTCGATTCATGCAGACTTTGCACGCTGACGAGCAGTTCTTCCTTCTCCTTCAACCCCTTCGTCTCACCCTTCGCCCGCATCGTGGCGATCTCTTCAACCAGCTCCACCAATTCCGGCAGGAACTCATGCAGAGGTGGGTCTATCAGGCGGACAATCACCGGCAGCCCGGTCATCGCCTCGAAAAGGCCATCAAAATCGCTGCGCTGGAAGGGGAGCAGTTTGTCGAGTTCCTTCGTACGATCTTCCGAACTGTCCGCCAGGATCATGCGCTGCACAATCGGCAATCGCTCCTGTTCGAAGAACATGTGCTCCGTGCGGCAGAGTCCTATGCCCTGAGCGCCATAATCGCGCGCCCGCCGGGCGTCTGCCGGATAATCGGCGTTTGCCCAAACCTGCAGACCTTTTGTTGGGAATCCTTTAGGACCTTCGCGCACATCATCACCGGCCGTGATTTCATCCGCCCATGTGAGCAGCGTGAGCAGCTCTTCCTGCTCTTCGAAGGATGGCATCGTCGTGGGGAGCTGCCCCAGGAAAACCTCGCCGGTCGTTCCATCAACGGAGATCCAATCCCCCTCCTCAACGGTGATGTCATTCGCCGTGAAGTTGCGTTTCTTAAGATCAAGCTTAATCTCAGACGCACCGACAATGCAGGGAATGCCAAATTGGCGGGCAACAACAGCCGCGTGGCTGGTGGCTCCGCCCTCACTGGTGAGGATGCCTTTCGAGGCCAGCATGCCGTGAACGTCGTCTGGCTTGGTGAAGGGCCGTACCATAATTACGTCCTGCCCTTCCTCTTTCGCTTTGGTTTCCGCGGTATCAGCGTCGAAATACACCCGTCCAACAGCCGCCCCTGGTGATGCATTCACGCCGCTTGCGAAGCGTTTTCCCTCCTCGCGGGCGCTCTGAAGCGCTTGATGATCGTACTGAGGATGCAGCAGCGCGTCGACCTGATCCGGCGCAATACGCAGGACAGCTTCTTCCTTGCTGATCATGCCCTCATCCACAAAATCAATCGCGATCCGCATTGCCGCATTTGCAGTGCGCTTCCCATCCCGCGTCTGAAGCATCCAGAACTTTCCTCGCTCGATGGTGAACTCGACGTCCTGCATTTCCTTATAGTGTTCTTCCAGCTTTCCACATATATCCACAAAAGTTTTGTAAGCCTCAGGAAGATCCTTCTCCAGCTCGGCAATCGGCTTTGTGTTGCGAATTCCGGCAACAACATCCTCGCCCTGCGCGTTGAGCAGGTAATCGCCGTAGAGCACCCTCTCGCCCGTCGCAGGATCGCGAGTGAAAGCGACACCCGTTCCAGAATCATCACCCATGTTACCGAAGACCATCGTCATGATATTCACGCCGGTGCCAAGATCATGGCTGATCCCCGCAGCGTTGCGGTAATCCACAGCCCGCTTCCCGAACCATGATCCAAAAACAGCCTCGATGGAAAGACGGAGCTGCTCGTTGGGATCCTGCGGAAACTCAAAGCCCTTATGTTTTTTGATCACTTTCTTAAACATCTCGGTGATCGTCTTCCAATCCTCGGCTTCGAGCTCCGTATCCAACTTGAGGCCCCTCTCCTCTTTGTATTCATCCATCGGCTCTTCAAAAGCCGTGTCCGTTATCTCCAACACAACGGAGCCAAACATCTGCACCAACCGCCGGTAGGAGTCATAAACAAAGCGTGCATCGCCGGTGAGTTCGATCATCCCCTCCACCGACTTGTCGTTCATCCCCAGGTTCAGGACCGTATCCATCATGCCCGGCATGGAGAATTTCGCCCCAGAACGTGAGGACACCAGGAGCGGGTTCTTCGCATCGCCAAAGACCTTGCCGCTCTTCTTCTCAACCGCCTTGATTGCCTCTAGAACCTGATCCCAAAGCCCATCTGGGAGAGTCTTGTCATGGGCGAGAAAGGCGTTGCATGCCTCAGTCGTCACGGTGAAACCCGGTGGTACCGGAACGCCGATGCGGGTCATATCCGCAAGATTGGCGCCTTTGCCTCCGAGGAGAGCGCGCACACCCTCCCACGAACCAGCCTTCTTCTCTGCCTGGTCGACATCATCGAATAGGTAAACCCATTTATTTGCCATGTTGATAATCCTCTTTCGTTTAGGATGACTGCATATATAGAACGCGCCGCGTCCACCAATTTCGCGGTCACGGCGCACAAAGAGATATGATAACCGATTTCCCGTTTACTGTGAACGGGATTCGTCACAAATCGAGGGCTTCCTTCTACTCAATTATGACTGCCGACCCGTGTGTCGGCCCGTCATTTCCTTGATTCGATTGTAGACAAGATGGAATGACCGACTCTCCTGTTTGCAAACCGTGGGTTACCATGTTTTTGCCAAACGGGCAGAGC
>JAIWHF010000206.1:0-3913 GCA_048629905.1 Methanosarcinales archaeon
AGACCGTACTGTACCTGGGTATGGATGACTCAATAGTCCTGGCTGACGGCACTGAGCTTCCAACCGTTGACATCATGAACGACGGCAAGATCGGCATCGAAGCCATAAGTCCAGCCGCGCTGCCATCGATCCCACAAGAGATTGTCGATCTAGTCGAGCAGAGAAGGGATCAGATGCTGAAAGGCGAATGGGATCCATTCACCGAGAGCGCCTTTGTCAGCAACGGAACGGGATTGGCACTCGAAGGCACACCAATTCCTGCTGCAGGGACAACGGTTAAAGCCGCAGGCGAGACACCGACTGCCGAGTGGCTGCTCTCTCTGTTCAACTTCGACGTTGAAGGCGTGATGATCCTGGAGTAAAAAAAACGTTAAGTGGTCATCCACGATCACGTCGATGCATAACAGACACGACTAAGCGCAAGCATGAGACTCCCAATCTTGAGCGCAAATCCCAGGAACGGGAGCCTCATGCCTGCTTGCGGATCAACTTCACATAATTAAAATCACAAGGCAATCTTGGAAGTGATCGATATCACCCATATCGAGTATCGGCTGTCTTGAATCACAGATGAAGACAGCTAGACTGGCAAACAAGACTATGCCCTTCTCACGTAAGAGGGTCCAGTGCAAAAAGTGCTCATACAAGATATAAAACGCGGGGAAACGATCTTAGAGGCGAGGGGAATCACGAAGAAATTCCCGGGAGTCGTCGCCAATGACCGCATAGATTTTGAGATAAAAGCGGGTGAGATTCACGCGGTCCTGGGGGAGAACGGCGCGGGGAAGACCACCCTGATGAAAATCCTCTTCGGTCAGTATCAACCTGACGAAGGTGAGATATTCATCGGTGGAGAAGAGGTAAGGTTCAAATCCCCTCTCGATGCTATCGACCTTGGAATTGGGATGGTTCATCAGCATCGCAAACTCATCCCCGCTCACAGCGTCATTGAAAATATCATCCTCGGGCATCCCCGCGCCGGGAAAATACTCAATCTGAACAGAGCTGAAAAAGAGGTGCATGAAATTTGCGTAAAGTATGGATTTAGCTTGGATCTGAACGCAAAAGTTTGGCAGCTTTCTGAAGGCGAGAAACAATTGGTGGAGATTATTAAGGCGCTCTATCGTGGCGCGGAAGTTCTCATTCTTGATGAACCATCCTCCGCCCTTACCCCGATCGAAACCGAGAAACTTCTTGATTCCATCAAAGCCATGTCCGAAGGCGACCTTGCCATCGTCCCCTTCATCACCCACAAACTTCCCATCGTTTTGCAAATAAGCGATCGCGTGACGGTATTGCGAAAAGGAAAGGTTGTCTCCTGCATCGACACATCTGAAGCTACAGAGCAGAGTCTAGCCAAGGAAATGGTTGGACGAGAAGTTATTTTTCGTACTCAAAGGATTACGGCAGAGAGGGGAGAGACGATTCTTAGGGTCAACGATCTCTCTGCCTTCAGCGATAAAGGTGTCATGGCGCTGAATGGTGTCTCCTTCTCGATCCGTGAAGGGGAGATCTTCGGGGTAGCGGGAATCTCTGGTAACGGGCAACGCGAATTGGTGGAGGTGCTTGCCGGGCTTCGCAAGCCAGAGGGAGGCAATATATCGCTGGGTGGGGAAGATATCACATTTGCCGACAGCTTAAAAAGGTGGCAGCAGGGAATCGGGTATGTCCCCGCGGATCGTATCGCCATGGGCTCGATTGCAGATTTCTCCCTGGTTGAAAATGTCACGATGAATTATTACTTCGATCATGAATATTACCGGCGCGGCGTTCTTGATACCAAGAAAATCCGCGAGCTCACCAACGACATCATCGCAGAGTACGACGTTGTCACACCAGGTGCCGACATCGAGGCAAAATGCCTCTCTGGAGGGAATCTTCAAAAGCTCATCCTGGCGCGGGTGCTCTCCCGAAAGCCACGGCTTTTGATTGTGGATTTGCCCACGCAGGGTCTCGATGTTGGGGCCACAGAGTTTGTTCGCAACAAGCTCATCGACGCCAAAAAGGAAGGAGCGGGTGTTTTGCTCATCTCCGAGGACCTCGATGAGGTGTTGTCGCTTAGTGATTGGGTTGCGCCGATCTATGAGGGTGAGTTCATGGGGATCCTGCCCGGAGAAGATGCAAAACGAGAGCTTGTCGGCGCCATGATGGCAGGCATCCATCTGGATGAGGAATCAGCATGAGGATAGGCAGCCACGAACTTAAACTGGAGAAAAGAGAATCGCTATCTGGCTGGCAGGCAGCAGGAATTTCCATCCTTGCCATCATCGTCGCTCTAGCCATCTTCAGCATCATTTTTATACTCGCCGGAATCAATCCGCTCACCGCCTACATTGAAATCTTCTCCTACGCATTTGCCAACCCCTTCGGCCTCCCATTGACGATGAATAGATTCATCTTCATTTTGCTTTGCACGTATGCTTTCATCATCCCGTTTGCAGCCGGATTATGGAACATAGGTATGGCCGGCCAGCTCTACGCGGGATCATTAGCCGTCTATGCTGTGCTGCTTGCGCTGGGTGTTAAAGAATTTCAATCCGTCGAACTTCCTGCCACGCTGGTGATATTGATGATGTTGATCGCGGCAATGCTTGGAGGCGCGTTCATTGGTGGGATCGCAGGATTCCTAAAAGGGAAATACAACATCAATGAGATCGTGGTGACCATGATGTTGAATTTCATGACATTCTGGGTGGTTTCATTCTTTATCAAAGAAGGCGGCATCTTTATGAACCCTGGAGGAAGAGGTGAAAGTTTTGAATTACCTCCATCCCTTCAGCCAACGTTAATCTTTGGTGTCCCTTTCACCATCTTTATCGCCCTTGGGGTAGCTTTGCTTTTATATTTCGTGCTGCGCAAAACCAAAATCGGTTATGAAATTCGAGCGTACGGCGAGAATCCGACCGCAGCCGCATACGCCGGAATTAGTAATTTCTCGATCCCATTGCTTGTATTTATCATGGGCGGAGCATTGGCTGGATTAGCCGGGTATCACTACTTCGCCGCAGTTCCAGGTGTCTATAAAATCGCCAGGACATATGGTTATTTTGGCGATCTTGCTTTTTATGGCATTATCTGCGGTTTGATTTCTCGGGGGAATCCGCTGGCAGCCATCCCTGTGGCACTTCTTTTTGGTGGGCTGTCAATTGGCGCCCGGTTCGTGCAGGGCAAGCTGGGAATGAGTTTCGGCGTTGATTTCGCCCTGCTCGGCGTATTAATGATTACGCTCGTCGCCTTTCAGTTTTTCTACAGGTATAAGTTTATTTGGGAAAAACCCCAAGGAGAGCCTTGATGTGGGAGTTCTTCATTAGAAGTTTCGACGCCTCAACCATCTTCACAATTGCCGCGCTTGGTGAACTCATCGGACAGCGTTCGGGGATTCTCAATGTTGGCATCGAGGGTGTCATGCTCTTCGGCGCCACGCTGGGTTTTATCACCGCCAAAACCACCGGGAGCTATTTGCTCGGCTTCTTAGTGGGAATTGCCGTCGGAGGATTGATCGGACTTCTCCACGGAATATTTTCCATAACGCTCGGAGGGGACCAGGTGATAAGCGGCATGGGAATATGGATCCTGGGCTTCGGACTCACCACGTATATCGGCAGCCCCTACACGGGTCCACTCGGAATGGAGAGGATCCCCACGATCCTGGGTCTCTCCCCCTTCTTCTTCGTGGCCATAGCCTTGACGGTGATCATTTGGTTCATACTATCGAGGACGAGCCTGGGATTAAGTATTCGATCGGTCGGAGAGAATCCAGAAGTCGCGGAGGTATCAGGCATTAGCGTGGCCAAGACGCGTTATCTGTGTGTTGTCGGCGGTGGGATGTTGATGGGCTTTGCGGGCGCGATCTACTCCCTGGATTACAACCCGGTGTGGAATTATAACTTCCTTCTCGGCAGGGGCTTTATCG
>JAIWHF010000207.1:0-3878 GCA_048629905.1 Methanosarcinales archaeon
TGGTACTTGGCTCTGCAGAAGGAGTTCTCGCGAGCGACGTCATAGGGATTTCTAGGTCGCCGTTTCACGGCTCGCTCGAAATGACAAATGGCTCCTACTCACCATTTGTCATTCGGTGACACGAAGCGACAAAGATTCAAAATCTCCCGCACGTTCATAATCAGAGAAAGGCGTAGAGACGCCCCGGCGGGGCGTCTCTACAATGAGGTTGAAAGGAGTGCAGTGCACCCACGTCCCCCGGGGGGGAGAAAATGCGATTCATCAGCACTACTTTGATCAAGAACGCTTTTGGAGGTCTTCGTAGATGTGATTATAATCAGCGTAGACGCCGAAAGCGTTCCGAATTCTTTTCCAAGGGTAAACACTGCGCAGTTCCAAAGCGACGGTTAGATTCTAAACTGCGATAAGGCTCAATTCATATGCGCTTCGATGTGGTCACGTTGTTTCCAGAAGTGATGGATGTTTATCTCCAAACCGGTGTCCTGGGCAAAGCACAGGAATCAAGCCGGATTGAAGTGCATCTTCACCATCTTCGTGACTACACAACCGATCGCCACCGGACGACCGACGATGAGCCATACGGCGGTGGTGGCGGTATGGTGATGAAGCCTGAGCCGATTTTCGCGGCCGTTGAATCAATTCTTGAGGACGCCCAAGGTGAGGTTCCTGTGATCCTGCTCACCCCTCAAGGCCGTGTTTTCGATCAAGCGATTGCGCGGGAGCTTGCTGGGAGCGAGCGTATTGCGCTTATCTGCGGTCGTTACGAAGGCGTCGATGAACGCATCCGCGAGCATTTAGCGACCGATGAAATTTCCATCGGAGATTATGTTCTGTCTGGCGGTGAATTGCCGGCGATGGTCTTAATAGACTCGGTTAGCCGTTTGCTGCCCGGCGTTCTGGGGGATTCTCAGGCGACGGAAAAGGATTCGCACACCAACGGTCTGCTCGAGCATCCGCACTACACTCGACCGTCGGTTTTCCGCGGTTGGGAAGTGCCTGAAGTTCTGCTTTCCGGCGACCATGCGCGTATTGCCGGTTGGCGCGTAGAGCAATCTCTGCGACGAACCTTGTTAAGACGTCCAGAGCTTCTTGACCAAACCCGATTGACGGATGAAGAGAGAGAAATACTGGAAGAATTAATGCGAGCCGAAGAGGAGGACTCGAAATGAGAGCATTGGGGGAGAGCTTGGGAAAAGTGAGTTTGTGGGAGCAACGGTTCCTTCTCTGGGGTTTCGTATTCACCATGGGAGGTTTGATTGCAGGTTGTCGTGCCCCTGCATCCGTCGACATCCCTTTACCGCCAGCGTCGACCGCGGCTGAAACGTCGACGACGATTGATCCAACTCCTTTACCGCCACCGCCGAAGACGCTTGTCGTCTGCCTTAATCGTGAACCCGAATCTCTATTTATTTACGATGAGGCCTATCTTTATGGAGAGACCGGCGGAGAGGCGCGGGCTGTGCTCGAGGCGCTCTACGATGGACCTATTGATATCGTGGACTACCAGGCATTCCCAGTGATTCTAGGTGAACTTCCCAGCTTTGAAGCTGGAGGGGCACGGCTGGAAGAAGTCACGCTCGCGGAGTATGAGGTTTATCTCAACCCTGAAACCTTGCAGCCCGCGAACCTTCGTCTCGGTAATCCCTATTTACCGGTAGGATGTACCGGGGTCGACTGCATTGCCACTTACCAGGGCGGCGAAGTACAGATGGAACGGCTGATCGTAGAATTTCAGCTTCTACCTGATCTGACCTGGTCCGATGGAGCACCACTCACAGCCTCCGACTCGCTCTTCTCCTTCGATCTCGATCGCGATCTGACCATCCCAACGACGAAATACCTCGTTGACCGGACCGCGGCGTATGAGGTCGTTGATGAAACGGCAATTCGCTGGACAGGTATCCCCGGATATTTCGATCCCGAGTATGCGACGCTTTTCTGGAAACCCCTTCCGCAGCATCTGCTGGGGGACATTGCACCGGAGGATCTCCAGAATGCCGAACTTGCCACGCGAACACCAATCGGGTGGGGACCTTATCAAATAGAGGAGTGGCAATCTGGAGAGCAGCTCCTGCTGGTAAAGAATCCGAACTACTTCCGCGCCCCTGAGGGGCTGCCAAACTTCGATCGTTTGCTGTTTCGTTTTCTTCAAAGTGATAGTACAGCGGCGATCCAGCAACTTTTGACCGGTGAATGTGACCTGGTGGACGAATCGCTTCTGGGTGTATCGGCAGCGGCCACGTTAAAGCAGTATGCCGAGGAAGGGAGATTTAAGATCGACTGGGCTCCCGGATCTGAAATCACGCGGCTGGACCTCAATACTGCCCCCGTTGGTCGTCAAGGTGAAGCGTTCTTCGCAGAGCCGCGCACGCGGCAGGCGCTTGCGCATTGCATTGATCGCCAGGCGCTGCTCACGGAGGTACTCCTGGGATTTGGGGCTACTCCTGACAGCTATCTTGCACCAGGTAATCCCATTCATCTGGATAGCCCGGGTTTGCCTATCTACGATCCGGATGCGGGCAGGGCATTGCTCTCCGAGGTGGGTTGGAAAGAAGCGGATGATGAGGCGCTTCCCAGGGTCGCCTATGGCGTTCCCGGAGTAGCTTTCGGAACGGATTTCTCATTCACATTATTGACGGCTGAGGGCGACCTGAATGACCAGACCGCATCGAGGCTTCAGGCTGACCTGGCAGCTTGCGGCGTCGAAATGCAGGTGGAAGCTGTGGACTTCTCGTCCCTGATAGCGCCATATCCTGATGGTCCAGTATTCGGGCGGGGATTCGACGCCGTCCTATGGCCCTGGCCGGAGTGGATCACACCATTGTGCGAGATGTTTGCTGAGCGGGAAATTCCAACAGAGAAAAGCCCGTTTGGTGTCAATGCGACCGGTTTTAATGACCTGGTTTATAACCAGTCTTGCGAGAGGGTTCTTCTAGGGCGGGTAGATGTTGAGGGTTATTCGCAGGCGCTGCTGGACACGCAGGAAATCTTCGTCCAAGCCCTGCCAGGCATTCCGCTTTACCAGGCACCGCGTTTTGTGGCCTACAACAATGACATTTGCGGAATCGAGGTCGATTCGCTTTCTTTTAGTGTATTATTTGGATTGGAACGTTTCGATTCGGGAGCGGGGTGTCCATGAGAGCTCAGGCTTCATCGAAACCCAATGAACCTGGTTGAACCTTCTGTCACTGTTGAGAGTATTTATTCAGGATCATGGAAAAAAACATCGTGGAAGAAAGACTAGACCGTGATTTGATCCTCGAGCTACAAGCTGGGGAACTCGACGCTCTGGGCGATATGTATGACCGCCACCGTCATCTCGTCTATCGAACAGCGCTTGCGATTACCTGTGACCCTGATATGGCCGCTGACCTGCTTCAAGAGGTCTTCCTGCGTCTTCACCGTTTCGCGGAGCGCATCGATCCCTCGCGGCCGCTGCAACCCTGGTTGTATCGAATGACGGTCAACCTCTCGTACACATGGATCAAACGAAAAAGCCGCTGGATGCGCTATATCAATGAGATGGCGGAGCGCATTATCACCGAGCGCCGTCCTGCCTCCCCGCACAATTTAGCCGAGCGGGACGAAAGTTGGCGTTGGGTTCGGCAGGCGATCCTCGCCCTACCTGTCCAGCAGCGTATGGTCGTCGTTCTATATTACATTAACGATCTTTCTTTAAAAGAGATAGCAGAGATCCTGGAAATCCCGGTCGGAACGGTTAAATCGCGCTTACATTACGCTAGAAGGGTGTTAAAGAAACAGCTTGGCGCCCACAGGGAAGTGCTGCGGACGGTATTTTATGAGACGACGTGACGTGTATAAGCATGACGCATTCGATAATTATGCGAGTCGTTTGTTAAAACACTGGGTACTTGCAT
>JAIWHF010000208.1:0-3796 GCA_048629905.1 Methanosarcinales archaeon
GCAGCTCCAGCAGCTTGCGAGCCATCGCAGCTGTCTGACTGACGAGGTCTTCGTCGGCCACGGTTAGCGTGATCTCGCTGAGTTGATTGCGTTCAAAGCCGAAACTGCCTGCGCCGACGATGATTTTCAGTTCGCCGAATCGCGCTCGGGCGGCGCTGATCGGAATGTAAATATCCTGGTTGAAATCCTGACTGCCCATCGCGCCCGGAACGGCGTTACCGCTCCCTTGTGGGCGGAGCACGCCGACAATCCGTCGCTCGAGCGTTTCCTGCGGCTGCGGGCCGAGTCGTTCCTCACCGACGATTACTTCGACAGCGAGATCGCCTGGATGCGGCTCGAGGACAACCTGATCGACCCGACGATCGGACCCTATGAGGTGTACGAGGACGGGCTGTTCGGCTACAAGGCGTCGTTCGAATCGTTCATCGGGTTCAAGGACCCGGTGGCCAGCGAGCAGCTGGCCGGCCTCGCGGCCCGGCTCCCGGCCCTCGAGCGGGCGCTCCCGATCCCCGATGAGCACAAGTACCTCGATCGCGATTTCACCTCCCCGATCTCGGTGATCGACCTGGTCTACGGGGCCGGAGAGACGCGGCCCGGCGTGCAGACGATCGCGTTCAACCTCCCGAACGACGCCCGCGTCCGGGAGACCGAGGGCTCGAAGAAGGTGATGCTGCGCAACGTGATCCGGGCCAAGTTCGAGACGAACCTGAAGCCGATCGCCGAACAGGTGCTGGTTCCCGAGCAGGCGGGTCGAATCGGGTTCGAGCCGTACTTCACGCGGATTCTCGTGCACGAGCTGGCACACGGACTCGGGCCCGATTACGTCACCGGCAGCCCCGACCTCACCGTGAACAAAGCGCTGCAGGAACACTACTCGGCGCTGGAGGAGGCCAAGGCTGACGCCGTCGGCACCCACAGCCTGGGCGTTCTGGTGGGGTTGGGCGACTACTCGCGCGACTTCTACGAAGAAGTGCTGATCGATCACGTCGCGGACATGTTCCGCTGCGTGCGGTTCGGGGCAACGGAAGCGCACGGCCTCGGCTGCCTGACCCAGTTCAACTACCTGCGCGGCGCCGGAGCGATTACCTACGACGAGACCTCCGGGCGCTTCGCCGCCGATCTCGAGACGATGCCCGCAGTGATGTCCGAGCTCGCCAACCAGTACCTGCTTCTGCAGGCGACCGGCGACAGGGATGGGGCGGGAGCGTTTCTCGAGCGTTACGGCAAGATGTCGCCGGAAATGGCAGCGGCAATCGAGGCCAAGAAATCGGAGCATTGGCTCTACGGTCAAAGGCAGGTTTTCTTCCGCGGTCAGCTAGGGGGAAAACCGATCTCTATGGTAGAACTGCCGGTCGGAGCGCCAGGAACAGTCATGATTATGGAGGAGATGATCGCCGCGGGTGCGAGCACTTTCATCGGTGTAGGTTGGGCGGGCAGCCTCCAACCAGAATTCTCTCTCGGATCCTTCATCATTCCTACAAGCTGCGTGTCCGAAGAAGGTACCTCAGCCCACTATTTCGACGATCTCCCAGATCTTAGACCGGATCCCGATTTGGCGAAGGCTCTTGATAGAGCCGCTAACGACGAGGGTGTTCCGACTCGCACGGGACCACAGTGGACCACCGACGCGCCTTATAGGGAACTTCGCAGCTCGGTGGACAAATACCGGGCGCAAGGTGTCCTTGGCGTAGATATGGAAACCTCAGCCATGTACGCCTTGGCTCAGTTTAGGGGTGTCCGCGTTTGCAACTTGCTAGTTGTCAGTGATGTGCTCGACAGTGAGTGGAAACCCGGATTTGGTACGGCGAGGATGATGATCGCAAACGAGATCGCCCAGAAGGTGGTATTTAACAGCATCTTCGCTTAAAACCGGAAACATACTTCAGATCAACCCTCGTTCTAAAGATCCGATCGCATCTCTACCCAAGGCAGTGCGCTCAGCGAAGACACTCTCTCCTGGGAATTGGCTACATTGTCATCACCTTGGGCGACTGTATAATGTCGCCATATTAAAGGAACAGCGACCTGATTCTTTGGTCCGTTTGCTTAGCAGGTCACAGAATTCAGAGTCTGGTTGGCCAACTATTTGGTGATTGTTCAACAAAAAATACGGAGGAGTTTAGTGACATCGAGAGTTGAGGGAGCGATAACCCACGCGAAGAATGAACGAGATCGTTTCGTTTCGGAACTGGAGGAGTTCTTGAGAATTCCTTCGATATCGATCGATCCACAACATGATCCGGACACGGTTGAAGCGGCGAATTGGGTCGCCAATCGCCTAAAGGCTTTGGGGGCAACCGAAGTTCAGGTTCATGAAACAGGTAAACATCCCATTATTACCGGGGAGGTGAAGAGCACGGGTGGGCGAAATGAGGATGCTGCGGCTCCGACAGTCCTAATGTACGGTCACTATGATGTTCAGCTGCCTGATCCCATAGATGAATGGGCTACTGCTCCGTTCGATCCTGTAATCAGAGGTGATGAGATGTACGCCCGGGGCGCGGTAGACAATAAAGGACCTATCGTGGCCGCGATTGCCGCAGTAGAGAGCTTATTGCAGGCTGGTTCGCTGCCTGTAAATGCGAAGTTTCTGATTGAGGGCGAGGAAGAGATTGGCTCTCCTAGCCTCGCTAGCTTCCTCGAGAAGAATGGTGACTTACTGAGCTCCGACATATCTTTAAATGGCGATTCAGGCATGGCCACCGTTGATATTCCTACCATCACTTACGGACTGCGGGGATTGATAGTGGCTGAATTGATAGTCAGAGGTCCCACGGTAGATCTGCACTCCGGACTTTTCGGTGGCGCCGTGCATAATCCAATCCACGCGCTGGCAGAGCTGCTTGCTGGGATGCATGATGAGCGAGGTCGAATCACTCTGCCTGGTTTCTATGATGATGTAGTGTCTCTTGACGATGAGGAACGGTCGCTCCTTGCCGAGATACCTAGAGATGATGCGGGCATATTGGCATTATCTGGTGCGCCCGCTATCTGGGGAGATGAAGCATTTACAGCAGCTGAGAGAACCAGCGCCAGGCCAACGCTAGATGTTCTTATGGTTCGAGGCGGAGCGCAGAAATCGGCCATACCAGCTTCAGCCATGGCGAGTGTCTCCATGCGGCTGGTTCCAAATCAGACCTCACAACAAGCTTTTGATCAATTACGTTCATTTGTGGAGCAGAACGCGCCTCCAACAGTAACCTGGGAAATAAACCTTCAAGGAGTGGCGGAACCGTCGCTCTTTAATAGGAATAGCCGGTGGATCAAGGCCATGAGTGAAGCGTTGGCGTCCGCGTGGGGCAAGCGACCGTTTTTGGATCGCATGGGCGGAAGCATCCCCGCCGTATCTATGGTAAAGGATTATCTGGGAGTCGATTCGGTACTGATCGGCGTCTACCGGCCTGGGGACAATCTCCATGCTCCCAATGAGAAACTTCACCTGCCGACCTGGGAACGGATGATCAATACCATCATCCATTTCCTCAGTAACGTTGGGGAGTGAACTGCGAGGATTCGGACAGTTGGCCACTATTAATGAAGTGGACGAGCAAAATCTTGGAGTGGCAATAGATGAACAATAAAACAGAGCGGATCGATACATTCCTTACTGAAAAGCTGGATGATTATATCGAAGAGACAGCCACTCTATGCGCCCAGCCCAGCGTTTCGGCAACCGGGGACGGTATAGAACCCTGCGCCAGCATGGTCGTCGAGATGCTAGAAAGCCGCGGACTGCAAGTCCAGCGATTTGAGACCCCTGGAAATCCAGTGATCGTAGGCAGGCTCGATGGAACCT
>JAIWHF010000209.1:0-3744 GCA_048629905.1 Methanosarcinales archaeon
AAGAGGTGCGGCCGCTGCTGGGAGCAGCAGGTGTCCCAGTGACCCATCCCGGGGCGATGACAACCTTGTTGTTGGGCCCTAAGGGATGGCAGGTGGGAGGGACCTCCTCAAAAACGATGGCCGATGTCATCCCTCTCCCACCCCACTTGGTCCACTTTTTAGGTACATCTTCATAAGTGGCTTTTAGATCTGACATATTGATACGTACTATTTTTCTTGTCATCATTTCCTCCTATTTCCCCTTATGTTTGATGTTGGCTGTTCCTCAATTTGTCGAATAAATATTGTGCATTGCGCCTCTTCCGTCTATAGCCTTCACTAAGGCAGCTGACATACGGACGCCGTCACGATATTGATAAGGCCACATGTGCTGGATAGAAAAAATTCCCACATGGTCGCCCTCACACAACGACTCCTCACGGGCTGCGTCAAGTCCCGGGACATCACAGAGAACTGCATTCTTAAAAATGTACCCTTTTTCCTCAGCGGAAATCCCCAGCTTATCTAGCAAGCCACCGATGGTTGGATCTCCATCGAGCACAATTACGGTTTGGGCTACATGATGACCGCCAGCGTGTTTCGCAATATCACCATAAAGCGAAACGTTAACCGTGATAGAAGGCATTGATATTTCCGATGAGTTAATTTTTGCGATTGATTTTCTACAAACTCCTCAGAAATCATCCTTAATCAAAACCTGTTCATATTTCTGAGATTAACGTTATCAAAAGGAATTGACGTAAATTCCGGATAACAGTCCTGTTACTTTATATGGTATAGGAAAATCAAGCAGTGTCAAGAAAAAAGTACAGTAATCGCCGTTGATTAATAGAACTAAGGTGTCGAGCGCCCGCTGTCCAGCATGGAATGTCACTAATTAAGCGCAAATGGAGCGATCGATAATTCGTTTAAATTCGAAAAAATCCCAACGATAATTGCTGACCGTATCTTAATGTGTATTTCAGTATCTGTTAGGTCAAATCCTCTCGGAACCACCTAAGCAGCAAGCTGTTGCTCCATCTCCCGGGCTGAAGCTGAAGCAAGATGCAGGCAGGGTAATGGATCCATGACTGTCTTGTTCCTACATTATGTGCGAGGTAGTTATTTATTGGGGGTGGTCAGAGGTGGGGAAATCCGATTGGGAATGCAAGTACCACCGTAGTGCCCGGGTTTCCTGAGCCATCCCAATCTGGTGAGGGACTCAGGAGTTGAATATGGCCGCCGTGGGCATCCATTATGGCGCGTGCGATCGCAAGACCCAGGCCGCTTCCACCATGGTCTCTCGAGCGGGAATAATCCGCCCGATAGAAGCGTTCAAAAACGTGGGGGAGGTCTTCTGCGGGCACCCCTGTGCCTCGGTCTTGCACCCAAATCTCGACATGTGGCCCGGACTGTAGCGCTGGCTTGAAAGCCTCATCCATTAGTGGTGCAGGGTCTATCCCAATGTCGTCGCTTGTTTCTTGTTTCTTTGAATGAGCATCTCGCAATGTCACGAGTATTCGTTCATCGGTGGGAGAATGCTTGAGTGCGTTATCTAGAATATTGGTGAGCACCTGGTCGATGCGATCATGATCAGCGGTCACCACGATCGCTGTTTTCGGAAGTTCCAATAGGATTTCTACCCCGCGTTTCTTCGCTTCAGGGGAAAGTTTCGTCTTCGTATCCTCGAGTATTTTTCTGAGATCGAGACTTTCTAGCTTGAGTTTCATTCCCCCGGCATCGACTCGGGTGAGGGTGAGTAAATCATTTGTCATTCTAATGAGCCTGTCGGTCTCTCTCTCGATTGAGGTGAGAAAACGATCCCTCACCTCGGGATCTTCAACCGCACCGTCCTGCAGGGATTCTGTTAACCCTTTTATCGCCGTTAGAGGGGTGCGGAGCTCATGGGAAACGTCGGATATGAACTGAGTGCGCAGCTTCTCGGTTTCAAGTAAACGGTTGCGCATGCTGTCGAATGTCCGACTGAGTTGGCCCAATTCGTCGGACCGCTCGACGGGGATAGCGATATCGAATACGCCGGCTTGCATCCCGCGCGCCGCGTCTGCCAGCTCATTTACAGGGCGTAAAAGGTTCCGGCTTAAGGAAAAAGCGAGCAAGCTAGCAAGCGGTATGGCGATGCCGACCGCAAGAATGAGCCTTGTTCGCAGATCGGCCAGAACGGCGGTGATGTCTCGTAATGGGTGACCGAGAAGAAGGACGGCTACCGTTTCATCTTGTTGTAGCAGGGGGGTGGCGACGAAAAGCCAGTCCTCGTCCTTGATCTTTTCTACGCTGCTGGTGATCTGGCCGCCGAAAGCATCTTGTGTGGCGGGGATCTCCTTATAAGGTTCCAGGTCAAGATCTGCAGATGAGATGACGGTTGCCCCCTCCTGGTCAATGAGCAGGAATCGGGTTTCAATTGTGGAGCTGAGTTCGATCGTAATATCTCGTAGGCTGTTCAATTCTGCATTCGAGAGCGGTGATGCAGCCTCGTTTTCGAGCAGGTCGGAGGGAGCGATGACCTGAACGTTGAGATTGCCGATGACCTGTTGTTGAATCGCATTGAATGCCTGTCCCATTTGCGGGTCTGGCACTTCGATTCGTAGTTGAGGTAAGAGGCTCTGCGTGATCACGTGCGCCTGGGAGATAAGGCTGTTTTCAAGCGCGTTCAAGAAATAGGCTTCCGCGAGAGAAAGCAGCGAGAAACCAGTGATGATCGCGGCGATGAAGATCACTGCTAAATGGCTGAGTAGGATTTTACTTCTCAAGCTGCGCACCCAGGTAAAAACGGGATGACGCTGCAGGGGGGATTTCATTGAACTGTTATCAGGCATCGAGTCTATACCCCACGCCTCGAACGGTGGCGACCGAGTCGGCGGCGAGCGGATTTGCCTCACGCAAGCGAGCGCGCAATCTCCGTACGGCTGTGTCTACCGCGCGTGTATCCCCAAAAAAATCGTAACCCCATACTGTGGAGATCAACTGCTCCCTGGTCAGGACGTGCCCCTCGTTACGAATTAGGGTTTCAAGGAGATCGAACTCCAGGGCGGAAAGCTCAAGAAGTTGTCCATCCCAGTGCGCCTCATGTTTGTCGAGATTCATCGAGAGCGAACCCTTTTGCAGGGTTGTTTCATTTTTGATCTCCGAAGCTTGAGATCGGCGGAGCACGGATTTTATGCGCGCGATGAGTTCACGAGTGCTGAAGGGCTTAACAACGTAATCGTCTGCACCGAGTTCCAACCCAACGACCCGATCGATTTCCTCATCTCTTGCAGTGAGCATGATGATCGGGATATTGTCTTCCTTACGGAGGCTTCGACAAACCTCCAGTCCGTCGATCCCCGGAAGCATGAGATCCAGAACGATCAGGTCTGGATGCTTCTCATGTGCGAGTTGAAGCGCTTGTTCGCCATTGCGGGCGACGAGGACTGAGAAGTTAGCTTTCTCCAGGTTATAACGCAGGACATCTATGATTGACGGCTCATCATCGACAACCAGGATTGTGTATTGTGTGGCCTGAGCGGACATTGAACTTCCTCAACGCCTATTATATAGTTTCTTCTGTGACTATTTTGTGACAGCTTTTGGGCAGGATCGATATAGGAAAAGAGATGGGTACTTGTTTAAATGTTGGGACTTCCTGAGGAATAAGGTACTGTGTTCAATAATTCAAGGGAAGGAAGCATGATCGGCTCTCTGCACGGCAGAGCTTCGCATAGCCATTCGGAAACCTGTGTGGGAAGCGACGTACGAGCATGTTGATGG
>JAIWHF010000210.1:0-3707 GCA_048629905.1 Methanosarcinales archaeon
TGATCAGGGGGACAGCAACCATGCCCAGAGCGAGCCAATTCAACCGAGCTGTATCCCGGGCGGGTATTGCGTAATCGATAAAATCTCGTATTAGCAGCGGTGGAATCAGGCTGATCAAGGAGATGCCGACCATAGTGATCAGCACGACGACTAACTTTAACCAGTAGGGCCGCGCATATGCTGCCACCCTGCGCAGCAGCCGCCAGGATAATTGGGGCTGCTCTTGCTCGTCGTGCCTGATGAATGCCCACCATCCTCCACCATGAAACCCCATAAAATACTCGCTTTCAGTCTGTAATATTGGTTCTGAGGATTATACCCCGCTCACCTATCCAGTCTGTGTCAGTCGTTGACTGCCGGCGCAGCGAGGTCTATCTGATTTGCGGATGCTCTACTGGGGCGTACACATAGATCGGCTTAACAAAAGAGAGACGTTGCATGCAACGTCTCTACCATCGGTACGGATGGTCAGTGGTAGAGACCAGGGCGTCTCTACAATTTCAAAATGGAAACCCGGTATATTGGGTGCAATCGTCAATCAATTTAAATCGGTATCAGCTGAGTATTTACAAATCCTTCAGCATATACGTCTTGCCGAGGGAATATCCCAGCTTGCGGTAGTAGCCGCGGGTTCCGAGGGCAGCGATCACCGCCACTCGTTGATACCCGGCCTTTGTAGCGATGGTTTCTGCTTCCTTCATAAGATCCGAACCCAAACCAACGTGCTGGGCGGCACCATCCATCGTAGTGCCCACTTCCAGAGATTGCCCGTATACGTGCACTTCGCGAACAATCGCTACACCCACTAGATCGTCCATTCCGGTGTCCGGTGACCCGGGTTCAGGAAGGGAGAGGCGTAGATAGCCGGCCAGCTCATCCTCTGGTGTTGAAAACGAGAGAAAATGCTCCTGCGCGCCGCCCGCCTGGTATGTCAATTTTGAAAACTCAAGGCTTGCAGGATCGATTTCCTTGCCTCGCACCTCGCGGCAGCGGATGCACGAACAGTAAGATTCGCGTCGCTTCAACTCCTGCTGGACGTCCTGTCGCAGGCTGGTTCGTTTATTCCCCGCAACAATATGCGTCGAGGGGATGTCGCGAATGATGCGATTAACGCGGCAGTAGCGGGGGATGTCGGGTTTCAGATCGGCAATGAGTTCAATCAGTTCCTCGGTCGTATAGGGCTTGTATTCCCCACGCTCCCAGAATTCATAGAGCTCGGTGTTCTCTAACAATTGGCAGGGATAGATCTTGATTTCATCAGGTCGCAAATCCGGATCATCCCATAAGTGTGTGAAATCACGGCGATCTGATGCAAGCGTCGCACCCAGTAAATTGGGCATCCAGTGCAGCACGATTTTAAAACCCGCGGCGCGCAATAGGCCCATGGCCTCCCGGGATTGAGCAACCGTATGCCCGCGTTCGTTCAGCGCCAATATCTCATCATCGAGGCTTTGGACCCCCATTTGCACCTTGGTCACTCCGAGCTCTCGCAAGCGAGCGATCTCGCGATGGTTGATAAGATCTGGACGGGTTTCAATCACCAGACCGACATTCTTATGGACTGCTGCTTCATTGGCTTGCTGCGCCTCATGCAGATCCGGTGAATCGAAGCCGTTCATGGCATCTAGACAGCGCTGGATGAACCACTTCTGATAGTCAAACGGATAAGCACTCCAGGTCGCACCGAGGATCAGGAGCTCAATTTTCTCCGTTGGGTGACCTATCGCTTCCAGCGCCTCGATTCTAGCGATCGTCTGTTCGTAGGGCTCGAAGGCATGATGGAGAGCGCGCATCGCGCCGGGTTCATCCGAAAGATAGGATTTTGGCATGCGCTCTTCAGTTGGGCAGAAGATGCAGTTTCCTGGACATGGATAGGGTTTCGTGAGAACTGTTACGGTAGTGACGCCAGACAACGTCCGCATAGGTTTCATGCGCAGACGCTGGATCATCTCCTGCTCGAACAGCCATGTGCCGGAATCCGTCAGGCCCCGATAGGTGTGAATGAGCACATGTTTCCCGATGTAGCCCCCGGCCGACAAGGGGTGATGGCGGACCGCATCCTTAACCGAAGCGCCGGCGCGCATCTCCTCCAGGATTAACCTGGCGAGTTCGACTTGTTCGGATGTGTAGTTGCGGGCATCCTGCCACGCCTTTTGGGGGTCCATCAGCGTATAATCCAGGGTATGAGAGATGAAGTTACCACCAGACTCCTTCAGCTCAATAGTGAATTCTACCAAACCTTCGCCGATCACTTCTCTCAGACGCGAGAACGTTTACAGCCCGGCGTTCTCAAAGCGCTAGAGAACCTTCCGTCGGAAGCCCGGGTCCTGGATCTCGGCTGCGGCAACGGCGAGCTTGCGCTCGAGTGGCTCAGTCGCGATCCGGCGGGACGTTACATCGGGGTTGATTCGAGCCCCCTCCTGTTGGAAATCGCCCGGGAAAAGGTCCAGGATCCACGAGTTTCCTTCCACGTTCTGGACCTCGCTGATCCTTCATGGCCAGATGTGCTAGAGAAGGAACTAGCAATCCCGCTCAGGGAGCACATCGATCGCGTCCTTTCCTTCTCCGTGCTGCACCATCTACCAGACGCTGCACTCAGGAAACGCCTCGCCTTGCAGGTGCATCGAATTCTCAACGACAGCGGTCAGTGGATCCATTCCAACTGGAATTTCTTAGCCAGCAAGCGCTACCAGGCGCGCATCCTGCCCTGGGAGACCATCGATCTGACCGATGAGGATGTCGAGGAGGGCGATTATCTTTTAGATTGGCGTCGCGGCGGCTATGGCCTGCGCTATGTCCACCACTTTACGCCTCCCGAGTTGGAGGCCCTCGCCGGAGAGACGGGTTTCACCGTCCTTGATACGTACCATTCCGATGGCGAAGGCGGCCGGCTCGGGCTCTACCAGGTCTGGGGAAAAGATTCGTCGTAATATTGTGGAGTGCGGAAGCAGAGTTTCCGGCCGCAGGCAGAGCCTGGTGACTCCCGAGCATTCGAGTTTTTGGCACTTGATTTCTTTGTTTCTAACCTTAAACAACCTGTTTCTTTGACTCGCCCCAGACGCCATGGTAGAATGCTTTCGTTCAGGAGGGGGTCGTACGGACCTCGGAGGGATGGCCGAGTGGACGAAGGCGGCGGTCTTGAAAACCGCTGTGGGTTTACGCCCACCGGGGGTTCGAATCCCTCTCCCTCCGCCTTGATAATTTATTCATCAGGGGAGGTGCCGGAGTGGCTGAACGGGGGCGCCTGCTAAGCGCTTGTAGGGGCTTTAACCTCTACCGTGGGTTCGAATCCCACCCTCCCCGCTAAGCTGCCTGACAATTGAATACCCATGCCCTCGTAGCTCAGTGGATTAGAGCACTTGCTTGCGGAGTAAGGGGCCACAGGTTCGAGTCCTGTCGGGGGCGCTGAAAAGGTCGCTTTCTGGTGAAAGCGACCGATCTTTTTGAAAGGACAACTAAGCCGCGCATGTTCGCCAGTCAATATCTCTCAACATGGGCTTTAATTTAGAACTGATCTTTCGGTCAGGACACTCAAAGCTTCCACTCGTGGGAGATGTAAGAGTAGCGGTATACTCATTTTGTCATGTCGGAACAAAGAATCAATAAACTCCTGGCAATCGCCATTTATCCATTGTTTCACTTCGTAGTTGAATCCAGACTTTAAGAACGTCAATGAGATTCTGCACGAAGTCGACTCTTAGGATTCT
>JAIWHF010000211.1:0-3669 GCA_048629905.1 Methanosarcinales archaeon
ATAGAGGTAGACGACGTCCGACTCGCTGTACGACCCGCACTTGACGCCGTAGCCGCGGCCGCCCACCAGCTGGATCTCGTCGCTGTAGGACGTGTCCGGGTCGTCATTGGCAAGAAGCATGTCGGGGACCGGCAGGTACTGGTGATCGTACACGAACGACGGGTCGACCATCTCGAAGTCGGGGTCGAACCCGAAGTTCTCGTAGAAACCGTCGTCACCGTCGTGGGCATCCTTGGCCACCACGACGTAATCGTCGGCGCCGACGTCCAGCCCGCGAACGCGTTGCTCGGGTGCGTCGCGCGCGGTGAGGATGATGATCCGCATCCCCGCGATGCGTGGGTTGGCGCGGATGCGGCGCACCAGCTCGTAACCATCCATATCCGGCATCATCAAATCAAGAAGCACGAGGTCTGGGCGTTCGCGTTGAACCGTTTCCAACCCCTCTATCCCGCCATTTGCACCGATGACATCGAACCCCTTCCGGCCGAGGATCAGCCGGACAAGATCAATCATCTCTGGTTCGTCCTCAATACAAACGACACGTTTGGCGTTTTCAGCCATACGGTCTCCTTCCGATATCCTTATGGTTACCTAACCAGTGTATCAT
Organism: Methanosarcinales archaeon; assembly: GCA_048629905.1. Classification (GTDB taxonomy): domain Bacteria; phylum Chloroflexota; class Anaerolineae; order Anaerolineales; family E44-bin32; genus E44-bin32. The sequence goes on from JAIWHF010000211.1 coordinate 608, forward strand.
AAGCACCGAACCGCGCAACAAACCTTTATTCCTACACCTGACATCTGGATCTACACCGGAATGCAAGACCCGCAGCATTGTTCACGGACTGCTCCCTGTCCAGGGTTGATAATAATCTTGTGGAAGAACCGAATTCTGGGGATCTAAATATCCTGCTGCGAATATTTCTTCCGCCAATGGATTCCCGACATAGCGGATATGCCATGGTTCGTGGATGAACTCCGTCACCTGCGGCATCCATCGATTGTTATACGGCCACCCCTCAATCTCCTTATAGGGATAGCTCAGGACAAATCCGAAATGATGTGCATTTTCTTCGAGCCAGTTGTACAACTGCTGATTCCTGGGATCGCTGAATTCGACTTTTAATCCGGGCCACACGAGATCGAACGCGGTCCCGAGCTGGTGCTCACTGTAGCCTGGCGCCGCTAAATAGAAACTGGCAGTTGAAGATCCTTCTCTCCCTACCTGCTCCACTACAGCGCCTTGTTTTGAGTAGCTCCGATATCCGGAATAAACAAGGGTTTTTATACCGGCATCACTCGCCTCTGATATCAAGTCTTCCAGCGCTGAAACCGCATCAGCCTGAGGGCCAGGGTCAAACCAGCGCGGGAGCGGGTGACGCGCGTCAACAAGCACGTCCAGCGGTGCGCCCATGAGCATGTGCAATACGATATAGAGCTCTACGAGAAGCTTCAAACCGCTCCCTCTTTACGTGAAAAACGACCTTCCATAGAGAACAGTGTAATCTCCAATTAACCTCACGCCAAGCCAACTTTTTCCGCCGTTGGATTGTAAGGTTCCTGTAAATTCATCAGCGGCGGTCGCGTGTTAACATGGGGTTGATTTCATTCATACTATTCCTGAAAGCAGGTACTTATGGCAACGAGAATTCATCCCGATGATTTTACTTCAGTAGAGGAGGCCCTCAGCCTGGCCGTCGAAGCCGTGGAGCGAGGGGATCTTCAAAATGGTGAGGCCGCATTGAGTTGGGTGCTGCAGGAGGATCCTAAGAATACAGCGGCATGGATCTGGCTTGCATGTTGTGCACCCGATGATAGTTCGAGACAGATTTGTTATCGCCGGGCCGCCGGGCATACTTCTTGCTAAGGAAGGGGTATCTGCATACCCCCTCTTTCTCATTGATTTAAGTACCGAAAAGGCCTTAACCTGTGCAAACAACCAATTTGTAAACAAATAAACTTGACCCTGACCTGAGAGAAACGAAGCGCATGAACGAGCCAGCCAGCACGATTTTAGTAATCGACGATGAACAACCCTTCTGTGAAGTTGTAGCTGAGATTCTCACCACCTTCGGCTACCCGGTTCGGAAGGCGTTCAACGCTGCCCAGGCACTCGAAGTGTTGGAGTCGATTACCCCCATATTGATTATCCTTGACATCATGATGCCCGACGTAGACGGCCTGACGCTCGTCCGCAGATTCCGCGCGGACCCGCGTCTATCGAAGATACCCGTCATTATGTCAAGTGCTAAGTTCCTCGAAGAAGACCGCGTCGAAGCGATTAACGCTGGTGCGAACGCATACCTCACAAAACCTTTCTCCGCGGCGGAACTGAGATCCGCAATCGTTGACCTTCTCGGGGAAAAGGAACCCCAGCGCACACTAAGCAACACCCCTGGATACGTACGCCAATAAGCTTCTCTCTGTAGATTGCTATACACATCTCCCAACTTCGATTTAACCTATTAATTCGCGGCTGTGGCATCGAATTAAAAAAAGCGAGCGCAAATTACGCTCGCTAGAACCCGCATTGGAATTGGGCCTCCCGGCTGATCAGCTCACCCAGCTTACCGTATATTCTGTAAACTCGTCGGGTTTTTCAATGGCGGGCGCATTAATTTCCCAACGTCCATCCAAGCCATGATCACGCGCCATGAGCTCAAAATGGCACATGGCGATGCCCATGTCGATGCGCTGCATATCCGCCACTGTAAAGAGTCTTACAAGCATTCTTTCCCGATACCCCGGTGTGCGCTGCAGGTAGAAATGCCACATATGGCCATCTTTGATGATTCGCCAGGGCTGCTTGTTCGATGCTGACGGAGCCCGGCGGACCATCTCCAGTGTTTTGGCGTAATCACCAGCCATGGTCCGGGATAACGGCGCCCCGAACCTGGAATCGAAGAACAATTGCTCCCACGAGAGCCGCCGCTCCGCATCCGCACTGCTGCGGATGAGCGCATCGAACCTGCGTGGTTTCTTGGCGCAATACCCCAATGCGACAACAGCGGGAATTAGCTCGCCGGGACGTGGCGAGACTCTTTGCGAAAAGCTGCTTTTGGTAAAAGTACCTCCAAGCCAGCATGTACTCAAGCCTATGTCCGTCGCAAACAAGATGATGCTCTCCATCAGGTAACCGAAATCTTCCAGGTTCTTTTCATCATCCTGAATAACCCCGATGATGAAACCGGTTGCCCCTTTGATGAACCCGTAAGTCCCCAGGTTTTTTAGAGCTTTTTGATCCTTCTCGTGAGCAGCGACCAGTTCAAAGCGCATCTGCGCACCAAAGGGTCCCGTCTGAAGCGCGGCGGCATAATCAGCGAGCCTTTGGCGCGTCTGTTCTTCCACAGGTTGACTCAGGTAACTCCTACAGGAGAAACGCTGCTTGACCAACTCTTCAACTGGATGTGCGAAAGTCATTTATTAATTTCCTGTTCTGGATTTTCTATCCCCTGCCGCCGCCTGTCCGGGTTGACCACTTTCTTGAGAGCACTTCCTTCAAGATTGCGTTGTCGAGAGATCGATCAGCAGCCGTTCTGCACCCTCATGAGCCCTAACCGGTGGCGTAATGAAGATCATCAGGGATGGGATCCCGTTTCATTGAGTTTATACTCGCACAAAGAGTTTCTTAAAACTGGGTTTCTTGCCTGGGTTTCTCACCCCCGGCAAGAGTTCGACAAAGCAAAATCCCACGCGCTCACCGCTGGGATTGATGATCTCAGCTAGCAATTCGTAATAGGCCAAGTTCATTTGACCGTCCATGATGGGACGTATCTGGTAGTGTTCTTCCTTGATGCCGGGCATAACCAAATCCCAACC
>JAIWHF010000212.1:0-3594 GCA_048629905.1 Methanosarcinales archaeon
CCTCAGACGACGTTGTGTAAATGTGCCCATAACTGATCCCCCGCCCAGGCGGGAGAACCTTGACCTGAGAGAGGCTGGATTTCCACGTAAGCGCCGGCCGCACGACTCCCGGCAGTTTACAGGCGCTTGAGGGGTGCAGCCCGTACATCGCGATTCCCACCCGTACGAGGTCATACCACGCCTCCGGTCTGCGCAGCGCAGCAGCCGAGTTCGCACAGTGCACCAACGGAGGGCGAAGACCCGATGATTCCCAACTGGATATGATTTCGCTAAATATCCGCAGCTGTGAATCTGTGCTGGCCGGATCCGACTCATCCGCCTTCGCAAAATGGGTGAATACGCCTTCGAGATGAACGGATGGTATTCGCCCTGCCTCCTGAGCCAGGGATGATGCCTCCTCCGGCTTTACGCCCACACGGCTCATCCCGGTGTCGATTTTCAGATGGACGTTCGCCCGACTGCCAACCTTCTCTGCCGCTCGTGAAATATCCGCCAACTGCGCTTCATTCCAAAAAGTTAATGAGACATTTGCATCAATTAACGCTTCCATCCGCGCCGGTGGAGTCGAGCCCAGGAGGAAGATCGGTTCGCCGATGCCTGCCGCTCGCAACTCAAGCGCTTCCCCCGCACGGGCGACGCCTAACCAACTCGCTCCCGCTTTGCACGCCGTTTTTGCGATCTGTATCGCCCCATGCCCGTAGGCTTCAGCCTTAACGACCGCCATGAATTGTCTGCCCGTACTCTGCAAGAAGTAGCGGACGTTCTCCTCGATCGCCCCGAGATCGACTTCGACCCAGGTGGAATAACTGTCTTTAGAATTCATGGCGCTGAGTATAAAGGCGGCACCCAGAGATGACAACTTATCGATGGCATGGGTATAATCGAGCGCTATGAGACTGCGAAGGGAACGCTTCCTGAAGACCGCTGACATCATCATCGCCTTGAGCTGTCAGCGGGGGATCCGTTGTGATGGATGATTTCAGCTTTCACCTGACTGCACAGGATGGGCGCGGACGAGCAGGGACCCTGCAAACCCCGCACGGCGAGCTGCTCACGCCCGTCTTCGCGCCGGTGGGTACCCAGGCGACGGTCAAAGCATTGACGCCGCGCCAAATCGAGGCGGCAGGTGCAACGCTCGTCCTGGCGAATACCTACCATCTTTTCCTGCGACCTGGCGCGGAGACGATCGCCTCTCTTGGGGGGCTGCACGCATTCATGGGCTGGCAGAAGCCCATCCTCACGGATTCCGGCGGCTTTCAGGTCTTTTCGCTAGCTAAACAACGCGAGATCGATGCGGATGGGGTTACGTTTAAATCCCATCTCGATGGAACAACCCTTCGCTTCACACCAGAGAGCGTCATCGCCATCCAGGAACAACTCGGCGCGGACATCATCATGGCCTTCGATGAATGCCCTGCCCCATACGACCGCAGCGAGAATGAGGCTGCCCTCGTCCGGACCCACGCCTGGGCTGAGCGCTGCCTGGCAGCGAAGAAGCGGGACGATCAAGCGCTTTTCGGAATCTTGCAGGGCGGTGTGTTCTCCGATTTACGCGCACAGTCCGCGCAATTCATCGCCAGTCTCGATTTCCCGGGGATCGCCATCGGGGGGCTTTCTGTCGGCGAAACGAAAGCGGAGATGCAGGCGATGCTTGAAGTCATCGATGATGTGCTGCCTGCGGATCGACCGAGGTACTTGATGGGCGTCGGCAGCCCGGAGGATCTCGTGGAAGCCGTGCAGCGCGGGGTGGATCTCTTCGACTGTGTCCTGCCAACACGGATGGCACGCAACCACAGCGCACTGACCCGGCGCGGCCGAATGAACATGCGCAAAGCGCAGTACGCTGACGATGAACGACCGCTGGACCCGGAATGCTCCTGCACCACCTGTACGACCTTCACCCGGGCCTACATCCGCCATCTATGCAATACAGGGGAGATGCTCGCCGCCACGCTGCTCTCCATCCACAACATCTATATGCTCACCGCTCTCGCCGCCGATCTCAGGAATTCCATCATCGCTGGTAATCTGGAGAGTTTTGCGGCTGAATTCCGTGCTCATTTCAACAAACACCGACAAGACGTGGAGTGATCGATGACACCTTTTCAAGCCTTCGTACTCGGGATCGTGCAAGGAGTAACCGAATTCCTCCCCGTCTCTTCCAGTGGTCACCTGGTGCTCGTACCCTGGCTTCTCAACTGGCAGTTCGACCCCACAACTGCATTCATCTTCGACGTCCTGATTCAGTGGGGGACTACGCTAGCTGTCATCATATACTTCCGGCGAGAACTCCTGAGTATGTTCACTGCTGCCCTGCACGGAATTCTTCAGCGGCGCCCGTTCGATGAACCCGATGCCCGCCTGGCGTGGTTGATCCTCTTGGGCAGCATCCCAGCCGCAGTCTTGGGACTTTTACTTAAACCAGTCGTCGAGAAGACATTCGACAGCCCGCTCGCAGTCTCACTCTTTCTCTTGGTTACAGCAGCTATCCTCTTCGTCAGCGAACGCCTCCACCGCGCTGACAAACCCATGAAGGAATTAAACTGGGCAGATTCTCTGTGGATCGGCCTTGCGCAGACCCTGGCCCTTTTCCCGGGGATTTCACGCTCCGGATCCACGATTGCAGGCGGTTTGCTGCGCTCGCTGAAGCGGGAAGATGCAGCTCGTTTCTCTTTCCTCCTGTCGATCCCAGCCATGCTCGGCGCGGGTATTATCGCTTTGTTGGATCTGGCAGCCATCCCTGACCCGGGATCGCAGCTATCCAACCTATTCATTGGATTTACTACTTCGGCGCTCGTAGGCTTTGCCTCTATCCATTGGCTTCTTTCCTACCTTCGACGCCGCCCGCTTAATGTCTTCGCGATCTACTGTACAATCGTCGGTTTGGGAGGTTTGATCATCTATGCGTTTAGGGGTTAATCTCATCCTGCTCGCGATGGCAACGAGTTACCTGGGCGCGTGCGCGCCGGAGGCAACGCCTGCTCCAACACCAGTAGTGCAGCAGATTATCAGCACACCCGCCTATGCAGATCTCGTGAAAACCTGGTTCGATGGATACCTTCAGGTCAACCCGGATTCATTGATCTCGCTGGTGAACCAGCCGCCTGAAGCAGCTCTCGCATCTCTAGAAAATGGGAGTGGTGATGTCCTTATCGGGGGCCTTACGCCGCCTGTAGGGTGGTTCGCTACACCCTTAAGTGAAGATGGAATTGTGGTAGTTGTACATCCCGATCTTGGCGTGCGCGACCTGAGTATTGACGAACTGGCTGCGATCTTCACCGGCCGCATGAGCAGCTGGGATTCCCTTGCAGACACCGATCTTCAGATCCAACCGGTAATCCCGCTCCCTGGCGATGAAGTCCGAGCCGCATTCCAGTCGACGGTGTTGAACGGGCAACGCTTTACAAACAACGCCCTGCTCGGTCCTACGCCGGCTGCTGTCCTGCAGCTTGTTGATGAAAATGAAGGCGCGGTGGGCTTCCTGCCCTATTCAGCCGTTGGTGAAAAGGTCCGCCCGATCCGTGTCGAGGGGACCCTCCCCGGAACGGTAACCATCCATGATGGTCGCTATCCTCTTCCCATAACGATCCTGGC
>JAIWHF010000213.1:0-3485 GCA_048629905.1 Methanosarcinales archaeon
GCTGTGGAATTTCCATTCGGCCACTCCCTCGGTGAACCGGGAAATGTAGAACAGCAAATGAGGGTCATCCGCCAGGCTCTAGATGTCCTTGAAACTGCGGAGAACCCCGGCACGATTGTTCACTCCGATGAACGCTGGCCGCATCCCACCGATCAGGCGATCAAGGCCTGGCAGCCAGAAGAACCTTCGCCGGTCATCGCCTCTTTAGCTCCTACGTTTAAAGAAATGCTGAGGAAGCGTCGTGAGCAACGGGAATGACTATCTCCCATCTTATTCAATGCGAAGACCCTGTGTAGGAAACCCAACGTGCCTTGTGAATGTTGATCTATGCCTTCTTTATAACTGTGGAGTCAGGCAGCTCTGCTTCCGGTCGCAGGCGCATGTGTCGGGGGTGAGTCTTGCTCCCGACAATATATCCTGCGCGTAGAGACGGAGCATGCTGCGTCTCTACAACCATCAACGATGCATTCCCTAATAAAATTCTCCCGCAGGTTTTAAACTTGCGGGAGATTAAGGGATAATTGATTGCTTGAGGGCTCCGGGCGGTGCTATGCAGCACTTGCATCATCCAGCCTGCATCTTTAGACTTAACGTCGATGAATCCAGGACCTTTACGGAGAGATGGAATGCGAAACATTATGAGGCTTTTAATCGGGCTCGTCCTGTTGGGTCTACTCGCCGGTTGTTCAGTTTCCAGCTCTGAACCCCCCACACTCGAGCCGCCCTCAACTTATCCCATCCTCATCAGCGAGGTTATGGCCGGGAAGCAGGGCAATAACAATTACGAATTCATCGAGTTATATAACCCCGGCGATTATCTGGTAGACCTTCAAGGTTGGTCGCTATGGTATCGACTCGCTACAAGCGAGGCCGATTTACCGGTCTATTCATGGGAAGCCCGCACACTTATCCCGCCTCATGGACATTACCTGCTCGTCCGCTCTGGCGAAGATCTAGGCCTCCCTGCCGATGCATACTTCACGCAGGGGTTGAACACCTCTGGAGGAGGGCTCACCCTGCGTAATGCCTCCGCTTCCACCGCAGACAGCCTGGGCTGGGGGACAGCGCCCGAAGGGTTTCACGAAGGAGTAGCCGCACCCAAGCTCCAGAACGACACCTCACTCGAAAGAAAGCCCGGAGGCGAGGCGGGAAATAAATCCGACACAGATAACAACGAGGCCGACTTTCTCCTGCAATCTTCTCCTTACCCTCAAAACACAGGTAGCGCGGCAACCCCTGCTATCGACGTTCCCTTCCAGATCGAATTATCCCTGCCGGAATCTCTCAGCCCCGGCGAGAGTTTCCCGCTCACCCTGACGCTTCGAAATAACTCTGATCAACCGATACCGAATCTGAGCGTCGAGCTCCCCATTCCCTCCGAGTTTACGGTTGTCGAGTCTCCCTCTGCCATCACGCTGAGTGAAAACGTTGCAGCTTGGACAATTTCCGAGCTCCCTCCATCTTCAGAAGAGATGACCCAAATCACCCTGGAAGTACCGTGGACATATTTCACCACCGCATTTCAAAATTACTACGCTCACTCCTCCGCTGATGGGACCTACGCTTTCGGCGAACCCTATTGGATCTCTGTGTCCACCGGCAGCGTTCCGATTGGAGTCGCACGCTCTCTCATCGGATCCGTTGCCACGATTGAAGGCATCGCCACGATGTACACAGGCGGGTTCTACTCCGGTGGAGGAAATGTTAAGTTCTACCTTGAAGACGACAGCGGTGGGGTGCAGATCTACGTCCCGACAGGCGAGGGCGCCCTCGACGTCCCCATCGGCGCAACCGTACAGGCTCGTGGGGTGATGACACTCTATCGCGGCGCCGTCGAGCTTATACCTGACACACCCGAGGATGTTGAAGTTCTCGCCCTGGGCGAAGCTCCTGAAGCGACTCCTGTCACCCTTCGTTTGGCTGTTCACGACAACGAAGATCTTCCGGGAAGGTTGGTCGAAGTGGTAGGCACCGCCAGCCGGATCGAGGAGTTTTCCTACAGCTATGAGATCGACCTCGTGGACGACGAAGGTAATTTACTGACACTTTATATCGATAAATTGACGGAGATGACGACCGATCCTCTGGATGAAGGCAGCATCTATCAAGCATCGGGGATTATGGAGATACGCGACGGACGCATGCAGCTAAATCCGCGCCAACAGGATGACCTGGTAGAGTTATTCCCGCCTGTGGTCCAGATTTCCATAGACGCGCCAAACACGGTCCAATCGGGCGAGATCTTTACCATCACCATTAATGCCTCAAACCACACGTCGGAAGCGGTTGAAGACCTGCAGATCTGGGCGCCTTACAACCTGGAAGGGGCACGTTTTGTCGAGGTGCTTGACGATGGTGAAGTATCCGCGGACATCCTTAAATGGATGATCCCTGAGCTCCCGGGAAATGGTGGAACAACCAGCGTGAGCTATCGTGTGCAAGCTCAAGCGTTTGATGGCACGATCGTCATCGATGGCTACGGAGCTCAAGTTCCATCCACGGTTGAAATCCTGGTCGGTGAGCCTAAACGAATCTTCCTGGGAAGCTACGTTCCCATCTGGGCGATCCAGGGTTCGGGCGATCGATCACCTTACAAACTAGAAACTGTGACAACCACGGGCGCCGTCATCGGGGTTTTCCCTGATATGGCCGGGTTCTGGATTCAAAACACAACCCCCGATCAGGACCCAAGAACATCCGAAGGTCTCTTCATCTCCACAGGTGAACTCTCCATACCGGTCTCCCTCGGGGATCGAGTTGAGGTCGGAGGAAAAATACGTGAGGTCTCGGCACAGACGCAGCTCGAGATCTTCTCAGCAGATGACATCACGATCTCAGGATCGGCGGCAGCATTGCCCGCAGCCACCCTTCTGGATCCTCCGGCGGATGAAGATGAAGCCGCGCTCTATTTCGAGGCGCTGGAAGGCATGCTCGTTGCCGTTGATGAACCTGCACTTGTTGTCGGTCCGACGACTCGCTTCGGCGAATCGGCTCTTGTACTCGCAAAACACGAGATTTCCCGCGTCATGCGTGGCGACCCTAACGGGTTGCTTATCATGGTCGATGACGGCTCCAGCGAAGAACATTTAGACCGTTCGACTCTTCCCTACGCTGTGTCCACTGGCGATCAGATCACTGATATAGAGGGGCCTCTCGCTTTCACATATGGCCAGTATAAAATTGAACCGAATCATGCCCCTGATACCGTGTCTGAACCCTACGAAATTGGATCCATTCCCTCTGTTGAATCCCCGGTATTCAGCCTGATGACGTGGAACGTCGAGAATCTCTTCGACATCCTTGATCCACACCCTTCCAGCCCACCTCGCCCGCGCAAAGCGGAATATGAGCTCGACCTTACGAAAGTGGCAAACACGCTGCTCGCGGCAGGGGCGCCCACCATCGTGGGCTTACAGGAAGTTGAAAACCTCGGCATCATGGAGGACCTTGCCGCTCATGATTTGCTCTCACCGTTCAACTATTTA
>JAIWHF010000214.1:0-3465 GCA_048629905.1 Methanosarcinales archaeon
CCGGATAGACGATCCTGTTGTAATTCCTTCCGGTTCATGTGCTGTAATGATCCGTAAAGAGTATTTGGAATTGTTTCGTGAAGATCCCCCCTGGCAGCAACGCGCTCAGGCGCTCGCCTCTCGCACCTATGAACTCAGCGAGTTCCTTGTCGACGTATTGGGTCACACGGAATTTCAAGCATCGTTTGATGGGCGGATTGCCTACCACCCATCGTGCCACCTCCTGCGCGGCCTCGGTGTGCAGTCTCAACCACTCGACTTGCTTAATCAAGTCGAGGGAGCCGATGTGATTTCACTATCCCCGGATTGCTGCGGCTTCGGCGGCGTGTTCGCCATCGACCACGCCGAGATCTCAAGCGAGATGATGAACCGCAAACTCGATGCCATCGAGAGCTCGGGCGCCGATGTCGTTGTCGGCGCGGATGTGAGCTGCCTGATGCAGATCGAAGGTGGCCTGCGCCGGCGCGGATCGTCGATCCGCTGCGCACATATCGCCCAAATCATCACCATGAAGGAGCCCGGACTCCGATGAGACGGCAATTCCTCAAAAAGGCGCATGAAGCGCTGGCGAACCCCTCTCTTCAGAAAGCGTTGGATCAGAACGCCGAGCGGCGGGGGAGCGGGCGCGAGCGCGCATTTTCGACGCTGCCAAACCCGGAACACACCCTGAAGGAAGCCGCTCAGATCCGTCGTCAAACGATCGACAATCTGGAAGAATATCTTGCGCAATTTATCAAACGCGCACAAGAAAACGGCATCCAGGTCCACGGTCCTTTCAGCGCGCACGCTGCAGCTCTAACCGCGGCGGAGATCGCCAAAGAGCATAATGCCCGCCTGATCGTTAAATCCAAGTCGATGGTGAGCGAGGAGATCGAACTCAATCAAACGCTGGAGGCTGCGGGCATGCGTGTCGTGGAGACAGACCTGGGCGAATTCATCGTCCAATTGCGCGGCGAAGCGCCTGGCCACATCATCACTCCCGCGATTCACCTGCTGCGGGAAGACGTTGCCACGACTTTCACAACTGAACTCAACGTCCCTTATTCGACCGACGTCGCCGAGATGACCGAAACCGCGCGCCGGGTCATGCGCAAGGATTTTCTAACTGCTGAAGTCGGGATTTCCGGTGTAAATTTCGGGGTCGCCGAGACCGGGACAGTTTGCCTCGTTACCAACGAGGGCAATGGGCGAATGGTCTCCACCATACCTCCCGTCCACATCGCACTCATGGGCGTCGAGCGGCTTGTCCCTTCGTTGGAGAACCTGGCCGTCCTACTGCAGGTGCTGCCTCGCTCGGCGACGGGCCAAAATCTGACGAGTTATGTATCCTTGATCCAGCGCCCGCGCGCCGGCGACGAACCGGATGGCGCCGAGGAACGGCATCTCATCCTGGTCGATAACGGACGCCTGGCGATGCACCGTTCGCAGTTTCAAGATGCATTGCTCTGCCTCCGCTGCGGCGCGTGCTTAAACGCTTGTCCTGTATTCCGTGAGATTGGCGGTCATACCTATGGCAGCGCGTATCCAGGACCGATCGGCTCGCTAGTATCCCCTGGCTTGTTCGGAATTAAGGAATATGGACACCTATCTAAAGCGTCTACGCTCTGCGGCGCTTGCACCGAGGTTTGCCCAGCAGGGATCGACTTCACCAAGCTGCTCCTTCGCGCTCGAGGAGAATACGTAAAGTCTGCCCCCCAGCCCGCGTGGTTGCGCGCGGGAATGCCACTTTTTACTTGGATGATGGCTTCCCCGGGAAGATATCGCCGGGTTCAATCTGTCGCCGCCTTTTTCCTGCGCTTCCTACCGAACCGCGGCGGCTGGCTCTATCGTTTACCGCCCCCGTTCTCAGGTTGGACGAGGTCCAGGGACTTTCCACCCCTCGCAGCAGAACCCTTCCACGTGCGCTTCCACCGGCTGAAGTCGACTGGTAACGGCTCTTACAAAGTCGGCAAGAAGCACCAGGAAATACAGACGCAAGAGGATGAGCCGCTCCAAGGCGATCTCATCGTTCGTTTCCAAGAGGAACTCGAGAGAGTCGATGGGGAATTCGTACGATGTTCTTCCGAGGAACTGCCGCACAAGATTGCAGATTTCCTCGCCTCGATCGAGGCCAATCAGATTCTCGGTTGGGGAGATCAAAGCTCTGATTTAAATTCGGTTTGGCAATATCTTCGTGAGAAAGACATAGGGATCCTGGAGCCCGAGATTCCGCGCTCTGAAGATGGCGACACTCGATACGAGACGTTAGCGGGGTTGGATCAAGCCCCAGCAGGTCTTACAACCTGCCTGGCCGGACTTGCGGATACCGGCACGGTCATCTTGCCCTCGGGAGCAGGTCAATCCAACCTCACTTCTCTGCTGCCGCGGACACATCTGGTACTTCTTCGAGCAAAGGATATTTATCCTACGTTTGATGACTGGATCCGCGCCGGAGGCAGAGAAGCGATCACTTCCTCACCACAGCTCACATTGATAACCGGACCATCAAGGACGGCCGATGTCGAGATGATCCTCACCCTCGGCGTTCATGGTCCGGAGCGGCTGGTCGTATTCACAATAGATTGAACGGTTCAATTTACCTCTTAATACCCTCTGGTTCGAGGCCTTGACTCTCCTACCTAGCTTAGCGGCTCGTGAGCTGAATTCCAGATATTGCCTCCAGGGCACCAATCACGGCCGAATTATCGAGATCGCGCATCCCTAACTGGAGCATCGCCTCATAGAGCTGTTGATTCACTGCTGTCGCCGGGAGAGGCATTCCGTAAGATCGCGCCGTATCTAACACGATCCCCAAGTCTTTGTGCTGCATATAGGCTTTGAAACCCGGGGAGCGATTCCCATCAAAGAGACGCGAGGGCTTGTTGTCCAGAGTCCAGCACTGCGCCGCTCCCCCACTGATCGCCTCGATCACACGCTCCGGATTAACGCCGGTCTTCTCTGCCAGTAACAGAAGCTCTCCCATTGCAACCATCTGGGCGGCAACCATGATTTGGTTGGCTGCCTTGGCGATCTGACCCGCACCTGCTTCTCCCACATGGGTAATCGTCTTACCCATCGCCTCTAATATTGGTCTAACCTGCTCTAAAGCTTGGTTTGGTCCACCAACCATGATCGCCAAAGTACCCTGCCGAGCTCCGATATCGCCTCCACTGACTGGCGCATCCAGGCATAATACACCTTGCTCTCCCATCTTCTCGGCGATCGGTCTGATCTTGTCGACGTACTCCATCACCCGCTCGTCCGATATCTCCTCGCCGTTGATTTGCATTCGTTCGTTGTACCTGACCACGTGCGGGGAGGTGTACAAACCGACATTGTAATCGTTCGATTCGAGCATTTTTGCGAGCATTGTTGCGGTAGAACCTTTGCCTTTGGTTCCGGCGATATGCACTGTGGCAATCTTTTTGTGTGGGTTTCCTAACTCAGAGAGCAGTTTTTTCATCCTGCTCAGATCAAATGTAGTTA
>JAIWHF010000215.1:0-3460 GCA_048629905.1 Methanosarcinales archaeon
GGCGTCGAATTCTCCTCCGTAGGAATCTTCCATCTCGACGAAGCTTTCGACCGCTGCACGTTCGATGGTAATTCCATCATAGGCAGGAGCTTGTGCCACACTGCTGGCACCGCAGGCAGCCAGGGAAACCCCTAGCAACCCAAGGACGATGAACAAGTATCTTTTCTTCATGGTGAATTCCTCCCACTATTGGCGCAGAATTGTGTCAACTCTAAGACGTTGAGAGGAGCTTTGGGGTTCCCGGTTACCAGCCTGCGTCCAAGCGAATGGATTGACGCTCTGGTAAACCAGCTTTGAGGATGCGCGATTGCACAGCTTTAATGTTATAGACGCTTCGTCTCATCTCCCAGGTCATATTCTCTGTGTCCAGAATAGCGTAGGATGCGCGAGGATCTCCGTCTCGGGGTTGGCCAACCGAGCCGGGGTTAAGGATCATCTTTGGCGAAAGCGCCATGATTTCTCCCCAGGGGATTGGGCGCAGCATGGCGAATGAATCATCAAAAGGCCTGTGGAAGATCAACGGTAAGTGGGAATGACCAACGATTGCGTAGTCCTTTTCAAGCTCGTCAAAGTTGCGGTCGGCCGATGTTGGATCGAGGATATACTCCCAGACCGGTTGGTTGGGACTGCCGTGGGCGAGCGTAAACTCTTCTACCTGAATCTTGCTGGGGAGGGTATGTAGGAATGCCTTACCCTCATCCTTTAACTCTCTTTGTGTCCAAGCGACAACTTCCCCCGCGTCTCGATTGAAACGTGAAAGCGGTATCTCGCCGATTGCAGCTTTGTCATGGTTGCCGATTAGGCAGAGGAGTTCCGGAAGTCTTTGTACTCGTTCGATGCACTCGTTAGGATCAGGACCATAACCAACCAGGTCGCCCAGGCACCAAACAGCGTCATAGGGAGGCGCATCATCGAGGATTGCGTCTAACGCGGTGATGTTTGCGTGGATGTCAGAAATTACGAGAACGCGCATGCATGTGATGGTAGCATGGAGCGAGAATGAAGGGAAGAGTAAGAATGTCCTTGAAACCGTGCTTGTTGGGTCTTATTCGCTAGCGTATAATCGCGAACTTAAGATGCCAATTCTAGAAGGGCAAAGTCTCGACTTCCAAAGTCATAGCCCGGAACAAACGATTCGAATTGGGGTTCGCCTTGGCGAATTGTTGGAACTTTCCGATTTGATTTGTTTGGCCGGAGATTTGGGTTCCGGTAAAACAACACTCGCACAAGGGATCGCGCGAGGTTGGGGATCTCTCGATGTTGTCACAAGCCCTTCCTTCATTCTTGTAAACCAATACCGGCGCGCGGACCAGCAGATTCTTTACCATGTGGATGCCTTCCGCATGGCTGGTGTCGACGATGCCTACATCATTGGATTGCATGAACTCATCGAGGATAAGGCTCCCGTCCTATTGGAATGGCCTGAGCGGATTGCAGAAATGCTGCCGCCCGAGCGATTGTGGATCACGCTGCGCTGGGTGGATGAGCTTCACCGCGGTATGCAAGTCACTGCACACGGCTTAGGTTATGAGCGGAAGTTGGACCAGTTCCGACGATCGGCTTTTGGGGGCTAAACATGCTGTTAGCAATTGATACATCTACGAGAATGATGGGCATCGCTCTCCATACAGGAGACCGGGTAATAGCGGAGTGCGTTTGGGAGGGTGAGGGGCATCATACCGTCGAACTCGCCCCAGAAATTGCGCTCATCATGCGCAGAGTTGGGGAGCCGATATCCGCTATCGAAGCCATTGGCGTGGCGATTGGCCCAGGATCCTTTACGGGATTGCGGATCGGTTTGGCACTTGCGAAAGGGTTATCTCTTTCACGCGGTCTGCCCACGGTCGGTATCTCAACGATGGACATTCTAGCTCTTGCCCAACCGAAGCGAACGGAGCCGATGTTTGTCGCTGTGAGGGCGGGGCGCAAGCGAATCGCGGGTTTGTGGTACAAATGGACCCGCGGCGGTTGGAAGCCGCAGGGTGAGCCGGATGTTCTCACCTGGGAGGAACTCAAAGAATCATTGGAGGATCAAGCTTATATTTGTGCAGACATGGACAGCCAGACGCGGGCGTTGTTACGCGGCTTGCCTGGCGTAGATTTAGCCCCTCCTGTGCAGTGCGTCCGTCGACCAGGATTTCTAGCCGAGCTAGCTTGGAAGCGGTTGAAATCCCGTAAGAAGGGATCGGTGGGCGGGCTCTCTCCAATCTATCTGAAACCGGTATGATGGATATCACTCAGGTATTTGAACGTATCAGCATTCACATCCGACCCATGTGTTTATTGGACGTGGAACGAGTCGTTCAGATCGATAGACTTTCCTTCTCACTCCCATGGTCAGAAAGAACTTACCACCTTGAGTTAACCGAGAACTCGGCCGCGCATTTATTCGTCGCCGAATTGGAGGATCAGCTCAAACAACCTATCGTAGGGTATGTTGGTTTCTGGTTCCTTGTAGATGAGGCACATATAAGCACACTCGCTGTGCACCCGGAGTACAGGGAGCGGGGAATTGGACGCAGGTTATTAGAAGAAGCTTTAATAGAAGCTTCACGCCTTGGGGCTGATCTCGTCACACTCGAGGTCCGGGAGTCGAATGAAGGACCGATTGATCTGTATGAGAAATTCGGTTTTCAGGTCAAAGCACGGAAGGCGCGGTATTATCGGGACAATCACGAGGATGCGCTGTTGATGGTCCTCAATGATTTGCCAGGATGGCGGGAAAAGAGTCTGGAGGGATAGAGTGGGAGCGGCAGAAAAACTAAAAGCGATTGCGCAGGAAATTGAGGTCTGTACTGATTGCAAACTCCATGCCTCACGAAAGAAATCAGTGCCGGGTGAAGGACCGGCTGATTCTGATTTGATGTTTATCGGTGAGGGACCGGGATTTCACGAGAACGAACAAGGAAAGCCCTTTGTGGGAGCTGCGGGTCGGTTTCTTGAGGATTTGCTTGCTAGCATTGATCTCAAGCGGGAGGATGTGTTTATTGGCAATGTTGTAAAATGCCGACCACCCGGCAACCGAGATCCGCAGGCAGATGAATTAGCAGCCTGTGACCCATATTTGGAACGTCAAATTGGTACAATTAACCCCAAGGTGATCGTCACGTTAGGACGTTTTTCGATGGCTAAGTTTATGCCTAACGCAAAAATTAGCGAAGTACATGGACAGGCAATGAACATAAGAGGACGTTTAATCGTTGCCATGTATCATCCAGCAGCGGCACTGCATCAGCGTTCTCTACGTCAGGTTTTGGAAGCTGATTTTGCCAGGTTACCTGATTTGATTGCACAAGCAGATGCGATTCCGGAATATACTGAGGAAACTACCAAGGAAAAATCGCCCCCTGAGCAATTAAGTATGTTTTAGATTATCTATGCGTGACATTTTGGAATTCTTTATTATTACAGCGTAAATAAAGTTCTTTGAAGTTTACTGGAAAATTACAGCACACTGAAC
>JAIWHF010000216.1:0-3453 GCA_048629905.1 Methanosarcinales archaeon
GACACACCGATGGATTATGAATCCGTGCCGAAGGTGGGATCGCAGCTTGGTTCAGCCTCGATCATCGTGCTTGACGAGACTGTCGATATTGCCTGGATGGCATATAAGACCTCAAGCTTTTTTAAGCACGAATCTTGTGGAAAATGCGCCCCCTGTCGTGAGGGCACATATTGGATGTACCACATACTGAATCGTATTCAGAACGGCAATGGAACACCTGAAGATATTGATCTATTAAATCGAGTTGCCCTTGGAATTCAGGGAAAGTGTTTCTGCGCTCTGGGTGAATTTTCGATCACACCGGTTGTTGCCGGTATTGAGCACTTCAGAAGCGATTTCGAAGCCCTCACCGGGGATGGGAAATGAGCGAAGAGCTGGTACGTCTGAAGATCGACGATATTGAAGTTAGTGTCCCCAAGGGCACAAAGGTTGTCGATGCTGCAAAGCAAGCAGGGATCGATATCCCGGTCTTTTGCCATCACCCGAAGATCGAAGCAGTCGGCATGTGCCGGATGTGCCTGGTTGAAATTGGAACCCCGAAGCGTGATCGCAGCACCGGCGAGAATATCTTAGATGAAGGCGGTCAACCACAGATTGAATTCTGGCCGAAGCTGGAGACCTCCTGCACGACACCCGTAAGTGAGGGGATGGTTGTGAAGGTCTCAAGCGAAAAAGCAAAAGAAGGTCGAAAGCAAATACTTGAATTTTTACTCACTTCCCACCCACTCGATTGTCCGATTTGTGATAAGGGTGGAGAGTGTTCCCTGCAAGATTTGACGATGGGGCATGGATCCGGAGAGAGTCGCTTCCTCCTTGATGATAAAAAGCATCAGGATAAGCATGTTCAGCTTGGGGATTTAATCGTTCTCGATCGGGAACGCTGCGTCCAGTGTGCGCGCTGTATACGCTATCAGGAGGAAGTTGCCGGCGATCCGGTTTTGGCCTTCGCTGAGCGAGGTCGCAACATCGAGATCGTCACGTTCTCCGACCCTGGTTTTGACTCCTATTTTTCGGGGAATACAACAGATATCTGCCCGGTCGGTGCGCTCACGACTGTAGATTTTCGCTTCGGCGCACGATCCTGGGAAATGGGCGCTATAGCTTCGATCTGCACGCATTGCCCGGTGGGATGCAATTTGATGTTGAACACTCGCCGGGAGGCGAGCACGAAGGGGCGGCAAGTGATTAAGCGTGTGATGCCGCGCCAGAATGAACGGGTTAACGAGATCTGGATCTGCGATAAGGGGCGCTTTGCGCACCACTTCGCGACCAGTGATGAACGGTTAACTAAACCGCTCGTTCGAATTGATGGAAAACTTATTGAAACGAGCTGGAAAAAAGCGCTTGAGCACGCTGCCGAGGGATTGAAAGCGGCGGGTGAAGGTGTTGTGGGTCTCGCCAGTGGGCGGGTTTCAAACGAGGATCTATTCAGCTTCCACACGCTCTTGAAATCTGTAGGCGGTCGGGCGATTCTCTCCGATCCACAAGCGGGTGGCGAGCTGGTCCAGCAGGTTGGTGTCGGTCAGGGGACGGATTTGGGTGCACTGGGCGCAGGGGACGCCATTCTTGTCATCGCCTCTGATCTGCATGAAGAAGCTCCCATCTGGTGGCAGCGGGTTATGGGCGCGGCAAAACGCGGCGCCACATTGGTTGTCGCCAATGCTCGCGAGACGCGCTTGGACGATTACGCTGGACATATAGTGCGATATCGCTATCAAGAAGCAGCGCACACAGGTCTGGGTTTGCTTCAAGCAATTACCGGTGCTAAGGACCTATCGAAATTCTCCGGTGATGAACCGCTGAAATCAGCTGCAAAGGCGCTTGCGGAAGCCGAGAATCTGGTGATTTTCTGTGGCGTAGAAGGTTTGACGTACGCTGAATCGAAGTCTCTCTCTGATGCTTGCGCGGCCATACTCGTTGAAACGAAAAACGTAGGGAGAGCACAAAACGGATTGATAGCCGTCTGGCCAAAAAGCAATACGCAGGGCGCATGGGATATGGGATTACGCCCTGCAGAGGGTGGTCTGGAGAATGCACTCGCTGAGGCAAAGGCAGTGTATATCATGGCGGTTGACCCCGTTGGTGATGATCCGAAGCTAGCTGAAAGCTTTGGCGGAGATCGTTTCCTTGTTGTCCAGGAATTGTTCATGACGCCGACAGCGGAACTTGCTGATGTCGTGTTTCCCGCGGAATCATTTGTAGAACGCGAGGGTACGTTCACTTCGGGTGAACGCCGGGTGCAGCGCTTCTACCCAGCTGTGAAGGCTCTGGGTGAGGCGAAAGCGGATTGGCGCATCATAACCTCCCTGGCAGCGGGTTTGGATATCGAGATTGAGGACTCATCGGCTGCAGCCGTGTTCCTGCGGATCGCCGAGGAGACCGAGGCCTATGCTGAGACAAATTATCAGAACCTGGCAGAGGTTGAAGAGCAATGGCCGCCTGTTGGAGAAGAGGATTTATATTTCGGCGGAACGACTTTCAAGAATCGCCAGGGACTGGGTGTACAGCTTGCACCTACAGCCGAGAAAGATCAATCTATAAAGATTCAGTGGAGTGCTCCTCCGGAATTCAAGGGCAAGAAAGGATACCTGCTGGTACCCGTTGTTGAGTTGTACAACCGCGGCGCTACGGTGATGCCCTCGGAGATACTTCACCCACGTCTTGCCTCGCCTGTACTGCGGATGAGCCTGAAGGATGCCAAAAGTATCGGGGTTATCCAGGGTGCCCAGGTTGAATTGCTGATAGATGGACGTTCAGAGGAACTGCAGGCAATTGCTGATGAAGGGATTCCGGAAGGTGTAGTATTACTCGGTCGTGGTCTTGGCATTCCGATTGCTGAGCCGCAATACGTTGAAGTGAGACTTAAGGCTTAACGAGGAAACCTATGAGCTGGGCGTTACTACTTGAGTGGGCGATTAAATCCGTGGTGATCATTATGATCATTCTGGGTGGATTTGCCTATCTAACGCTCTTCGAACGGCGCGTCTTGGCGAGGATGCAGACGCGGATTGGCCCTAACCGGGCCGGTCCTTGGGGTCTTCTTCAGCCAGTGGCGGATGGTATTAAATTAATATTCAACGAGGAGTTGATCCCGGAGCAGGCGGATAGAGTATTGTTCATACTAGCTCCCGTGATCACTGTGGTTCCCGCACTGATCATCCTTGCGGTGATACCGCTCGGTCCTGAAGTCACACTCTTCGGGCGGAGTTACTTCCTGGGGTTGGCTTCAAATGTAAACGTGGGTGTGCTTTATATTCTCGCAGTTGCCTCCATCGCCGTATACGGCATCGTAATTGCGGGATGGGCTTCGGGCAATAAGTATGCATTGATGGGGGGTGTGCGTTCAACGGCGCAGATGGTGAGCTATGAGTTGGCGCTCGCCTTAGCCTTTGTTGGCCCCATCATGTTGGCGAGCTCAATGAGCGTTGATGCCATCATCGAAGGGCAAACGCA
>JAIWHF010000217.1:0-3429 GCA_048629905.1 Methanosarcinales archaeon
CCCCACTGGCATAAGAGGAGGCATCCCACTCAACTGAGTGAGAACCAGAAAGCAGAGAAGCAGAAAGCAGGGTAGCCACTTCTTCACCAGTGATATTGTAAACTACCAGCTTAACCGGACTGCCAACTGGCAACTGCCAACTGATAACTGTTGATGGATTAAATGGATTGGGAGAGTTCTGAAACAACTGGAACGACTTGCGCAATGTAACACTCTGGGGAGAACCCTCTACTCGCCCCCCATAGGCGGTAAGTGCCCGAGTTGCATCAAAATACCGAGATTGTCCCACTCCGCCCAGATCTCAGACACCTTTCCGTTCTCCACTCGCATTATGCCAAGGAACTTCACCTCCACCTTCCTTCCGGTCGGAGGGAATGGTCCCATAGGTCCGTCCTGTGTTCCGGTGAGAGTCAGGTACAGAGCCACCTTATCTCCCTCGGCAACCATGCTGTGGATCTCCTGATGAGCATCGGGAAACGTCGCAAGATCCTGCCGCAAGAACTCCTTCAGCTGTTCACGATTGTGAACCTCAACTCCAGGTGTAGCCTGGCTGTGTCTCACGACATCAGCTGCCACTAGCTCATCGATGGCATCGAAATCATGCTCATTGATTGCCGCGATCAACTGACGGACGGTGTTCTTGTTGGCCTCCAGGTCAACGCTCGGCGATGAAGCACATCCAGCAACCACTCCCCCCACCGCGCTCGATTAACCCAAAGTTACCCGAGGGTGTTGAGGCCGTGCTTCTCAAGGCGTTGGCAAAGGAACCCGAGCATCGCTTCAAAGATATGAACGAATTTGACGCGGCCTTCCAGGCGGCGCTTACGGGGGTGCTCGATCCAGCAATGGTTCGCACACCACAGCCGATGCATTTCAACATTCCGACCGAGGTTCGGCTGCAGCACGAGAACGATTCCAGCTTTTTTGGGTATCTGGGTCGGTCGCGGGTTTTCCGCAAGCCCGTTCTCGTCGGATTGATCTCCGTATTATTAATGTTACCCATCGGCGCCCTGGCCATGCGCGAGCTAGGGTATTCAATATTTTTCCAGCCTGTATCGATTGCACCGGATTATCAAGCGACCATCGATGCTCTTTATACAGCGAACGCACCACAGCCGGGCGCGGAGTTCTCACCGAAGCAAATTGAGGCTGCAGTGATGGGAACTCTTAGTGCGCTGGTAGAGTCAGATGGCGTGGATGTAGATACGGTGGTCGTTGAAGAGGGCGGAACGTTCAATATATTGGGTGGTGGTGGCAGTCCAACACCTTCGCTAACGTTATCGCCGGTCCCGATCCCCTCAATTTTCCGTACGCCGACACCGCTCGACGGAGACGGGCAGAGTTCACAGGATGCCAGTTCTACGCCGATTCCACCAAGTGAGACACCCTCAGCTTCACCAACGGTCACTCCCAGCGCCGAAACGACAAGTACACCCACGGTAACCCAATCACTTGAGCCAACCTACACACCGATTCCACCAACGAGCACTCCTCTGGGCATTTGCAAGACTAAACCTCACCCAATCTTCCCAACCTGCACACCTATCCCGTAACCTGATACCTGCCCTTTCTATATTCCATTTATTCACGCTCTTCCGAGTCTTGATAGCTGGTTGAAAGGGACTTAAGGGCCATTCTGGTGTTATCCTTATAGTGCGCTGACCTGCGTTGTCTTCGAATTCGTGGACAACCTCGCAGTGTAATTGTGCTCGTCCGGAATTCTGCGTAGGATCCGGACGAATGGGGCGAGGAACACCGTGACAGAGTTGATTGGTAAAACTCTAGGTCATTATCGCATCCTGGAGGTCGTCGGCCAGGGTGGGATGGCAACCGTATACAGAGCGGAAGATCTTCGGGATGAGAAGATCGCCGCTGTAAAAGTCATGCTGCCCTACCTCAGCCGGGATGAAGGGCTCAAGAAACGTTTCCGCCAGGAAGCGAAAATGCTCAGCCGGCTTAAACATCCAAATATTGTCCCCATCCTCGACTACGGTGAAGAAAACGGTCATTTGTATTACGTCTTGCCGTATTTGCCCCTGGGGTCGCTCACGGATCGCCTAACAAATGGCCCGATATCTATCGAGGAAACTGCTCAAATCATCTCTCAGGCTGCGGCAGCTTTGCAGCACGCGCATGATGAGGGTGTCGTCCATCGCGATGTGAAACCCTCCAATATTTTATTAGATGAACATGGGACAGCTCAGCTCTCAGATTTCGGTTTCGCCTACTGGTCTGAGGCGACCTTGGACCTGACGGGGTCAGGGCTGGTTGGAACCCCGGGGTATATGTCGCCGGAACAGTGCCTGGGAGAAGGCATCACCGAGCTGTCGGATCAGTATTCGTTAGGAGTAGTGCTCTATCGGCTTGTTGTAGGGCGTATACCTTTCGAAGGTGAAACTCCACTGGCGATCGCGCTCAAGCACATCAACGAACCTCTTCCACCTCCGCGTGAAGTGAATCACGGCGTTCCAGTGCCAATCGAGAATGTCTTGACCACTGTGCTCGATAAAAATCCCAAGAATCGCTACGGTTCGATCGCGATTTTCAACGATGCCTTGCAGGAGGCGATTCTGACCTCAGTGCAGAATGGCCATGAGCTTACGGCAGTGATGCCGCGACTCAATCGTTTCTATGTAACCCGCGATCGATGGCGACGTAAACTCCGAGCTGCGTTCTCTCGCCCCACAGTTCGCCGGTGGCCGGTTTTACTTGGGGTCATGGCACTGCTTCTGGCATTCCCGATAGGTGCCTTTGCGCTGCGGGGTGTCGTAGGCAATCCAGTAAACGAAGACAATAATCTTCAAGCTGCCCTCGCCTTCGAGGCGACGATCGCCGCGCTCAACACGGCGAATGCCCCGCTCGGCGAAAATACAGATGATCCAGGTCAGATCCAGACGGCTGTTGCCGGGACGCTGAGCGCCCTGGAGACCCAGGATGCGAGCGAACTAATCTCAACGCCGATTCCAACCTCATGGTCGCTTTGGGATGTTTTTCGGAGTGAGACTCACACGTCGACCCCGACGCCGACCATCTGGTATTACTCGACAAGCACGCCCACGATAACTCCCGATCAAGGCTCAGGCGGTGAGGTTTCACCAACGCCTACCCTTGTGAATCCTCCAGAACCGACTTCTCCTCCCGATGCATCTCCTACCCCTACGCCGAAACCGGTGAATCCGAGTGCCTGTAACGACAAAGTGGGCAATCCGAATTACTGTACACCCACACCAGGTGGCTAAATCCGATCCCCTAAACCCCGCTCATTTGCCCCGCGTATTAAAGTCAGAATAGTAGATAATCAGTCAATTCCCTCAGTGAGCGGGTGAAATCCAGCGGTACCTGCCTCGACGGGGCTTAAATAAAAAGGCTGTTCCCTTAGGAAAGTGAAGTTTCTAATATTAAGACGATGCGGGAAGATCGGTTTCTGGG
>JAIWHF010000218.1:0-3429 GCA_048629905.1 Methanosarcinales archaeon
CCTTAAGAAATAATTTCGGTTCTCCTCTCTCTTTTGTTGAAAAGTATTTGTTGGACCCATTTCGTCCCATCCTAATGAAGGGTTCTTGGTTTATGTGGAGTGCGGAAGCTCTGCTTCCGGTCGCAGGCTGCGCCTGCGCTTCGGCGTCTGCACGTTAACCTCCCGCAGGGTTGAAACCTGCGGGAGGTTGGTGGATAATACGCAGCTTGAGGGTAGTCGTTGCCGTAGATACCCTTCTGGATATAAGATTAGGAGACATCGCCAAAGGAGAGAAGAAGCATGGGTCAGACCTACGACGTCATCATCATCGGCGCCGGCATCATGGGCTGCAGCACAGCATTGGAGCTCTCAAAACGAGGGTTGAAAGTCGCTGTACTGGAAAAAAGCACGATCGGCACCGGCTCGACCGGTAAGTCCTCGGCAATCATACGCCAGCATTACTCGAATGAAGTCACCGCCCGAATGGCGCATCACAGCCTGGGCGTCTTTCAGAATTTCTCGGACGCAGTGACCGGTGAGTGTGGTTTCACACAAGCCGGCTTCCTGGTCCTGACCTCCGCGAGCGATGTAAAAGGGCTGCAGGAAAATGTCGCCCTGCATAGAAAGCTGGGAATTGAGACCGAGATCCTCGACCGTGATGAAATCCAGAAGCGTTGGCCCTACATCGCACTTGGCGAAACGACCCTCGCCGCGTATGAGCCGCAGTCAGGGTATGCGGACCCGAACCTCACATTGAACGGCTATGTTCAAGCTGCAAAAGAACTCGGGGCACGTGTCTATCAGGAAACCCGCGTTACAGGAATACGTCTCTCCGCGGGAAAGGTGATCGGAGTAGATACTCCACTCGAGAGCTTCGACGCCCCGGTCGTCATCAACTGCGGCGGTCCCTGGGGTGCCGGGATCGCCCGCTTAGCCGGCGTTGAGCTGCCCATCAATTCTTGCCGGGTGCAGGCTGCATTCTTCCGCCGGCCATCTCCTTATAAAGACCATCATCCTGTTGTTGCGGATTTCGTCCACGCCGTGTACTGGCGCCCAGAAACAGGTGATCTGACGCTGGTCGGTTTGATCGACCCCGAAGAGGAGAATTACATCGTCGATCCTGACGCCTACAACGAGAATGTCGATTTCGACTTCATCGCCGACGCCGGTGAGCGTTTGGTGAAACGGTTCCCCGCACTCGAGGATAGCGAAAGCGCAGGCGGGTTCGCGGCGTTATATGCAATCACACCGGATTGGCACCCCATCATCGATGAAATGATTGAAGGGAGCGGGCTCTACGTCTGCGCAGGTTTCAGCGGCCATGGGTTTAAGCTTGGTCCGGCCGTGGGCCTGATGACCGCGGACATGGTCACCGGTGTGGAGACGCCGGGAATGGGGCGACAACTCTTCCGCCGAGCCCGCTATGAAGAGGGCAAGCCCGTCCGCGGGCAGTATGAATACAGTATTGTGGGGTAAGCGACAGTTGAGATAGGTGCCATGGAGATATAAGTGGGGGCTTTAGGTCATCCTGAGGATTGCAGGCTCTGGCCATCGCCATCTCTTTCGCAATGTTCCAGAGGCTTCGTACCAAACAACGCCCACACCAACGCTGCCGATAACCTCTTTCTTAAACCATACGGGTCGACCTTGGAGTCGACCCGCTGCTTTTTCATCGTCAGGCGAAGGGAAATTCCAGCTCTACTCGTAACGCAATGCTTCCACCGGTTCAAGATCGGCAGCGCGCTTGGCGGGGTACAAGCCGAAGAAGAGGCCCACTGCGGCGGAGAATATTGTCGCCATCAGGACTGCGTCAAGGCCCACAACAGGGTTGATATCCGCATTCGAGGCAGCAGCTATGGCCCCTACGAGCATAGAGAGCGCCCATCCCAGGACGATGCCGATGAGCCCGCCGAAGAGACTCAACAAAGCTGATTCAGCCAGGAACTGGAGCATGATATCCCGTTTTCGAGCGCCTACAGCTTTCCGCAAGCCGATCTCGCGCGTGCGTTCGGTCACCGACACCAGCATGATGTTCATGATCCCGATCCCGCCGACGAGGAGCGAAATACCGGCAACGCCGCCGAGGAAGATCGTGAACACGTTTGTGATTGTCTCTGCCACTTCCAGAAAGCTCTGTTGGCTGAAAGTGGTGAAATCATCCTCTCCAATGGCAGTACGGTGGCGATATCGCAATATTGCGGATATCTCTTCTTCAGCGGCGGTGACGGCATCGGCGTTGAGGGCCTGCACCAAAATCATGTCCACATGATCGCTGCCCGACCGCCGAAAAAGTCGAGTTTGTGCCGTGGACATCGGGATATAAATCTGATTGTCTTCGTTGGTTGGCCCCTGCCCACCCTTTGCTATTGTCACACCGATGACTCTAAAAGGCTGTCCTTCGATGCGGACCGACTCGCCAACAATGCTCTCCGTCCTACCAAATAGGGTTTCAGCGACATCCGGTCCTAACACCACCACAGCTGAACGACCCAGTACGTGGATTTCGTTGACAAACTCACCTTCGGCAATTTCGACGTTGCGCACCGACTCATGTTCAGGGGTCACGCCAACCGCGGCAACAATATCACCCTCTCCTGCGAACGTGATCTCCGCGCTGCCTTGAAGAACCGGGGCAACACCAATAACCGATGGCGCGGCGAAGGGATCGCGCATCGCCTCAGCATCGCCGAGTGTGAGCGGTTGGGGGTTACGAACTTCATCACTGCCTCCCCTCATTACAAAGAGCAGATTGGTCCCAATCCCGCTGATCGAGCCGGTGATGGTATTCTGTGCTCCGGCGCCGATGGCCAGCATAGCAATTACAGCACCCACGCCGATCACAATGCCCAGCACGGTTAGCGCAGAGCGCACTTTATTACTGGCCAGGCTATCCAGCGCCTCTAAGACGATTCTCCACAGATCCATATGCATACCTTTTTCGTATTACCGGTGACATCCACCGCTGCTCCAGCAGCAATTTACGTCTCTACAATCCGATCTTCCGTGATCAAACCGTCTAGCAGACTGATCACCCGCTGCGTATGTGCAGCTATCTCCGGATCATGCGTGACGAATATGAGTGTCGTGCCTATATTCTTATTCAGGTCAAGGAGAATCTGCACAATCTCAACGCCCGATTTTGAATCCAGGTTGCCTGTCGGCTCATCCGCCATAATCATGGCCGGGTTGTTGACCAGCGCGCGGGCGATAGCCACGCGCTGCTGCTGCCCGCCGGACAACTCGTTAGGGCGATGCTGGACTCGATCCCCCAGACCGACCGCTTCAAGCGCTTCCATGGCGCGCTGGCGGCGGCCGTTCGATACGCCGGCGTAGCGCATGGGTAACTCGACATTGGTCAATGCAGTCTGACGCCCGAGAAGGTTGAAGCTCTGGAACACAAAACCCACCTTTTTATTACGGATCTCCGCCAGTTGATCATCGCTCAACTCA
>JAIWHF010000219.1:0-3349 GCA_048629905.1 Methanosarcinales archaeon
CGCGATCGCAACTACCAGCGAAATGCTCTCGGACATAGACCGGCAGCTCATCACTGAGGGCTTCGGCGTGCCGGTGTACGATTCCTACGGGTTGCGCGAGGCCGGGTTGATCGGGCACGAGTGTGAGTACCAGACTATGCACTGCATGGATGAGCAGGTGATTCTCGAGACGGTCGATCCTGAAACGCTAAAACCGACTGATGACGAGGGTGAACTGGTTGTGACAAACATTGTCGGCCCAGCATTTCCAATCATCCGATACCGCACAGGCGACATTGTCAAGCTATCGAGAGAGGCATGTCCGTGCGGCAGATCTCTGTCAAGCATCAAGATCAGCGGAGGACGGGCTGTCGAATTTGTTGTCACCAAAGCGGGCAAGTGGGTGGTGGGGTATTCCTTTATCTACATAGCTCGTTCGGTCAAAGGGATCGTAAAGTTCCAGGTCATCCAGGACAAGATCGGAGAAATCCGGATCCGCCTTGCGGTCGATGAACGGTTTCCACACGATGGCGTTGAGCAGGTAAAGGCAAAGGCAGCCCAGCGCTTGGGGGGTGACGACGAAATCATCGTGGAAATCGTGGATGACATCCGTTCTGCCCTTTCCGGCAAATACCGGCCGGTCATCAGCAAGGTGGCCGAAGAGCTGTACCGGAAACGGGCATTTGACGCATAAGCGCTAACTTAAGCTGCGAGATAGTATTTGGGATATATTTAGAATATCGAATAAGAAATGATGAATGTCGAAGGAAGGTAATATCTTAACGCAGTCGATAGAGTGTAATGTCTCCGTTGAGCACGATGTCCCCGACTGGAGCGGGTATCTCGCGCGCCATCCGGACGCGATGGTTTGCCATGATCCGCGCTGGGGACGCATTTTGCGCGACGTCTGTGGCGGCCATCCGTTTTTTCTGACTGCGCGGCGGGGAGGATGGATCGTTGGTGTCTTCCAACTGGTCGGTCAGCGGAGCTTTCTGTTTGGCTCTCGCCTTTGCAGCCTGCCGTACTTCGACGCCTCGGGCATTCTGGCTGATGACGATCAGGCCGCTACGGCGTTGTTGATAAAGGCAAAGGAACTTCGCGAGTTCGGGGGATACGCCGCACTGGAGGTCCGACAACTGACGCCTTGCGCAGAGAACGCTCCGACGCGCACCGACAAAGTCACCCTTTGGCTGGACATTCCCGCCGGCTCAGATGCGATGTGGAAGCAACTTAAAACCAAGGTTCGAACCAAGATTCGGAAGACCCAAAAAAACGACTTTGAGTTCGCATCCGGCGGCATCGAACTTCTGGATAACTTCCACGACGTGTATTCCCGAACAATGCGTGATCTTGGCAGCCCGCCGCACGGGAAGCGAATTTTTGAGCGGATTCTTGCAGAGTTTCCAGAGGAGACCAGGCTTTTTGTTGTCCGCGGCGAGGGACAGGTGTTAGCGGCCTCGTTTACGTTGACCGATCGCTGGGGCTTCCACGTGCCCTGGTCGGGAAGCGATTTCCGCTTCCGCAGGTTGGGAGCGAATCGCTTCCTTTACTGGGAGATGCTCTCCTATGCCGCTGACTTCACAGCAGGGCGGTTTGATTTCGGGAGGAGCACGATAGATTCAGGGACATATGGCTTTAAGCTGGAGTGGGGCGCGGAACCCGTGCAACTGCACTGGCAGTATTTCTTGCCCAAAGGAGAGACGATGCTCGAAGTCCGGCCAGACAGCGGTAAGTACAAACTAATGGTCGAGTACTGGAAGAAAATTCCACTGCCTGTTGCTCGAATTCTCGGTCCCTGGATCATTTGCCAACTGTCTTAACGGGCGACCAAAGCAAGCAGGTAGCTAAAGGAACTATTATGAAATTCATGATAGGAGTGGACTGCGACGGCCCGGCATGCGTGGTTGGTGATCCGGGCAAGGCATTGAGCAACTCACGTGACATGGTGTTTGCCCGGGAACAGGCCACGCGCGAAACAGATGCAGCAGCTAAGGCGCTATTCGATGCCAGTGCAGAGCAAGTCATCGTGTGGGATAATCATGGCTTTGGATCCAATCTCGTTTTCGACCGCCTGGACCGACGTTGTGAGGTCATGCTGGGCACCGGTTTTGACCGACGGTTCCCCGGAGTAGACGAATCTTTCTCTGGCGTTTTGATGATCGGCTATCACGCCATGGAGGGCTCACCGAACGCAGTTCTCGCGCACACATACAGCCCTGACGCCTACAAGGCGATTCGCGTTAACGGTCAGACTGTTGGAGAAATCGAACTGGACGCATCCGTGGCAGGAGAGTTCGGAGTGCCGTTGCTCTTTTTGGCTAGCGATAATTACGGTTGCAAAGAAGCTCTTCGGTTTATGCCCTGGATCGAGACCGTCGCCACAAAACAAGGCTTGGGACGGCACTGTGCCTACAGCAAACATCCAGCAGTGGCGGAAGAGGAAATTTACGCTGGTGTTAAGCTTGCAGTTGAGCGTATCAGCGAGATGAAACCATTCACATTTGAGCATCCAGCACAGGTGGAGATTCAATTCAAAAAAATTGTTCAAGCGTTGAAAGCAAGAATCCGCCGACAAGGTTGGCGTTATGCTGGCGCAAAGAAACTCAAGGCATCTCTTTCGAGCATGGTGGACTGGAGGTGTTAATGTACAGAATCCGTTTTGCGGCCGTGGGCGACATTCTGTTCACTGCCGGACTGGACGGTGGCATTCCTGAACGAGGATTGGAGGCGCTTTCGGATGGCGTGCGCGAACTATTCGCGTCGTGCGATATTGTATTCGCCAACCTCGAGTGTACATTGGCCGGCTGTGAAACCGTCCCCACTGAACCGCGTGTCGTGTCGACCGAAAAGCAGATACGGTCCCTGCGAAATGCCGGCATTGACGTCGTCACGCTGGGTAATAACCACACATTCGATTGCCTGGATGAAGGCTTTTACCGCATGGGCGATGTGTTGGCAGACCTGAGAATCCCGTGGTGCGGTGCTGGCCTCAACATTGCGGAGGCGTTTCAGCCGGCGATCGTGAAGGCTCACGGGGTAACGCTGGCCTTTCTTGGCGTGGTAGACAAATCGAGTGGTCAGTTCCGCTTTGCAGGTAAATCGAAAAGCGGCGTTGCACCTCTCGATACCGGAAGGATCTGCCGCATCATTAAAGACCTCCGCCATAAAGTGGATCACGTGATCGTCTCACCCCACTGGGGCGAGGAACGCTTCAGGGTTCCCTCGCTGGAACAGATCAAGCAAGCCCGTGCCTTCGTGGATGCCGGCGCCTCCATGGTTTTGGGGCATCACCCTCACGTAATCCAGGGCATGGAGATTTATCGGGGATCTCCCATCGCCTACTCGTTGGGAAACTTCATGGCCAACAACG
>JAIWHF010000220.1:0-3252 GCA_048629905.1 Methanosarcinales archaeon
TTTCTTCTATTGAGTGCCTGCACTTTGAATATTGGTGGTCCTAATCGGCTTCCTGACCCACCAGCGCCCACCGCCATCCCTCTCTCCGAACCGCCTACCTCGGTCGCTGGTGTTCCAGATAAAGAAATCACCTTGCCGTCTGGTTTCAAGATATCCGTTTACGCGCAGGGATTAAAAGGCCCCCGCATGATGACCGTTGGTCCGGATGGGCAGCTCTATGTGGCTGAGCGCGGCGCAGGGCGTATCTTGCGTTTACCTGATCAGAACCAGGACGGTCTGGCCGACCAGGTTGAAGTTGTTGCGGAAGGACTGGAGTCTCCCAGCAGCCTGGCTTTTTACTCGGATGGCAGCTTGTACGTCGGGGAGACGACCCGTATTTTACGGTTCCCACCACCTGTCAACGGCGTTGCTTTTGGGGAGCCTGAGGTAGTTATTGATGGATTGCCAAGTGGTGGGCACAACACGCGCACCATTTCGTTCAGCCCTGATTTCTCATCCCTGTTCGTTTCCGTCGGTTCTTCTTGCAATATCTGTGAAGAGGATGATTTTCGCCGGGCAGCGATTATGCGCTACAACCCCAACGGAGAGGATGGACTTGTTTTCGCCAGGGGTTTACGAAATGCAGTCGGTATAACATTCCGGCCCGGGACAGATGAACTGTGGGCGACCAATAATGGGCGAGACTTCTTAGGTGATGATCTGCCCCCTGAAACAGTCTATCTGGTCCAGGATGGAAGGGATTACGGTTGGCCGAGATGCCATTCCGGGCGGATTATCGACCCGGATTTTGGCGACCCTTCTGCCTGTGATGGTGTCGAATTTCCCATGGTTGAAATGCAGGCTCACTCGGCTCCATTAGGGCTGGAATTCTATTCTGGGGACCAATTTCCAGACGAATACCAGGGCGACCTGTTCGTTGCATTCCATGGTTCCTGGAATCGCAGCAAAGCGGTGGGATACAAGATCGTGCGCATTCCCATGGATGAGGATACGCCTGGCCCGGTAGAGGATTTCGCTGCCGGCTGGCTTGTGGGCGGTTCTAGCTGGGGACGACCGGTGGATATCATAACCGGATCCGATGGTAGTTTATTCGTCTCTGATGATGCCGGGGGAAGAATTTACCGCATCTATTTTGATGGAACTTAATCGTATAATCATTATGATCACATTTTAGGAGTGAATACATGGATATTGAGGGTGATTTCTATATTGGTCGCGAATTCGATCCACAAGGTGGTGAAACTACTTCACAGGTTTCACGCTATGATCCAGATGACTTGACCACGCACGCTGTCGTGGTAGGCATGACCGGTTCCGGGAAAACCGGTCTGTGCGTTGATTTGATGGAAGAGGCAGCCCTGCGAGGTTTGCCTGCCTTGATGATCGACCCAAAAGGAGATATCACCAACCTGCTGCTGCATTTCCCGGACTTAGCTCCCCAGGATTTTCAGCCCTGGGTGGATGCCGACCAGGCGCGCCGGGAAGACAAGACCGTTGAGCAGGTGGCGGAAAGTACAGCCGATCTGTGGCGGAACGGATTATCCAAATGGGATATTCACGGCGATCGATTGCAGGCATTAAAGGATGCCGCCGAGTTCACAATTTATACCCCCGGTTCAGACGCGGGGATCCCGGTCAGCATCCTGGCTTCCCTGGAGGCACCACCCATCCCCTGGAATGGAATTGCAGCCTGGCCGAGGCCGCGCACGGCCATTCACGGAACATGGCTGAAGAGGAATTCTTTGGTCACAGCGACACCGACGATCAAGGCGTCGCCGCTCGGGTAAGCGACACCGGCTATGTATGGCAGGCTGTTGGAGAGAACATTGCCGCCGGTCAGGCAGAGGTCGAGCGTGTCATGCAAGGCTGGCTGGAAAGCCCTGGGCACTGCGCGAATATCATGAGTGGCGACTTCAGCGAAATGGGGGCGGCTTCCTTCGAAGAGGAAGGTTCTCGCTACTCCCCCTTCTGGACACAGGTGTTTGCCCATCCGAGATGATGTCGGCATCCGATTATAGCGAGGAAGAAGACTAAGGAAGTGAAAAGAGAATAGAGGTCAGAACAGTACAGCGATACGGGAGTCGATGTCGTCAGGACCCTCCCTGGCCCTTGGGTGCAACGGGTAACGCTGTTTCAGTGAATGTAAGCGACGAGAGCATCGTTCGCCGCTTGCTGGGCCAAGGCATGGGAAACCCAGTGGTTCAGGACTTCGCACACATCGGCTTCCACACGCTGCTGTGTTGGCATGAGGTTTCTCCTTTGTGACATCGAGAAACATCATGCCCCAGCTTTGTCGACATTTCATCAGGTTTACGAAACTTTGCTCTCAAGGGGCAGCATTCGCCCCGAGGCTGCCACGAAACGTGCGTTTGCATTCGAATAGTGCATGGAAATGGCTTCCATGAACGTTTTGCCGCGTAAAACCGCCGCAGGGCCCTCAACGGCGCTCAATCGAGCGCCCCAAGCCGACAATTGATGCCTGCCGGTATCGCCCCTTGCGGGTTCTCCAGCACCAAACCGATGGCAAAGGTTCCGCTCGAGGCATCGATCACGCTATCCACGCGCTGCACACGGGCTCTCGCCGTTTCCTCCACTGGCGCAAGCAGCTCTACTTCCAGGCTGTCTCCCACCGCTATCGCGCCGAAAGCAGTCAATGGCATGACCGCCTCGATACGCAGCGGGTCGAGCTGAACCAGCTCGAGTACCGGTGTGGCGTCGATGTACTCCCCCTCTTCGGCCACCCGCTGTGTGATCAAGCCCGCGAACGGGGCTCGGTGCGTCATCTGCTCCAGTCGTGCGTTCGCCAGGTTGACCTGCATGCGAGCAAGGCGCATTTCCGTATCGATCTCATCACGCTCGCTATCGCTGAGCATACCGCGCTCGATCATGCGCTGGTTGCGCTGTACGCGCCGTTCGGCATAGTCGGCGCGGGCACGCTCCAGGCAGGCGTCGAGCAGCGGCTGATACACGAACAGGTAGGGGTCGTCCCGGTCCGGACCGTGCTCCGGATAGTCCTTCAGCGGCCACAGGTCGTCCGCCGGTACATCGGTCACGGGAATGCCCCAGTGCTCGGCCAGCGGACTGCTCACCGCCCGCTCGTCGCACTCCAGCAGTTCCTCGAACGCGAAACTGTAGGCCCGGAACTCCGGGCACTCCGCCTCGCCCGATCGCAGCAGCGATTCGTAGACGGCGGCGACCTCGTCGGCGGGGAAGGCCAGCGTCTGTCTGAGGTCGGCGGCGGTCGGCGGCGCG
>JAIWHF010000221.1:0-3239 GCA_048629905.1 Methanosarcinales archaeon
CGATGTGGTCTTTATCGAGCCGGGAAAGGTCGTCCGTGTTCATGCCGGATTTCAGGTATCCGTTCCGCATGGGTACGAGGGCCAGGTGAGGCCTCGGAGCGGGCTCGCGCTCAACAACCGGATAGGCATCTTGAACAGTCCAGGCACGATCGACAGTGACTTCAGGGGTGAGGTCGGGATCATCATGTACAATTTCGGTGATGAAGATTACGTGGTGCGGCGCGGCGACCGCATTGCACAACTCGTGTTCTGCAGCCTTCCCGAGGTCGAGCTCGTGAACGCCGACGAGCTCGACGAGACAAAACGAGGCTCGGGCGGTTTCGGTCATACGGGGTGAGATGGTGCCTGCTCTGGCCGTAATTTCCCTGATTATTCCGGTCTCGGTCCTTATCTATCTCGTTTGGAGACGCCGCTTCGGACTTCCCCCCGCTTCATTTCCGCGAGTACTAGCCTACCACAAGGTGACCGGATTCGAATTCGGCGGCACATGGATCACGCCCGGAGGATTCATCTCGCAGATCGATTTTCTTAATATCAGGCCTTTATGGGGAGCTCCCAATAAAGAAAAGAAGGCCGACGATGCTTTGATCCCCTACTATTGGGGATACGACGTGGATGGAAAGCGCCTGTCTCGGCTGGACGATGTCCTTCTCATGATCGATGGCAGCGGTCCCAAGACTGAGGTTGACCTTTATTTTCTTGGTGAGAGAAATCTTATTCTGGTTGAATCTAAGCGCAAGAGCGGTTTTGGCCGCTGCTCGCGCTTCACAAAACGCCGCTGCCCGGAGATGCACCTCGCGGTCGGTGATGACTGGTCACCCTGTCGCTATTGGGAAGTCGAAAAATCCCGCTTCACAAACCATCTAGCGATGAGGCCGCGACCAAAGCCAGATTCTGAACCGCCAACCTGCAATCGTCACTATCAACTGGCGCGCACGCTCACAATTGGGCGTGAACTCGCGGATCTTCTAGAGCGAGAGTTTCACCTCTGGGTATTCGCGCCGCGTTCGTATTGGTCGAAGCTTGAAAAGGATTGGCTTGATTTCGCAGAGTGCGTACAAGATGATTCGCTCTGGCGGCGACTGCGTGTGATCGCCTGGGAAGACATCCAGAAAATAGCAGCCAGGTAACGCGAGAGCTGCTCGTCTATCCGTGCAACCTGGGATTTCACCATCTAAATCATACATCAACCCAAAGTGGCTTTCCGTCCAGTGGGAGCACCGCGGTTTTCTTTTAGAGTTAGCTGACCCTGTCCACGGTTAGCGGCAGAGTGAGGTGGGCGGGATCGATCCAGGCAGTGAATTACCCGCCAAGAGAACGGACATCGCTATAACCGTAGGTCATAAGGATGGTCATGGCGATTGTGGACCTGTGACCGTAGCCGCTATAGATGACGATCGTGGCATCTTTATCGATGGGCCAATCGGCTTTTCGGTCGATGAAATCCTCGAGCGGGATGTGGATCGTACCCTCGATGAGGCCGGTGGTCTCGATTTCATCCTCGCTGCGCACGTCGATCATGATTAGATTCGGGTCCCTGTCGAGTTCTTGGAGGATGGCATTGGCGGTGACGAAGCCCCAGTCTTCGGGGATGCTGGAAAGCATCTTGTTGATCACGGCGATCATCGCTGGGTCAGGGGATTCGGCATTAAGCGCAATGGTTTCAGGTAACCCGATAGCCACAGGGTATCCAGCTTCAGCCCATCCCTTGTAACTGCCTTCTTTTAGTACAAATGTGGAGTTCCAGCCGAGAGGACCGAGGGCGGTCATGGCGATCGTGCAGCGCCAGCCGCTGCCGCAGTAAGCAACGATGGTGGTGTCGAACGATGGCAAGAGGTCCAGGTTCATACCGAGCTCGAGCAGCGGGATGACCGTCGCTCCTTCGATATAGCCATTCGCTCCAACTTCGTTGATGGAGCGGACGTCGAGCAGAAACGGTGGCGGTTCTTCCGCGAGCATCTCATCCAGCCCATCGAGACTGAGTGCGTTGTAGTCCACCATGTTGTCGAGGAATAAGTTAAACGCGGCGTCGATGTCTTCTGCGACCGCATACGATAGGTTAGGTGAACCCGGATCTTGGGCCGCGTTCGACCCAGGATCCAGCGCCACGGTTGCATTTATCGTTTCTGGTGCAGCCTCGCTACCACATGCGGAGAGGACCATCGCCAGGATTATCATCAGCGCAAAAAGCCAAGAACCGATTCGTTTCATTATTAACTCCTAAAGAAGTTTGACAACAACGAAAGCATGTCATTCTAAGCAACATCGAAGGGGAAATTAGAATGACATCATCTTATCTCAATCACGTTGACTTACAGCTACATTTTCAAAGACGCAGTGTAAAACTGCGAGGGGTTATTTTACCGGACTTATATTCAAATGGGATCTGATGATACCGGTGTCAGGTTGGTCGAAGTTCTCACAGCCTGGCACCGCATAAGGGGATTATGCTTTGGAGAACAGGGTGACTGCGCGTTGATGATTCGCCAGCTCCGCTAAACCGTTGTTTGTTACAACGACAGTCTTAAAGATTTAATAAGTGGGTCGGGTATTGGAAGAAGTACTGTGGCTCTCTGGGAGGATTGGTCAACTCAAGATACAATAATAGGGATCAGGAATTCATTAAGAGGAGTGCCGATGGATATTCTTGGAAAGAGTGCGGTATCAGTCGACGTTGGTATCCGCTTACGCCAGCTGCGTGAGCAGCGAGGCTTATCTATAAGGGCGCTGGCGAGGCAAAGCGGGCTGTCTGCAAATGCCCTGAGCTTGATCGAGCGGGGGCGCAGTTCTCCATCGGTTAGCACGCTTTATAAAGTCGCAGGGGCCATGAACGTACCTATCACCACTTTTTTCCAAACCGAGCCCGAATTGCACGACGTGGTTCATATCCGGGCTGGAGAGCGGACGCGTGTGCCTTTCACGCGCGGGTTGGTTGAGGGATTAGGGGGCGAGCAGTTCTCGGGGCGAGTGGAACCCTTCGCTATAACTCTCGAGAATGGAGCCAATAGCGGACCACAGCCGATTGTTCACACAGGGCATGAATTTGTGCTATGTCTTCGCGGGCAACTGGAATATCAGGTTGAGGACGAAATCTT
The DNA here is from genome assembly GCA_048629905.1 of Methanosarcinales archaeon. Classification (GTDB taxonomy): domain Bacteria; phylum Chloroflexota; class Anaerolineae; order Anaerolineales; family E44-bin32; genus E44-bin32. The sequence goes on from JAIWHF010000221.1 coordinate 3,096, forward strand.
CCTGCTAGAAGCGGGTGATACGCTCCTGTTTACTGCGCATCGCCAACATCGCTGGCGGAATCCGGGACCACTGGTAACAAATGCGATCTTTGTGCTTTCGGGTTTTACGGATGGTGAAGACCCACACAAACTGGGTATCATGGC
>JAIWHF010000222.1:0-3213 GCA_048629905.1 Methanosarcinales archaeon
CGCCCTCGTAGTCCTGAACCTCAAACGCTTCGTTGCCGGTGTTGTTGAGCTTCTCCGGCGACTGCCCGCAGGCGGACAGGACGACAGCCAGCAGCAGCAGAACCGGTACCAGATATCGTAGTCTCTTCATCTCACATTCTCCTTGCTATTGGCCACCGACGGTCGACATCTCACCACGCATGGCGGCTCGTTTCTTTGCGACCTTGCGCGCCACGCGATCGGGGATGAACTCGATGGCGACCATCAGGGCCACGGCAATCAGCAGAATCGGCTGAAAGCGCTCGATCACCGGAAGCATATAAGGCGCTGATACAAGGACGCGTAAACCCATCAGGTCAAGTCTCTCCCGAATCCAATATCGCTCTACGTTCTAACAACGATTCTACAATAACCATATCGAATTCATCATCGATATCCCAGGCTTCCGAGGGGTCAATCTCAAATAACCGTGGTCTCTCCCCAAGCCGGTTCTTACTTTCGAGGAGTGTGTGCCGGTTAAACAAATAAATACATGAGTTCTCCTCGTAGACCGGCGGCAGATCCTGGGTCCTGAGAAGCTCTTTGGGATTATGGTTCAGGGGTTTGCCGTCTTCCGACCAAAGTCGAGTCTGAACTCTGGTCACAGAAAATAATGAGGTCCGTTCTCGATCGGCAAGAAACGTCTGGATCGCTCGCGAGATCGTCTCTGCACGTAATAGAGGGTTCGTGCTGTGTGTCTGAAGGTAGAAATCGGCAGGTACCTGGTCGATGTCGTAGAGCAGGATTTCATTCATCGGAACCATGTCGCCGCATAAGTGATCCGGTCTCTGGATCAATGTGACCGATGGGTACTGATCAGAAATACCTTCTTCGATGACTGGGCTATCTGTATTGACGACAATCTGATTAATTTCCGGACATGCGAGAAGCGTTTCGATGATATAGCCGTAGAGAGGCTTGCCGGAGAGAACTCTGTAGTTTTTTCCTGGGACACGTTCAGAGTGATGCCGCATTGGCACGAGAGCCACTATCCCTGGATCAACCGCCGACTTAGAAGTCACAATGAACTCCCATCTAATCTCACAAACATTGGATCTATTGGACCATCAGGGTCTAAACCTAATAATTAATAATCATTCCGCATCCCCGATCGAGTGGTCTTCAGAAACAATACCATATTCGATGGGTTGAATTTCTCTCTCCCGGGATATCTTTCTCTTCCGTAAACTTTGAGGGTAATAGAATGTTTCCTTCAACTCCCCTGTCAGGGAGCCCGCTATCGTGAAGCCTCGGTACGTCCCCCAGAATTGCATCCAACGAAACCAGAGAATCTCCCAGAGTTTATTGAGTGCTTCGCCCTGATTAAGTGCATGCCAGATATCGCTGATCACATTGGAGATATAGAGCTTCCCAAAGTCAGCAAGGCCGAAACGTTCCTGAGGTCTGATCCGATGAAGCGCCATCGCCTCACGACGGTAGCGGTTAAACACGGCTCTTGGCGTTTCGTCGTGCACATGGATGATCTCGGCTTCGGCAGCATATGCAATATGAAAGCCTTCTTCCATCGCCCATGTTGCCCAGTCGAGATCCTCCAAGCCGGGCAGCTCTTCGTCATAAGGCCGCATCTGCCACAATGAGCGGCGGATCGCCGCGTTTGCATTATTGCAAAACGGAATCTCCTGGTGGGGTTTCGAGGCCTCCGGGAACCACTTCGCGTATATTTGATGCTCGCTGAAGCGCGTTGTCTTGTTTCCGCGCTGTTTTCCATACACAAGCGCGACCTTCTCATCCTCAAAGGGGGCAAGCATGCGCTCAAGCCAATCCGGGTAGACCGGGTAAACATGCGCGCTGGCAAGAACGATGAATTCACCCTGCGCAGCAGAACATCCTATGTTCAACGATCGTCCAAATGTGAACTCTTCAGGAAGAATAGACAAGACTCGCACTGGATACCGCGAGGCAATAGCCAGCGTTGCGTCCGTAGATCCGGAGTCAACCAGGATGATTTCAACAGCGGACATCTTCTGCTCAAGAATACCGCTGAGCAGGCGTCCGATATGCTTCTCCTCGTTGAATGCTCGAAGAACGATCGAACATACCGGGTTGGGGGAAGTGGCTTTTTCGGAAGTAGACATCACGAAGTTTTCATATGTGAGGGAGATCGAGTCTTACTGCAATCCCTAGCGAAGACCGGATCTTGAATTCATGGGTAGATTCTAGCCATCGAGCCCAAAGTTTCCAATGACACGCAAGATGTCGAACCCCTCTGCGAAGGGGCGTTCAGCCAAGGATCCATGGCGCACAGAGGTCGATCGAATAATCTCGGGCGAGAAGTAATACTTGTCTTTATACGTCTCGTAGGCCGCTAGAGCTTCGACTTTCTTTTCGACATCTTCCTGAGAAACCTCGATTAGAAAATGCGGGAAAAATCCATAGCTGCTGCGCATCACATCAAAACCCAACACAGTCGTGCCCCGGAAAGCCCGTAGAGCTTCCATTGTCGTCACGCTGTGATCCTGATGGATGTCGGCACGAGTGTGCACAAAGACCATATCCGGGTGGTGTTTGCGATTGAGGTCGAATAAGAACTCCAGGATCTCCTGTCGATCGCGGGGGAAGTTGCGTGTTTCGAACGGACCCAGGATAACCTGCTCCGGACCGACACCCAGGATTTCCATACTTCGATAATGCTCATCAACGACTTTCTCGAGGGAGGGGTTCTTTTGATTATCTGAAAGCGTGACGGCCAGGATGTCCACTCGCTTGCTGATGTTGGCAAGCAATGCCCCGCAGCCCAATTCAATGTCATCGGGATGTGCGCCAAGAAACAATATCTTCTTTCCGAATAAATACACTGTGGGCTCTCCGGTTACTTTGTGGCGACGAAACCGCCGACGACTTTGGTCATCGTCAGTTCACCTGTATCCTTTATCTTCTCTTCAGCAACGCGCTGGATCGCATCCATGACAGATTCAAATTCATCCTTCCCTGTGAAAAGGTTCTTCCAGAGCAGGCGATCCTCAGACAGGGATGCGCGAGTGTAGTCGAGGAATGGCTGCAGGTCTTCAAAGACCAACGGATTCTCGAAGATGTGAACTTCTACATCGGTGAAAAGATCTTTTATTGCGTCGAAAATTTTCGATCCATAACGAGAACTGCCCGGCATTGGGGGAATCGGTTTTCCAGTGGCTTCTCTAATGATGTCATAGAAAAGTTGTTTGTTCTCGGGCATCG
>JAIWHF010000223.1:0-3086 GCA_048629905.1 Methanosarcinales archaeon
TGAGATATTTGCTTTGTTCTACCGTTTCCTGGAGGAAGAAATCGTGGTCCTGCACAGCCGGGCTGGCGGCAATTAGACCGCCGATATCGGTCCCTTGTTTGATCACTTCCCCAAACCAACCTCTGAAGAGGACTTCATGTCGGTTTATTTGGACAGTGATCCTCTCAAGTTCTGATCCTTTGCGTTTTGCCAGCGTGTTGAAAGAATCCGTTGAAATGTATCCGTACAAAAACGCTTCTATCGTTCCAGACAACGCGAGAATATCATTCATCATTTGAAGATATTCTGAGACAAGCATCGCAGTCCGTTCAATCGATGATGGGATCTCCCCTTCACGGGAAATTTTTTCCTTTTCTAGGAATTGATCGAGCTTCTTGATACGCGTGCTCAGCTCCTTAACAGCACCCTCCAACTCGTTTGATTCGAGGCTCGGGTAGATGTTGCTCAATTCCCAGTGTGGCATACTTCCGAGATCCTTCTCTGATGACATATACTTCTCCTTATTGAAGTTTAAGTTTTTCAATCATTCTCAGATTGAGATGTTAACTTTACAAGGTTATTAACCGATCAGATCATCGGCCTGTGAACAGAAAATTATGCCTAATTAAGGCCTGGAAGGTTGGCTATGCGCAGCTTGACTGAGGAAGGACTAATAAACTTCCCGCAAATTCACTTAGATCTACGCGGCTAGTCGTCGTCCGAAAACTTGAAGGAGACCTTGACCTTCGCTCGATACAAGATGACTTTGCCATCATCTATTTGCATATCGAGATCGGTGACTTCCGCGATCCGCAGATCCCGTAAAGAGGCGCCGGCTCTCTCCACTGCTGCTGCCGCAGCCTTCTCCCAGGATTTTTCGCTCGTCCCTATAAGCTCAATAACTTTGTAAACACTATCACCCATGGCAATCTCCCTTCAGATCCAACCAGTCTAGAATATCAGGCTCGAAATGGCAATTCGTTTTGGCAATATTATTCTAACATTCAGGGGCGATTCGATTTAAGCAGGTTCAGAGAAAGCCAGCCCGAAGTTACTTAATCGGGAGTCGACGAACTCAGCGGATCCCGGTATCAATGGCGATATCTAAATGCGTAACTTCATTGGGTCGGATTTCAACCTGCGCCGGCAAGCCTTTTGCGAAATCGATGCCGGAATGGTTGATATCGACTACATAAATACCCGCTGGTAATGCGATCTCATAATCCCCGGCGGCGTTAATCGAGGCGCGCGCAATTTCCTTTCGACCCTTCTGATCAAAAATCACAACCTGCCTGGCGGCGAATATCTCGGGATTCGGCGTTGGTTCCGGCACGCCCTCTTGAATTGCTGGCTGAAGGGGGCCGATTGAAACATGGCCCTTCAATATTCCCTCCGGAGCCGGCGCGACCTGACAAGCGAAAAGAAGGACGAAAAGCGAGATGAAAATGGTCCGTTTAAACATAGGGTCGCCTCTCTCCTCGTTTATTCGCTACATACAAGGTAGTTCCGGGAGATTCTCTTTTCTAAGATCTGGAAGTTTAACTGTTAAACAACGATGTCAACATCGTGCTTGATCGTGAAGAGCATTCCTGCTCACATCGTACTCTCCATGACCCCGCAGTCATCATCGCCGAATTCAATCTCGATCGTGGAATGGGCGAAGGCAAGTTCACGAACAAGCTCAAGTATTTCCTTGCGGAGGCAGAGCACTTGCTCTTTCGAGACATCCTCGTCCACAACGATATGTGACGTCAGGACATGGTGTTCGCCATCCAGCGACCAAACATGGGTGTGGTGAGTCGAACAGACATGCTCCATCTCATTTAATCGCTCATCGATTGAGACGACGTCTACATTCTCCGGGACTGCCTGGAGGAACAACGCCAGAGTCTCTTTCAGGTTTTTCAATACATTGTAGAGGATATAGATTGTGATTAGGATGGAGAGAAGCGGGTCGAGAATATAGAAGTCCGTAAATAATAGAACGATACTTACAACGAGGACCGCAACCCAGCCCAGGACATCCTCGATCAGATGCAAAGCAACGACGCGGGCGTTGAGCGTTTTTTCCCCCCTCAGCCGCATCGCCGCGAACCCGTTCACAGCCACGCCCAGTAATGCGAAGAGCACCATTCCTTTTGCGTTGGTTTGTTGAGGCGCTAACAAACGAGGGATTGCTTCACTGAGGATGAAAATCGACCCGACAATCAGTACAACTGTGGTGATAACAGCTCCGAGCAATGAGAAACGTCTGTAGCCATAGGAGAATTGCTGATCTCCATCACGCTGCGCAACTCGATCTAACTGCCATGCCAGCCCTAATGAAATGCTATCCCCGAGATCATGCACTGCATCAGAGAGGATGGCAACGCTGTTCGTCATTACCCCGCCGACGATCTCAAGCAATGTAAATGCAAGGTTAAGGAAGAAAGCCATTCGCAGGTTCGCTGCGGTTCCTCCATTGTGAACGTGATTATGAGTCATATTCCTGATTCTACCCTAAAGATGCAAGACCTAAGATTCACAAACGCTGAACGAGGTGGTATTACTCAAGAATGTTCCGGTAACTTGACTGTTCATATATAAAGCCTGTTTATACATAAAAAGCATTGGCTATGCGCAGTTCTTTATGTGTAAATAGGGATTTATAAGTAACGCGAGTATTAAATTCTGCTTCGACATACTCACGTTTCTTGCTGGGCTAGATACTCCTGATACTGTTTCCACCCGGGGCACCAGGTAGTATGCCAGCGCCAGATTTTGCTCACCAGAGAATTGGGATTTTTCTCCGACTTCTCCCTCAATGGGCACTCCGCACATTTTGGTATTTCTTCGACATTCTCCGTCATTCTGTTTTCTCCTTCATCGCCCTATGGATAGATTTTTCTAATCAACAGGCCATTGCACTCTATTGCATGCCCTGGAATCAGTCAAATTGACCCACGCTCCAAAGCCCACGATCGCGGGAAAGGGTAGCAACTCTTTGCCATGGCTGTCTCCTTCGATGATAATCTGGCCACCATCATGATGCAATGCGCTCTCTGGATTTCGTGCCTGAGTGGCATTGAATACGAGCCAATTGAATTGTAGTATCGATATTGAAAGAA
>JAIWHF010000224.1:0-3080 GCA_048629905.1 Methanosarcinales archaeon
AAAAGCGATCAGAAGTGGTATGCTATGAACAGTTATCAATGAAGAGGCAGTTTCAAAATGTTCAATTTTGTTCAAGATCAAGGAAGGCGAAAATTTTAACCACAGGAATACATTGAGTATTTCGAGGATTAAAATTTGAGCCTGACGCAGATATTGGGCAAAAGGGAACGTTTTGAAATTGGCTCAAGATAAGTTACAGGTTAAACTCACAGTTCCATGTTAATGAATAACGCGCTATATTAAGGAGATAACCATGAAAGTTAAGATCGACTATGAATCATGTATGGGAGACAGGAATTGCAACGACCTGTGCCCGGAAGTTTTCCAGTACGATGAGGAAAAACTGGTTTCACACGTTCTCGTTGATGAAGTCCCAAAACACCTTGAAGATGTCGTAAGGCAGGCAGCGGCTGAATGCGCGGGAGACGCCATCATCATAGAGGAATAATAGTAGAGGAGTGAGTGCAGCAGACCTCGGCGGGTCAATAATCCCATTTCCACTTCAATCCAACTTTATTGCCTCCCCTTTGGGTCGTACCACCCTCGACCCTGACATTGGGAAGCACTTCGACCTCAACGGTGGCGGAAGTCATCGAGTCCTCTTTCGTACCTCGTTCTACTTCGATATACACCCCGTCAGTCACATATTTCCCGATGCTCACCGTGGTTTCGGTGGAATCATGCTCGGCTTCGTCAAACTTGAGCACATCGATGCCCAACGTACGACGCGTGGCATCCAGGATTCCCCCCGCGCCCCCCACCCCACTGAGCGTAGCCATAGAGGAGGCGATTTGAATACTCTGCGCGGGTGTAAGGTCCTTGGCGTCTGTTCCGAACAGCACCCGTGCGGCGACCTCCGACTGCGGCATCGGCGGTCGGGAGGTGAGCTCTATCTTCGGCTGCGAAGCCGAACCGGTAAGCGCGATGATGGCCGTGAGGCCCGTGGCCTTGTACTCCGCTGCGAGATTGAGAATGGGGTCCATGTCCCTTGTGCCTGCAAATCTCACGGATCCGCTCTTAAGCTCAAATGTCTTACCCATAATTGAAAAGTGCCCGCGTACGGGTTCAAGAACGCCTGCAACAATGGGCGCATCCGCCGTACCCGTCACTTTCAGATCCCCTTTCCACTCGGAATCCAGCCCCATACCCCTCACGAATGCTCTGCCCGGTACGGAAATTTGTAGATCCAGATCCACGAATCCCGGACCCTGCCCGCCGCCGGCCGCAGATTGGTTTTCTTTGAGCGGTCCGTCCGGTAGATTGATTTCCTTAATGTCCAGCTCGACGATCGCACTAGGATCGTCCTCAACCATCTCTGTAATGGCCATAATCACATCGGCAGCAGCTTCAAGATCAGCAAAGGGAGCGCCTCGAAAACCTATAAACAGGGAGGCACAATTCAGCTGACCCAAGGAGTGCAGCACTCGACCTCGAGTGGTCGGCAGCAAGAGCGAGGCACTGTCTTTCATCATCTCAACCAGAATACCACCACCCCCGAGCAGCAGATAAGGTCCGAATTGCTCATCCAGGGCGACACCAACAATCAGTTCCGCCACGACTCCCGTGATCATCTTCTCGACCAGATAAGTCTCAGAGAGGCTTGAACAATCTTTTACAGCTGCAGAAACTTCTTCGGCGTTGCGGAGGTTCAGCTTGACACCATCCACATCGGTCTTGTGGGCGAGGCCCAGCGCCTTAACCACGACCGGATAACCCAACTCATCCGCGGCAGCCACTGCACCCTCAACGCCTTCCACAACCTGGCCTGCAGGAATTGGTATACCTTTCTCAGCCAGGAAGGTTTTTGATTCAGCCTCATCTAGCACTCTCACAGATCCATTGTGCTCCAGGCCTGAAGTCGCGAGTAATAGTGGGCTGAGGGGCTGTCTCCAGGCTGCACCCACATCCACTGCGGCCTTGATTCCGGCCAGGCCGGCATCGATCCCGGCCAGCATTGCAACGCCATCTTTCATCAAACGCGCTGCCACTGGCTCAGCAATCGTATCGGCAAATGTTGCCAGAATCGCAGCCTTGGTGCCAGTTTTCTGTGCGGCCCTGACGAACCCCCGTTCTGCTCCACTCCAGGTCGACTGGTCGCAGCGGTCACCCCGCGGATAATCCAGTAAACACAAAGCCACATCGAAATCTTGCGCTAATAAGGCGCTGAAGTTTTTGGTATTCTGTTCCTCGTCATTCCAGTCGAACATCTGGAAATCGAACGGATTGGCGGCCACTATCCGCTCGTGCACCGTCTCACGAAGGTCTTGCGTCACCTTTTCGGACAGGGGGGGCATGGTCAGGCTCGGACCCATGGCGTCGGCGAGAAGCGTGAGATCACCGCCCGAGGTGCTCATGGCCCCGATCCGGCCGCCGTTCAATGGACCGAGAACGTGCAACACCTTCAGCGCTTCAATGAGCGCTTCCAGAGAATCGACTCGAGCCACTCCGAGGCGTTCGAACAGAGCGCTAACCAGAACATCGGAACCGGCGAGCGACGCTGTATGCGACACAACCAGTTTCTGGGCGACCTCGGAGCGACCGGTCTTCATGGCTACGATGGGCTTGCCCAGCTCTCGGGCGACGTTGACTGCCTCCTGGAAGGCCTTCGGGTCAGGCATCGTTTCCACAAAGAGCCCAAGCGCCGTGACCTGATCCTGTTGAGCGAAGGTGTGGATCGCATCATGGAGATCGAATTTCAGCTTGTTCCCCAGGGATATCATGTAGGCGACGGGAAGGCCGCGCCGCTGCATGGTGAGACTGAAACCCACGTTCGACGACATGGTGATGATGGCCACGCCCTCGTCGACCCGTCGACCGCCCTGCTGGTCGGGCCAGAGCATCGCCCCATTGAGATAATTGAGGAGCCCGTAGCAATTCGGACCGACCAGGGGCATGTCACCCGAGGCTTCCAGAAGTCGCTCTTCGAGTTCGGAACCCTCCTCGCCCGCCTCGATAAAGCCAGTGGCATAGCAGACCGCGCCGCCCGCATCCCGCGCCGCCAGATCTCTGACGATGTCGATGGTGAGGTGGCGATTAACACCCACGTACGCAGCATCGGGGCTTCCCGGCAGATCCTCCAC
>JAIWHF010000225.1:0-3025 GCA_048629905.1 Methanosarcinales archaeon
CCTTGCTGATCGCAATTATTTAAACCGTCTACTTTCGGCGGGTTTGGATCACATACAGATCACGCTAGAGTCACACCATGAAGAAGTCCACGACCGAATGGTCGCGACTCGCGGCGCATTCCGCCAGACTGTCGCAGGCATTCAAAATTGCGTCGATGCGGGTGTCTACGTAATGACGAACACAACAATGCTCGCTGAGAATGGTCCCGAAATCGGGGAGACCGTTGATTTCCTCGCCGATCTGGGAGTTAAAACTGTCGGCCTCAACGCGCTGATCTACGCCGGAAAAGGCGTAACCGTGGGAACAGGGATGCTGGAAGCAGACCTCGAGCCGCTCCTCGAGCGCGTGCGAGCGAAAACGGACCAGTACGGACAACGGTTGATTTGGTATACGCCAACCCAATACTGCCACTTCGATCCGGTTCAGATGGAGTTAGGCGTGAAAGCTTGCACAGCGGCGTTATACAACATGTGCGTAGAACCCAACGGGGATGTGATCCCCTGTCAATCTTTTTATGAACCATTGGGCCATATCCTGCGCGATTCTTGGGATAGCATCTGGAATCACGAACGCGCGCTCTGGCTCCGTGAACGAAAATATATTCCCGCCGCCTGCGAGAATTGCGCCGTGCTTTCTGAATGCGGCGGTGGATGCCCTCTTACCTTGATGAACCGATCAGATCACGAGCCCATCACTTTTCAGAATCTCGTGCCGCACAGTATCTAGCCAGAAGGACGCCATAATGGACTCAATAATTGCTCGTTTCTTCACACCAAAAGAACCGCCCCCCGCCCCCGATCCAGGGGTTTATCAAATTATGTTCCCTGAAGATGCGGAAATCCCGAACCGACTACATCTACGCGTGGAGAGCGATGGGACGGGTGTACTTTTAGTAAATGCAGCGACTGTGCTTCACTTGAACCAAACCGCAGCAGAGCATATTGCGTTATGGATCCAGGGGTTGGATGAACAAGATGCCGCAAGAATTATGGCTGCGAGATACAAATTGAGCCGAAAGCATGCCCTGCGGGACCAACGCGAGCTGCGGGAGGAAATCCTTACCTTAGCGACAGAGCCTGATCTTGACCCTGTACTATTCCTGGGGATGGATCGTGTTGAACCTTACAGCATAGCCCCTTCCGCCCCCTACCGCCTGGACTGCGCGCTCACGTACAAACTGGACGAACAAGGCACTCTCGATCCCCTCGCGAGAGAGCGTGTAGATCGAGAGCTTTCTAAGTCGGAGTGGATGCAGATTCTATCCACAGCATGGGATGCGAATATTCCTCACGTGACGTTCACTGGCGGTGAACCAACGCTGCGGGAAGACTTGCCCGATCTTATCCAGCACGCGGAAAGCCTTGGACAGGTCACGGGGATTCTTACGCATGGAAAGCAGTTGGCTGACGCTGCTTACCTCGATCGTCTCGATAAATCGGGTTTGGACCATATCCTCATTGCATTCGCTCCCGATGACCCTGCTGCCAGGCAAGGCCTGGAACGGGCACTTGAGACGGATATCTTCGTCGCTGTCCATCTGACGCTGGACCCCACAACAACTTCTCAGACTATTGACACCCTGGAAGAACTCTCCCAGATGGGGGTAAAGGCTGTCTCTCTTACCGCGATCGAGAAATCCGACCATAGCGTCAACGCGTTAGAACAAGCCCGGGAGAAGGCGGCAAGCCTTGGTTTGGATCTCATCTGGGACCTTCCGGCGCCCTATTCAGATACGAACCCAATTGCTGTTGAACTCGAAAAGGTGCATCAGGGTGCAGGCCGTGCCTGGCTATACATTGAGCCAGATGGTGACGTCTTGCCGACGCAGGGTGTGAACCAGGTCCTTGGGAACATCTTGCGCGATCCATGGGATCAAATCTGGGATAAGGCAGTCTCAAGCTATCACGCCACTTCTTGATGGTTGCTCGCTAGCCCTCCGGAATAGCAAAAGAGCTAATCGATGCTGGTTCTTTAGCGGGTCCTCATGCAGCAAGAAACCCTAGCGCGTTTGCACTCACGCTACCTCGTTCAAGCAACTTGGACCGCTTCGATCCGAGAGCAGCTTTTTGATTCCATTCAGATTCAAGGGAAGCACAAGATTCTGGAAGTTGGCTCCGGCACGGGCGTGGTCAGTGCAGAAATTAGCCAGCGATTTTCACTGGAGAGCGTTGGCGTTGACATCGACCATTCTGCTGTAACCTTCGCCCATAATAATGACCCTACGTCCTTGTATCTCGCCGGAGACGGCAACAATCTACCTTTCCAGACCGCAGCGTTCGATGTGGCTGTCTGTCATTTTCTTCTTCTCTGGGTTGAAAACCCGGAGAAAATCCTCGATGAGATGGTAAGAGTCACAAAGCCGGGTGGTTGGATTCTGGCATTAGCAGAGCCTGATTATGGCGGGCGGATAGATTTCCCACGTGAGCTCGAAACCATCGGCCAAAGGCAGATCCAAGCGTTGCGCGACCAAGGCGCCAACCCCTATCTGGGACGGACACTGCGTGCGCTATTCCACTCAGCGCAGCTTACCGAGATTCGAACTGGTTTACTTGGAGGAGAATGGCAGGGAAGCATAGATGAGGATCAACTGGATTCTGAATGGGAGACACTGGCTCAAGATCTGAGTGGTTTGCTCCCCGTCGATGAGATCGAACGATTTAGACGGATCGACCACGATGCCTGGGAAATGGGGACGAGAGTCTTGTTCGTCCCGACATTCTACGCCGCTGGCCGCGTGCCGCTCTAAATCGTGTCATTTCGAACCCCCAGAGGGGGTGAGAAATCCCTGAGAGGACTCAATTTGGCGTACGAGTCTTTGGGGAACAGAGAATTTGTTTTCTAATAGAATATGATCTCAGGAGTATCGCATTAGGGATTTCTCGCTGCGCTCGAAATGACAGTTAATGGCGCTAGGCCTTTCCCGATCTGTCATTGCGAAGAGCCCGCTAGGGCGACGCCTGTCCTGAGCGAAGTCCCCGGTTTCGCTGAGCGCCCCCGAAGCGAAGCGGAGAGGGGTTTCGGGGG
>JAIWHF010000226.1:0-2983 GCA_048629905.1 Methanosarcinales archaeon
AGGCTGGGGCGTGGCTGGAACCCTGGCCCGAGAGAGTCCCGTTGAAGTTCCCTCATGAGCCGCCCGGGGGAACGCCTCGCAAGAGGCCAGTAGTTCGGGCCGGAACCCCACCGTTAATGACGGGGACCTGATCGCCATCAGTTGTGATTTTCAGCGGCGGCCGTCGGGATTGAGAGGGCCCTTCAGGGTCAACAAGGGTGGTACCGCGGGATTGCTCTCCCGTCCCTTGATCGGGCGGGGGCGTTTTGTTTAAAGCGCCGCCCGAAATAGCGTGTGTGAAAGGAAAGGAGCTTCGATGCTGAAACGTCTGGATGAACTTGAACAAAAAGCGCTAAAGGACCTGGAGGAGGCGTTGGATGAACCCACGCTTCAAGCCTGGAAGGTTAGCTACTTAGGGCGTGGGGCCGAACTGGGAAAGATCACAGAAGGTCTGCGGGAGCTGTCGAAAGAGGAACGTCCTGCTGTTGGGCGGCGAGCGAATGAGGTCAAGAAGGCTTTAGAAGCCGCCTATGAAGGGCGCGAAACGTCCATGCAGCAAGCTGCGGTAGAAAGAAGCTTGAGGGAAGAACGACTGGATGTCACCTTACCCGGCCGCAGCGTGTCGCGCGGCAGGATCCACCCCGCCAACCAGATGCTTCGCCGCGTCTATGCGATCTTCGCCGAGATGGGCTTCCAAATCTACCGTTCACGTGAGGTGGAGACGGATGAGTATAACTTCAGCCTCTTGAACATTCCCCCTTTTCACCCTGCACGGGACCTCTGGGACACCTTCTACACCAAAGGAGAGGGCGTGCTCTTACGAACGCACACGTCTCCAGGGCAGATACTCGTGATGCGTGAGCGTGCCCCGGAGCCGATACGCGTAATCCTGCCGGGGATGTGCTATCGCTATGAACAGATCTCGGCCCGGTCGGAGATTCAATTCAATCAAGTCGAAGGGTTGGCAATCGGAAAGAACATCACCTTCACCGACCTGAAAGGAACGCTCGTCGCCTTTGCTCGCCGTCTTTATGGAGACGAGGTGCGCACGCGCTTTCGGGCGGCCCACTTCCCCTTCACAGAGCCCTCAGCCGAGATGGATATCGAATGTTTTGTCTGCGACGGTGAGGGATGTGGGGTGTGTAAGAAGACCGGGTGGTTGGAAATTTTGGGCTGCGGCATGGTCCACCCTACCGTGCTGGCGAACGGGGGCTACGATCCCGAGATGGTGTCCGGTTTTGCTTTCGGCATGGGAACGGAACGGATCGCCATGAATATTCACCGCATAGACGACATCCGCAATTTCTGGGCGAATGATCTGAGATTCTTGAAGCAATTCTGAGCCCCCATCGGGCTTTAAATTAGATGATAAGGGAGGTTTCATGAAGGTTCCCATAACTTGGCTGCGTGAGTTTGTCGACATTGAACTTTCAATTCCCGAGTTGGCCCACAGGCTGACTCTGGCAGGGCTGGAGGTGGAGGAGATTCGCTTTGTCGGCCTTCCACTTCCAGAGGGAAAAGTAGAGGGCCATACCGGTCGCAGACGGAGCATCGGAACGAATGTAACCGGACTGGCATGGGATCCCGAGAAATTCGTCGTCGGTGCGGTGTTAGAAGTCATGCCTCATCCAGACGCCGATCGCCTGGTGCTGTGCCGTTTAGATGATGGTGAACAGGAACACATTGTGCTCACCGGCGCCCCCAACCTTTTCCCCTACAAAGGGCAGGGAACCCTGAAGAACCCTTTGAAGGTAGCCTACGCACGCGAAGGAGCCACACTTTTCGATGGTCATATCTCTGGTTGGGAAACCTTCACGCTCAAGCGGGCGAAGATCCGCGGGGTTGAGTCGTATTCGATGGCATGTTCGGAGAAAGAACTCGGCATCTCCGAGGAACACGAGGGCATTATCGTCCTCGACGAGGATGCGCCGACCGGGAAGCCGCTCGTGGAGTACATGGGCGACGCGGTCCTGGATATCACACTCACGCCCAATGTAGCCCGCAATGCCAACATCCTCGGGGTGGCCCGGGAGGTGGCTGCGCTGACGGGGTCGGCGCTGAAAGAGCCCTCCTACGAAGTCGACGGGAAGGGTCCTGCGATCGAGGGGCGGGTGAGCATCGATATCCGCAACCCCGAATTGAACCCGCGCTTCGTCCTGGGGCTTGTCGAGGGGGTGGATGTTGGCCCCAGCCCGTATTGGGTACAGCTCCGTCTGCAATTGGCAGGGATGAGGCCGATCAACAATATCGTTGATGCTACGAATTACGCCATGCTTGAAATTGGCGAGCCTCTGCACGCGTTTGACTTCGATGTCCTCGTCGAGCGCGCCGGAGGAAAAGCTCCAGAGATCATCACTCGGAATCCAGAATCGAAGGAGCGAATAACCACACTCGACGGCGTCGAGCGGTCATTGGACGATTTCACGGTCCTAGTTGCCGATACCGCCGGGGCGCTTTCGATCGCCGGCGTGATGGGGGGCGCCGAGTCGGAGGTAAGCGAGAAGACCACCCGGGTCTTGCTCGAGGGGGCTGCCTGGAATTACATCAATATCCGCCGAACGGCAGGGTCTCAAAATCTGCAATCCGAGGCCTCCTACCGGTTCGAGCGCGGAGTTCCTCCGGCGATGGCAGAACGGGGGGTCAAGCGCGGCTTGTCCTGGATTCAACAGTTTGCCGGTGGCGAAATCGCCCAGGGGCTTGTTGACGAATATCCATTGCCGCCAGAGCCGTCGATTGTGGAGATTTCCCCATCTGACGTGGAGCGCTCTCTCGGAATCCGGCTTGAGATCGATGCTATCGAGGAAATACTTGGCCGGCTCGGTTTTGAGATTGAAAACAAAGGGGAAAAGCTGCAGGTGACAACGCCAGATCATCGTATGGATATCGGTGAAGGCATCGTTGGAGTGGCTGATTTGATGGAAGAGGTGGCGCGGATCTATGGTTACGACCGTCTGCCGGAGACAATGATCTCTGATGATCTCCCGCCTCAGTACAGCAACAAAGC
>JAIWHF010000227.1:0-2982 GCA_048629905.1 Methanosarcinales archaeon
CACCGAGGATCTCCCCGGCACGCAGGCGAAAGCTCACATCGCCCAAGAGGGCGCGACCCTGGGGGTCGCGCAGGCCGAGATGCTCAGCCGCGAGAACGACCTCCTCGCCGTGCGGACGAACCTCGGGTTCGCTGCGCGCATCCTCCGCCACCGAGGTCACCGCGCAGGGATCTTCGCCCATGATCCACTGCACGAGCTTGTCGCGGCAAATCTCGCCAGCCTTCATCTCACCCACCACGCGCCCCCGGCGCAACACGGTCACGGAATCGGCAAGCTCTATCACCTCGGCCAGCTTGTGCGTGATGAAGACCACCGTACGTCCCTCCTCGCGCAACCGGCGCAGGATCCGGAAGAGCGAGGCGACCTCGGGCGGTGCCAGGACGGCGGTGGGCTCGTCGCAGATCAGGAGACGCGCACCGCGGAAGAGCAGACGTGCGATCTCGACGCGCTGGCGCCCGCCGACGCCCAGCGCATCGACCCGCGCGTGCGGGTCGAGATCGAAGCCGTACGAATCGACCAGATCGTTCAGCGTCTCCGCGAGACGCGCCTTGGGAATGGCCCGCAGTCCGCGCAGCCCCGCGGTGCCAAAGACGATGTTCTCCAAGACGGTCATCACCGGCACCAACATGAAGTGTTGATGGACCATACCTATGCCGAGATCTAACGCCACATGCGCTGAGGATATCTCTACTTTCTCGTTGAAAATAAATATCTCCCCACTATCTGGCTGGTGAAGCCCATAGAGAATGTTCATTAAAGTAGTTTTACCCGCACCGTTTTCCCCCAGCAAGCCGTGAACTTCTCCTGCCTTCACATCGAAGGTGATGTTGTCGTTCGCCAGGACACCAGGGAAACCCTTGGTTATCCCCTCCATTCGTAAGGCGATATCTCCGTTTTGATCCATGCAAGGGTCTCCTCAAAAAGCCCCACCCCGCCCCATAGCTGGAGTGGGGTGGGTTGTATCGCTAAAAATGTTCTTCTTCCAAAGTTCGATCTCAAAATCTCCGGGCTTTATCCTACTCTTGCCCGAACATCTTGATTTCAAGCTCTCCGGACTTCATCTTTTCAAGGACTGCTAGAACTTTTGCCTGTATCTCCGCAGGGGTTAAATCGGTCATGTGGATGTCGACGCCCGTATGCACATTCAGCCACTGCTTCTCGGCCTGAGGAATCATTCCACAGGCCAAACGGTAGATCATCTCACCAGGGAACCCTATGGCACTGCCGATTACCGCATCCGGCCCCAGATCACTGGAGTCGCGATAGAGGCCAATCGCCCACACGCCCTCATCCTCCGCCGCAGCGATGGCGCCTGCGTCAGCGGCATCCAGATGGTGGTAAATCACGTCCGCACCGTCGGCGATCAGAGCCAGGGCAGCTTCTCGCGCCAGGGTCACATCTGCCCAGTCTCCCGTGTAGACTTCGTCAACCTCTATCTCCACGCCGCGCTCATCGGCGCAGTAATTCACCCCGTCGACAAACGCCACATAGGCTGATGCCATGACGGGAATTTCCATTGCACCAACAACAGATACGTGATTGGATTCAGTCATCTCGCAGGCAAGCACTCCCGCCAGAAAGCTCATCTGGTTGTAACCGATGATCATGACGCTTACGTTATCGCCTGCTGGCGTGCCGTTCGTGTCACCGAACCAGAGGTCAGGGTACTCGGCTGCTACTTGTTCAATAGCGTCTGCGTACTCACCGCCATGACCAATGATGACGTCATATCCCTCTGCGGCATAGTTGCGGAAAACCTCAACCTGCTCATCTGGATAAACGTCCTCGGTATAGGCAATTTCTACGCCACACTCTGCCTCAGCTTTCTCTAGACCTTCGAAACCGAACTGGTTCCACGATTGATCAGAAACGACCCCTGGGAAAGCAACTGCAACCTTGACTTTGCCTTCCCCAGCAGGCTCTTCAGCAACTGGTTCTTCAGCGGCAGGCTCTTCGGCAGCGGGCTCTTCAGCCGCTGGGGCTTCGGTAGCCGCTGGTGCACAAGCCGAGAGAACCAATCCCAACACAACAACTATACAGAAAAGAATTTTCAGGTGCTTATACATTTTCTCTTCTCCTTTTTATGTATATGCGCTTTTAAATAGATTTGGTTATCCGAGTTTTCAAGACCACTGAGTTTTTTTCGATCCTTCACCTCCTTATTTTATGCTCGTAGATGTTTCATAGCTCTCGTTACGAATCGAGCTCTCGACGAGTTATCTGCACAATGTTATCTACAACGTGTTTCGCGAGCTTCTCGCCTTTCTCTCGGGAAGCATAAGTTGCCTTGTATAGAACGCCAGACTTAGGGATGATGTCCTCTGGCGGCGGAAAGATGGAGTATGTCACATTTCGCTCACTCTGATCGTCAATGATCCTATCTTCCCGTACCAACTCAGGAGCAAAGTACTGCATGAGCGAAGTTTCTGTTATAGCCGCGTGCTCCGTATCCCATCCTGGAAATCCGGCTCCAGCGAAAAGCTCATCGACCAACTCGTCTGAAACCTGATCCCACCACGACAGGACCACTACACGTGCATCACTCTTTTCCTCTATGAATAATTCAACGGCTTCGGTCACAAATGCAAGATTTTCATAGTGACCGTTAAGCAAGAGAAATCTCATCCCTCCGTGGCGATACGTCTCTTTCAGGATATCGAGCGTCAAGTTTATCAACGTCATCCCATTAAGGCTAGTCGTACCCGGAAACAACTGACCGCCTCCACTTGTGGGATGCGATTTATAACCGTAGGCAATCGTCGGTAACACCATCGCGTCCAGCTGCTCGTCCACCATCTTTGCCAGGCTTGTCGGAATCACAACATCTACATTCAAAGGTAGATGGGGCCCATGTTGTTCTAACGAGCCCACCGGAAGGATGATAATCCTTCGGATGACCTCGTCACGATACTCTTCCCAGATCATATGTTCAACCAGCATTATTGGACCTCCTTTCTTGTGTCTCACCAGCTTCGAACAGGA
>JAIWHF010000228.1:0-2935 GCA_048629905.1 Methanosarcinales archaeon
CATCTTTGTCGCGCCAATCCGAAGGTTCTGAGGGCGTGCGAAAGCGCCAGACCTTGCTAAGTGGAGGGGCTATAGGGCGCAGCCGCTTGGCGAGTGGGGGGAGTTCCCATAGTGTGGCCATGGCGACAGCGCCGGCGAGAGTTGCCTGTGAGGCGAAGTTCAGGGTGAGCATTCCGCCCAAGGAGAGCCCGATTACGACAACCTGGGAACAGGCTCCATCGATCCAGTGATAGCCATCCTCGAGGTTTGCCATCCAATCTTGCCAACGTGCCCGCGTCAGATCATCGGGGTGTGTTGCGTGACCGAATAGACGAATACCGAGCGTTGTGTATCCCTGCTCGGCCAGGTGCTCCCCGAGCCAGCGCATCTCCTCCGGGGCTCCGGTAAAGCCGTGGACGAGCAGGCAGCCCACCTGATTGCCCGGGTAGAAGAAAGGTTCTCCCCGCTCGATGATCCTGCTCATCCGAGGATCTCCAGTTGGCGCGGCAGGGTGGTCAAGCTCTCGGCGCCAGACTGCGTGACGACGACATCATCCTCGATGCGCACGCCGCCGCGATCCGGCAGGTAAATCCCAGGCTCCACAGTGAAGGTCATGCCCGGCGTGAGGATTAGCTCCTCTCCGGCGCGGATATTGGGCGGCTCATGTGCTTCCAGTCCAATGCCGTGGCCGGTGCGGTGAACGAAATACTCACCGAAACCTGCTGCATCGATGACCTCGCGCGCGGCTTTGTCGACCAGGCCGCAAGGTGTGCCCGGGGAGATAGCTTCTCTTCCAGAGTCGTTGGCGAGGGCGACAATTTCGGCGATCTGCAGTAACTCAGGATCGATCTCGCCGATGGCGAATGTGCGCGTGATGTCTGAGATATAGCCGTTGTGGCGTGCGCCCCAATCGAGGATGAGCAAGTCTCCGGTTTCTAGCAGTCGGTCGGTAGGTGTCGCATGAGGCAAGGCGCTGTTTGGGCCGCTGGCGACGATGGGGTTAAAGGGCAGATCGGGTTCCGAGCCGGCTTTCAGCAATTGGATCGTCAGTTCCGAAGCCAATTCGCGTTCCGATATGCCGGGATGTATCTGCGGGAGCGTCTGCCGCAGGGCATCTTCGGCAATAATCACGGCTCGACGCATTGATTCGATCTCGACATCATCCTTCCGAATGCGCAGTTCGCGTAGAAGGACTTCAGCGTTTGTAAAAATCCATTCGGGGTTTGCATGCTCTAATAGCTGCAGTTCAAAAGCCCGCATTCGCAGAGGCTCGATGCTAACCTTGGTCGAGAGCCCTTTAACTTTCTCCACGGCTTGTGAGAAAGCAGCTTCACGCGAGGCGTCACTTTCGCCGTAGGTAATCACTTCGCATTCGAATGCCGATGATTCTGCGCGCTCACGCTCCAGCTCTGGGACGACGAGCAGCGGCTGACGCCGGGGTGAGAAGAAGCCCACAATCGGTCGTTCCATGAGATGAAAATCTAAGCCTGACAGGTAGAAGAATGTAGGACTTGGGATCAAGGCGAGCAGATCCACATTGTGTGCTTCCAGGCTTTCTTGGAAATGGGAGTATCGGTCAATAGCCATCACGTCCCTCCGCACTATATGCGATTATAGGCATGCGTGGGTAGGAGATCAAACAGCGTAGTAGGTGTTGTGGGCAACCTTAATGGGTGGATGGGCGGTGTGGCGGATGCAGAATCGTTCGCTGAAATAGGGCGCGAAACACTCTCCCTAATACGCTTCAGATATTCTTTTCAATCCCTGGGGGTCGAGCAGTTTTATTGTCGCTCTAGAGAGCTCCATCAACCCTTCTTCCTGGAATTGATACATGACTCTGCACACCACTTGCGGGGTCGAGGAGATCATCGACGCGATTTGATCCAGTGTAAGATCCCGCTCGGCGAGAAGGTCATCTTCGTCGTGAAATCGATCCAGGATTAGCTGAGATAATCGGGCCGAAACAGGTTGGAAAGCCATTCCATAGATAATCTCTCGCGCATGGCGCATGATACCAATTAATCTGCATGTAACTGCCCAGATCGCCTCCGGGTTTCTTTGAACCACGGTTAGGATATCGTCCTTGGACCAGAGACGGATTTGCGTATCTCCGATCGCGTAGAGGGAAGCAGGTATTGGTCCGCCGTCGAAAATGGAGTGAGCCCAGAAATCTTCCCCTGGTTTGATCGTAAACAAGATTTTTTCTTTACCCCCAGGCGATGTGAGCGCCCAGCTAATTTCCCCGCTTTCTACGAAAAGAACCTTTGGCCAATCATCGCCCTGGTGGCATATATACTCCCCGTCCCGCAGCGTTCGTGAAATTGAGCTTTGAGCGAGGATTTCCAGGTCTTCTTGTTTTACATTGCTGAACACTTCATTCTTGGTTAATTTCGCCAATAACGTTTCCATTTTATCTTCCTCACCATTACCTGAATTGGCTGTTTGGTGTTAATGATGTAGGCTCGGTATTCATTAGCAGTCTTGTTGAGCAACTTTGACTTAACGATGATTAAATACTTTTGAGAAATTTGTCACTATACTAAGGTTACCCACAATGACCATTGCGCACTCTCAAGTGGTGGTTGTTTTCGTACTCTCTTGCCCAACACCAGTAAAAGGAGAAGAACATGCAGCATCCGTCAGACAAAGTTCGACTTACAGCAACTATCGTTCTGGTTGTTTTCGCCTTCGTCACCATAATTGCTACACCTTTGATTGTCAAGATGATCCTGCCCGAAATCATCGATGGTCAACTCGTAAAATATGAGAAGATGTCGACCTCCGATGACCCCGAACTGGTCAAAAAGGCACCATTGATCATCGATACCCCCTACCTTGTCAGCTTCTTCTATCCACTCTGGATGGCGCTGGCAATGTTTGGCGGTGTGGTTTCCCTGGTAATAGCCAAGCCTTTCAATAGAGGTGAGGTCTGGTCTAAAGGGGTGGCACTACTGGC
>JAIWHF010000229.1:0-2934 GCA_048629905.1 Methanosarcinales archaeon
AAGCGTTGTCTCAAGAGGGTGGGGGTGAGGAGCGCATTAAGCGGCAACGAGACGCCGGCAAGATGACGGCCCATGAACGCATCGACCTGTTGTTGGATAAAGGCTCCTTTCGGGAGATTGATGCCCTGGTCATGCATCGAGAATTGAACTTTGGCATGTGGGAGAAGCGCATCCCCGGCGATAGCGTCGTCACCGGTTGGGGCACGATTGACGGCCGGCTGATTTACGTATTCAGCCAGGATTTCACCGTATGCTCTCGGCTGCTGTAAGAATTCAAAGAAGCCTAATTTGCCTAGCGTCTCCAGGACAAAGTAGCGGAAGATTTGATCGCCCTGGCGACCGGACTTCACGGCTGACCCGGCGCTCTTGAAGATGATCCACCAGGTCTTCAATAATCTCATGCATCTCCTCTGGCCGCGGGCAGGATTACCTCGCGGTCAGATATGGTCGCATGAAATGTATGAACTCGTCAACCTCAATGGGCTTAGCGTAATAATCGTCACATCCGGCTTCGAGGGCCTTTTCGCGGTCGCCGACCATGGCATGAGCAGTAAGAGCTAGTATCGGCACTTTCTTGAAACGGGGGTTGCTTTTAAGGGAGCGCGCTACCTCCCAACCGTCCAGCTTGGGCAGGCTTAAATCCATCAAGATGATTTCGGGGTCGTGCTCATAGGCCAGCTTTATGCCCTCGTGCCCGTCACGAGCTACATACACATCATCCTGATCCAGCATGATCTCCAGGATATTGCGCACGACGGCGATATTGGCTTCCTCATCCTCGACAATGAGGATCCGCCGGGTGGGCATCCGATCGAATTCCAGGACAGATTCTTCCTGTTTTGTTTTCGTTAGTAACTCCATTTCAATCCTCACTTGCTCACGCATCGGCCTTGATGTCAATATGCCTAATTTCCAATTGCTCTCCAGCGGTACATCCAGGCATCGTCTTGATGGAAATCAATCCAATCGTTCCCCTCAGGTCTGGGTTTCTTAATGGATCAAGGTGCAGATTTCATGCCATTGCGAAATCCGATCCCCGCATCTTATTGCCTTGATCCATTCAATGAGGAACAATCTTTCACTTTAATCTGGCTTTGATTAATTCATTAGTGGAAAAACCACTGCGAAGAATTTACTACCCACTTGCCGCGAATTGCATTTGCCCGCAAAATATGCGCTCATTTTGTGAGCACTGTCACAAATAGCATGCGATCTACGTTTCAGGGATAGAGGCTGCACATAATCCGCGGTCTCTGAAATGACCACCCGTGTGAAAATCGAATGGCCTTTGAAGGAGGCATCCCATGCGTCGCACCCTCATCCTAACGATCGCTCTGTTACTCGCCGCTCTCGCCCTGGGGGCATGTGCACCTGGGCCAACGGGCGGGGGAGTGCCAGGTCCCTACTGCGACCCCTCAACTCTCGTCCCTCCTCAACTGATCGAACCAAACGACGGGGGAATCTTCGTGCTTTACACCTCTCATCTGTTCTGGGCCTATCCCGATGCCACCTGCGAGCCGGAAGGCTACAGGGCCGAAGTCAACACCGCGAGCGATTTCAGCGGGACGATGATCGGTGCGACGACGACCATGCCAAATTCATTTGGCTGGCCGATTCCCTTGAATCCCAACACAACTTACTTCTGGCGCGTGCGGGCTACGGTTGGCGCGACCGAGGGACCCTGGTCCGCTACCTGGTCCTTCAACGCTCAACCTACCTGTGAGCTTTCAACACTCGTCGCCCCTACCCCGCTCTGGCCATCAGAAGGGTATGAATTCATGTTCGACGCGCCAGGGTACCAATGGAACTATCCAGACACTTCCTGCGTACCGGCAGGCTACCATCTACAGGTGTCCAGTAACCTTGCGTTCACAACAATTGGGCTGGACATGAGAGATGAAAATCCCGAGATGATCTGGCCTCCGCCAGCAGGCACATCCCTGGGGGACTGCTTGACCTGGTATTGGCGCGTTGCCGCCATCGACGGAGGAGCGGATGGCCCCTGGTCCGACCCGGCGAGTTTCAGCATCAACGTTGGTGGGGCATGCCCTGTTGTTCCTTGCGCTCTTGAGGATTTAGTTGCGCCCGATCCCGTGGCGCCAGCCCATTACAGCATCGTCAACACACTCACACCGTCGCTGCAGTGGGCTTACCCCGGCAGCTGCGAGCCCGGAAGCTATGCCATCCGCCTCTCCGACGTTTTTGACATGTCCAACACCAGCCTCTTCGGCGGCACCGGCACGCCGGCGACTTCCTGGGGACCCGGTGTACCCCTCGAACCCGCGACCCAGTATTGGTGGCAGGTAGCCGGTTGGATCGGCATATCTACCGGACCCTTCAGCCCCAAGCAAACCTTTTTCACAGGTCCTGAATGTGCTTCGATCAGTGAGACTGGCGCGCCGGATTTACTCTCGCCAGGGGATGGGGCAACGGTTACCGAGAATCCCGCCTGGCTGCACTACAGCCATAGTTCGACTGGATGCCTGCCGGATGGCTACTTCGCCGACCTGCAAACCGTCCCCGACTTCAGTGGAACCAACGAGTTGGGTGAATTTCATATCCCGGCTACAAACATCATCACCGAAGCCCTAAGCGACTGCACAATGTACTACTGGCGCATGGCCGCCATACAGGACAGCACGCACGGACCTTTATCCGAAACGCACTCCTTCTTCACGAATTTCGAAGGGACCTGTCCGCTGTCTCCTTTTCAGCCATTCGCAAAAGCCATTGAAGATCTCATCTGTCGCTTCGGACCTCGACCGCAGTCTGAAATCCGCGGTTACTTCCTAACCGGGGAGGAGTCACCCATCCACGCGCAGGATCTGCGGCATGAATGGTGGGTGATTGAAAACCCCGACAACCCTGTCGAGCTCTGTTGGGTGCTGCAGAAAGGTGTGGATCCGCAAGGCGACACCAGCGGTGTGTCGATGT
>JAIWHF010000230.1:0-2870 GCA_048629905.1 Methanosarcinales archaeon
CTTGCTTTATTGAAAGCACTTCCAGTCTTTCAAGCAAGGCGCCTAGTAAAACAAGGTTGGCCAGCCGCTGGCTTCCGAGCTCTTCGGCGATCTCATTGGCAGGGATGAGCACAACCTGGATATCATCTCGCTCCGGGTTGCGATCCACGAGTGAGGAATTCACAACGAGCACCCCACCCTGCTTCACGAGCGATTCGTATTTATCCAGAGAGGGGATGTTCATCACGATTACAGCCGCGGGATTCTTTACGATCGGCGCGCCGATCTCGTCGTCGCTGATGATGACAACACAATGAGCCGTGCCGCCGCGCATCTCTGGCCCGTAGGATGGGAACCAGGTCACATGCATGCCGTTATCTAATCCCGTGTAGGCCAGTAATTGTCCGGCGAAGAGCGCTCCCTGGCCACCGAAGCCAGAAATGATGATCTCTGTCTGCATAGTGTCGCTATCCCTTCTTACTTTTTGCAATGGCTGGATGGACTTTGAAATCACCAAGTGGGAAATAAGGAACCATATTCTCTTCGATCCACACGAGTGATTCTTGTGCACTCACCTTCCAGTTCGTCGGGCAATTCGACAGCAGTTCGACCATCGAGAAGCCAAGTCCCTGGCGCTGCACTTCAAAAGCCTGCCTGACGGCCTTCTTCGCTTTACGGATATGCGCTGCATCATGCAAGCTCCGGCGAACGATATATGCGGAACCATCCAATTGCGATAGGATTTCACACATCTTCAAGGGGAAACCGTGCGTCTCGATATCGCGGCCAAGCGGCGAGGACGTCGTCTTTTGCCCGGGAAGCGTTGTCGGCGCCATCTGTCCGCCGGTCATCCCATAAATCGCATTGTTGATGAAGATCACGGTAATCATTTCGCCGCGCCCTGCAGCGTGCAGGATCTCGGCGGCGCCGATAGACGCTAAATCCCCATCACCCTGGTAGGTAAAAACGTTCATATCCGGATTCACACGCTTGAAGCCGGTCGCCATCGCCGGAGCACGCCCATGGGCTGCCTCGGCAAAATCCATATTGAAGTAATTGTAAGCAAAGACAGAACAGCCAACCGGTGCGACGCCAACCGTATTCTCACGCATCCCCATCTCATCGATCGTTTCGGCGATGAGACGATGGGCGACGCCGTGTGTGCACCCAGGGCAATAGTGTGTTGGGACGTCAGTCAAACTTTCCGGCTTGCTGAAAATTAGAGCTTCCACCATTTTCTTATCGGTCATTAATAAGCCTCCAAACCAGGCTAGGCATTCGCCTTTTGGTTGAGTTCTTGGATCTGCTCGTAAACCTCATCCGGGAGGGGAACCATCCCCCCCATTCGGCCGTAAAAATCGACAGGGACTTTACCATTAACCGCCAGACGGACATCATCGAGCATTTGTCCGCCGCTCATCTCAACAACCAGGATCCGCTTAACCTTATCTGCGACCTTCCCGATTTCGTCGTATGGGAATGGGTAAAGCGAGATCGGGCGCAGCAGGCCAACCTTGATACCCTCGTCACGCGCTTGCTTCACAGAAGATTGGGCAATACGCCCCGCGGTCCCGTAGGCGACAACGGCGATTTCCGCATCTTCCAGAAGCAAAGAACTAAATCGCACTTCATTCGCCTCAATCTCCTTCTGTTTTTCAACAAGATGGAGGTTGAAAACTTCCTCTTCGGCTGGATCGATGTAGATCGAGGTGATCACACGCGGATCGCGCCCCTTGGCACCCGTCAATGACCACTCAGCTCGATCCTCGCGTTTGCGCACCTCCAGCATCGGAGGCAGTTCGGCGGGTTCCATCATCTGGCCAATACTTCCGTCAGCTAAAATGACGACGATCGCTCGATATTTCTCGGCGATGTCGAACGCTTCATACGTAAGATCGATGATTTCCTGTATCGTCGCCGGCGCCAAGGTGATGATGCGATAATCGCCATGACCGCCCCCCTTGACGATCTGGTTGTAATCCCCTTGCGAGGGAGCGATATTCCCCAGACCGGGGCCGCCCCTCATGATGTCCACAAGCACGACCGGCACTTCAGAGCCGGCGATATAGGACAAACCTTCCATCATCAGGCTCACGCCCGGACTGGATGATGAAGACATAACCCTCACACCAGCGCAAGCGGCGCCATATACCATGTTGATCGCCGCGACTTCGCTTTCGGCCTGGAGGAAAACACGCCCAAGCTCCGGCATTCGCTTGGCCATGTGCTCGAGAGCCTCAGTTTGTGGTGTTATCGGATAACCGTAGTAAGCCTCGCAACCGGCGCGTACTGCCGCTTCTGCGAAAGCAACGTTGCCTTTAAGCAATTCCTTTGCCACGTTTTCGTCCCTCCTCAAGGCGCAGTTGATTTGATTTTATCCGCCGGAACCCAACGAAAGACTGTTATCGCCGCGTCCGGGCAGATGATCGAGCAAATCGCACAACCTGTACATTCTTCGTTAGGGTCGACCAGTTCCGCCGGGTGATAACCCTGCGGGGTAAAACGGTCGGCAGCCATCTTGATCACACCTGGCGGGCAAACCGATATGCACAACTCGCACCCCTTACAGAGGTCCTCGTTGACGACGATGCGTCCTTTTGCCATTCCTTTCCTCCGTAATTAATCCGCTCATAACTTACATCCAGCGGGAACCTGTCTCCAGTGCTGACCGTCACCGCCAGACAGAACAAATATCCCATTCTGGAGTATACCTGTCCAGTTCGCACAACCGCTGCCGGGAGATGGTTTTTAGTGCCCAAAATAGTCACGCTATGATCTGTTTCATAGACCCTAAAGGGGCTCTTCATTTTGTTAAGAATTCTTGTCTTACTGAAGTTCCTGGTGCAACTCTATTAATTAAGAACAGGACAATTAGATTATTCAATAGGCGG
>JAIWHF010000231.1:0-2863 GCA_048629905.1 Methanosarcinales archaeon
CAAAGACCAATGGATTCTCGAAGATATGAACTTCTACATTGGTGAAAAGATCTTTTATTGCGCCTAATATTTTCGATCCATAACGAGAACTGCCCGGCATCGGGGGAATCGGCTCTCCAGTGGCTTCACGAATGATGTCATAGAAAAGCTGTTTGTTCTCGGGCATCGGCCCCGTGGTGAAAAGCCTGCCGCCGGATTTCAATACCCGGTGCATCTCTGAGATTGTGAAAGGAATATCCTCTGCGTAATAGATGGCGAAGCAGCACGAGGCGAGATCAAACACATCCGCATCAAACTCAAATGGTTTGTTGAAATCCAATTTCATTATCGTAAATGGTTCCCCCAAGGAACGATTAAGTTCCTCGGCTTTACCCAACAACTCATCCGAAACATCACCGCCGGTGATCTGTGCCTCACCTTCCAGATATTCATGGAAAGCGCGGCACTGCTTTCCGGCTCCGCAGCCGACATCGAGGATGCGATCTCCCTTCTGGGGCTTCAGCAGCTCCAACATCCACTCGTCAATATCCCGGGCGCCGTACTTCTCGTGGATGTCAATCCTCTTTTGCAGATCTTCTGTTGTTTCCTGGTAATCGATCTTCATATTTCCACCTCGACCGATCCATTATACCGTAGGCATGGCATATGGACCTGCGCAGCTAAGCCGTCGCTGCCCGGATTTCGTTGTCTATTGAGTCATCCACTTTCAACATCCACGTGTGGGCCCAGCAGGAATGGGGTTCCATGCAGTATGCCATTTCGTATGACTTCCAATGGACGGGATGATTGCAAACGATCTGGTGAAAAACCTGAAAAAGTGACCATCCCCTGAAGGGACTCATCCGGCTCCAGGAATTCCGACAGGTCCAGGGAGGCTGCAAATAATTCATGGTAAAGAAAGCTGCGCGCGTTCTCTCGAAACGATGGGGGGACCTCGATTTCCTGCGCATCTAAGAATCCCAACAATCTTTCTTCGTACTTTTTCTGGGATTCAGGGAAAAACACCGTTGGAATTTGAGTGAATCTCGCTCGACCAGCGCTGAGAACCGGCGAACCCAGGATTGACGCCTCAAGTCCGATCGATGAATTGTAGATAAGGACGAGTTTCGAATGGTTGATTAATTCGTAGGAGCTCACTGGATCGCCCGGCTCAAAGAAGACGACATTCTCGACTTCGCTAAGCCCTTGGTCCGCAATCCAACCTTTTACAGATTCTCGACTTCGTTTCCCGGGTCTTTCTTCGTCAGGGTGTGCCCTGATGATGAAGAGTGTCTCCGGATGAGATTGAATAATAGGCTTCAACATTTCCAGCCAGGCGAACATATTTGAAAAGAGTGTATTCGCATGTATTTGACTGGTGTCGAAGACCACATTCGTAAAGACAACGACATTCTGTTGAAATTTCTTCGTCCGCTCGAGGAACCAACCGGGGAGATCCACCATCTTCGGCCAGAATCGAATGCCGGCCATGGTGAAATCCCCTTGAAATCTCTCAGAGAGATATTGATCCAAACGTTCATTCTCAGGCGAGGTTAACGAGGTATCTGGATCGAGATTAACCTGGCGGAAAGTTGCATCCCCATGAGAAAAAAAGGTTGAGTATGGGCGCAACCCCACTTCATGAGTTATGACGGGGATGCCTCTACTCTGGGCAACGTAGCGAGCGATGGCTTCTGGATAGAAGATCCCATTGAACACTACCAGCGCGCGCGGTTTCTCCCGGTCTACGATCTCTACGAAGTTCGTATACAAACTATAGGCGGAGAGGATGTATTGCTGGAAGAGCTGCCGTATTGCTGGCGTATCTGGAATTTGGTGGCTGCGCAGTGCCCACCTCAGGCCAGGCAGGCAGAGTTCACCCAAGGGAATGTTTTGAAAATCCCATGCAGCCAACTCAGGTAAAGTGAGATCTTGGAGCATGGAACTTATCGTATCGGTCGTTTCTTGTTGAAAACGAAGGGGAATCGTCAATTCCTGTGGGTAAAGTCTCTGGCTAAGGCGTGTGCAGCGCGTGCACGGCGGTGGAGAATCAAGCCGGTCTTGGCGCGTCCCCAAGATGCACTGCTGCATCCCTCGTTGACAGACAACATACCGGACCGGGATGCCGGCAGCTCGCAGCGCCCATGAGGCGAGCAGGCTGTATGCACCATTCAGGCTGAGACGATGAATTCTGGTGGATGCATTAAAAAAAAGAACCGGCGCGCTTCGCTGGTCCTTAAGCCCATCCAATCCTTTCAGGTACTCATCGACCTTCTCAACCTGATAATTGAGGCGTCGATCCGCCTTCCATTGCCTGAGATACAGCGAGGGTTCAGGGAAATTCAAAGAGAAACCCGCCTCTAGGATTTCACTCGTCGTAGCTTCTGCAGAGACGACATCTCGCTATCGTAGACGCGTTTAACCCCATCACCAAGGCTCGCTTCTGTCACGCGGATGTATTTAACCAACCGGCGAAACCCTCCCGGCTCTACCGAAGCCGCCTGATCGCTTCCCCACATAGCACGGTCAAGCGTAATATGCCTCTCAACCAAACAAGCGCCTAAAGAGACAGCGACAACCGTTGGGATCAGGCCAACCTCATGACCCGAATAACCGATCGGGCAAGGATAAGCGTCCTTGAGCGTCTGAATCATCTGCAGATTCAATTCCTCAGGTTCACACGGGTATGTGCTCGTGGCATGTGTGATGAGCAGATCTTCGGTGCCGATTACATCGACTGCCGCTTGTATCTCTTCCATCGTGGACATGCCCGTCGACAGGATTACAGGTCGTCCTGTTTTGCGCACATGTCGCAGCAAATCATGGTCCGTAAGTGAAGCAGAAGGGATCTTGTAAACCGCAGGATCGAAGCCTTCAAGAAAGT
>JAIWHF010000232.1:0-2843 GCA_048629905.1 Methanosarcinales archaeon
TCCGCACCGGAAATCTTAACCGGCTGACCTCGAAAAGCAAGAACGCCTTCAAATGCAGAATGTATCTGCTCTGATTCCAACATGCTAAGCCAACTCCCGATCCGCCCGACGATATCCACCAACAATCCAATCCGGCTTACTTTCCCTTCAAGCTCCCCCTCCACACAAGCGGCTGGATAATCGACCTCTCTCCTGTCGGGGACGGATTTAGGGCTCACGTTTACACCGATCCCCAGGACAGCATATTCAAGATCTTCCCCCATCCAAATGCCCTCCGTAAGCACTCCAGCGACCTTGCCTTCCGAAGTGATTACGTCGTTGGGCCATTTTATCCGCGCTTCCAAACCGAGCGTCGCTAAAGATTCTACGACTGCCAGCGCACCGAGCATATTCAGTCTTGCGAGCGCCACCTGGGTGATATCTTCAGGTCGCAAGATCAAGCTGAGCGCCAGGGCACTTCGGGGTGGCGTTGACCAACTTCGTTGAAAACGACCCCGGCCAGCAGTTTGTTCATCGGCAACAACCAGCGTGCCGTGTGCCGCACCTTCCTGAGCCAGCGCCTGCGCTCGATCGTTTGTAGAAGCAATCGTCTTATAGAAATGAAGCGGTTCCCCAAGTCCTCTTACCGGCAGATTCGACTTCAGACGCTTTTCACTGAACATGATTGGATTGTACTCGTCCATGCACAATTTGTGCCACAGGACGATGTCTTCGGGACAATCGCAGCAAGGGAACGGACGGCCAATCATTCGTCCTTCCAGCAGATAAGCAAGTACTTATCCTACTTACGAGCAGGTCGGCTGCCGGGGACCACAGAATAGCCAAACCACGTCCGAAATCCTCGAATTAGACGTACACTTACGTAAGGATGCATATACTTTCAAGAGCAATTTCACTTTTTCCTACCGATTGACTCTGCTACAATCGAAGGATCATCCACATGAAGCACCTTTGGGCTCCCTGGCGTATGGACTATATTCAAGAAGGCTCCCATGAAGAGGGCTGTCTATTTTGCAGCCTACTTGCTCAGGAAGATGGTCCTGGCAATCTCATTCTTCATCGCGGCCAAAATGTGTTCGTCGTGCTCAACCGCTATCCATATACCAATGGTCATATGATGGTCGTTCCCTTTACGCACAAACCT
This sequence comes from Methanosarcinales archaeon, assembly GCA_048629905.1. GTDB lineage: Bacteria > Chloroflexota > Anaerolineae > Anaerolineales > E44-bin32 > E44-bin32. The sequence goes on from JAIWHF010000232.1 coordinate 1,145, forward strand.
TCTCTGGAAGGTCTTGACGACAAGACGCTGCTTGAGATGATCTCTCTCGCCAGCGAGGCTTTAGGCGTGCTCCGTGATGCCTACAACGCGGATGGCTTTAACCTTGGCGCAAATATTGGCGAAGCCGCCGGCGCCGGCGTTAAAGAGCATGTCCATCTTCATGTTGTCCCCCGTTGGACAGGGGACACGAACTTCATGGCGACAACAGCAGAAACTCGCGTCCTGCCCGAGGCCCTCGAAGTGACCTATCAGACCCTTCTTGGACTCTGGCTATCACGATTCGACAACGGATAAGCAATCCACGATAAGGATCCATAACCCACCCACATCACATAAAAGAGGATCAACATGACCAATAACGCAAGAGAACCGGTAATACTCAGCGCTGCCAGAACACCTAGTGGACGTTTTCGGGGTGCACTCAGCCCCCTCAGCGCCACCCAACTTGGCGCTGCCGTGATCAAGGCGGCAATAGATCGCGCCGGCCTGAAGAACCTGGAGGACATCGACGAAACCCTGATGGGTAATGTTGTCTCTGCTGGTCTCGGGCAAGCACCTGCACGCCAGGCATCCATTTCCGCAGGCATCCCGCCCACGGTCGGCGCGACGACTGTGAATAAGGTCTGCGGTTCAGGGCTGAAGACAGGAATGATGGCCGCTCAGGCGATTAAAGCCGGAGACGGCGATCTTTTCGTCTGTGGTGGAATGGAGAGCATGAGCAAAGCTCCATTTCTCATTTGGGCGCGTGGAGGAGAGCTGCGTTACGGGCATGGGCAGATGACGGATGCTCTACTCTTGGACGGCCTCTGGGATTCGTTTGAAGATTGGGCCATGGGCATGGCTGCGGAATGGGTCGCCGACGAATACAAGGTCACACGCGAGGCGATGGATCAATGGGCGCTCGACAGCCACTTGAAGGCGATCAAAGCGATCGATGAAGGCAAATTCAAAGCCGAAATCATCCCTTTAGAGATTCCAGGTCGCAAGGGGAAAATCACCCTGGTTGAAGAGGACGAAACCCCGCGTCGTGATACCTCACTTGAGATGTTAGCCAAACTTAAGCCTGTCTTTACAGCGGACGGGAAGGTGACCGCGGGGAATTCCCCAGGCCTTAATGACGGTGCCGCAGCAGTGATCATCGCCAGCCGTGAAAAGGCGGATGCTCTAGGAATCAAACCGATGGCTCGCGTCGTTGGCTACGCACAGGCAGCCGTTCCCCCGAAGGAATTGTTTACAGCGCCGGCTTTCGCCATCCCCAAGCTGCTGGAGAAGGTCGGTTGGTCTCTACAGGACGTCGACCTGATCGAACTCAATGAAGCCTTTGCCGCCCAGGTTCTCGCTAACGGTTATGCGCTCGCTGATATTGGCTGGGATTGGGACAAGGTAAATGTGCACGGCGGCGGTGTAGCCCTCGGACACCCTATCGGAGCGTCGGGCGCCAGGGTGCTCACAACATTGCTCTATGCGCTTCGAGATCGCGGCGGTAAGCGCGGCATCGCTTCCCTGTGTCTTGGAGGCGGTGAAGCTGTCGCCATGGCCGTCGAGATGGAATGAACGATCCCGAGTTTGCCAACTGCGAGCACTAATGAAAAAGAAGCAACCCGAGCTGGTCCTTAAATATTTAGCACATTCTTGAAACGAACGAACTCAGAGGAGTGAATCGATGGATGTAAAAAAAATACTGGTTGTTGGTGCAGGA
>JAIWHF010000233.1:0-2698 GCA_048629905.1 Methanosarcinales archaeon
AGAAAAAATATGCCGCTGTGCAAACGCAGATGACGAACATACTCGATCGGGCAGAGCAGTTGCGAGAAGAACTAACAGAAGCAGTTGTGCGAGATGCGGATGCTTTTAATTCCATCATGGCAGCGTATAAAATGCCGAAGGACACTCCCGATCAGAAAAGTGCCCGTGCGGAAGCTGTCCAGAAAGCAACCCAAATCGCGGCTAGTGTGCCGTTAGAAGTTGCCGGTATGGCGATGGAGGTGCTCGAACTGGCGGCAGATGTGGTCGCTGAAGGCAACCTGAACGCTATCAGTGATGGGGCCACCGGCGCGGCACTAGCGAAGGCAGCAATGATCGGGGCGGGTTACAACGTGCGTATAAACACTGCCAGCCTGAAAGATGAAGGGGTAGTAAAAACGCTGTTGACAGAGATGGAAGAATTGGAGCAGCGTGCCTTACCCATCGAAGCTCAAATCCGGGGCGATCTCATCAAGCGGGGAGGGTTGCGCCTTTCATGAGGCTTCCTCCCTGGGTAGCACCCTTGATGGGAAGTTTATTTCTATTTACTGCTGCCGCCTGCACGCCCGCGGCAGTCTCGACCAGCCGCGCCGAATCACCAACGGAGGGTCCTCGAAAGGAGCTTAAAAGCACATCAGCGACATTGATTCCTACCATTACTGAAACGCTTACTCCCACTGTAATTTCCCCATCCCCAACCCCCTTATCCCCCACCCCAAAACCGCCGACAATAACACCTTCTTCTTCCCCTACCCCAACTCCATGCTCTTCCGATGTATGCATCTATTCGGGCCAATTCTTCCTGGAGCGACCGATTAAAAAGCCAGGGGATGACGTTGTGGACCCCACCTATCGCTTCGGCACCACCCAGGGCAAGAGGCGTGAACCGCATCACGGCGTCGAGATGGTCAACGGTTTCGGGACGCCCGTCCATGCCGCGGCTGATGGGATTGTGGTGGTGGCTGGCGATGATCTCGAACCGGTATCACCCCAGGGTGAGTGGCCTTTGGTTTATTACGGACCGTTCTCCAATTTCTACGGCAACCTGGTCGTCATCGAGCACGAAGTGCCGGGGGAACTGTTAATGGCAGTACGAGACTACCCTCAACCGGTGTACACGCTCTACGCGCACCTGTCTGAGATTTCGGTAGCACAAGGTGAGCTGGTGAAAGCCGGTCAGGAAATCGGCAAGGTGGGCATAACTGGTGTGTCGATGGGCAGCCATCTGCACTTTGAAGTGCGCGTCGGTGAGAACTCTTATGAAAGCGCCCGCAACCCGGAGCTGTGGTTGGCGCCTCACCTGGATGATAATAAGCAGGCAAATGGTGGAATTGCCGGACGGGTGATTGACCAGCATGGAAATGTAGTGGCGGTATCCAGCGTTGTCGTCGAGCACCTGCCGGAAGGTCCTGACCAGACTTCTGATTTTGAGATTTACCTTCTGAGTTACGAAGAGCCGGACTTGATCGGTCAATCTCCATGGAAAGAGAGTTTTGCTGTCGGCGATCTGCCGCCCGGTTCGTACCGCATTTCGTTTCCCTACTTTGGTCGCCAGGAGTTTACCATTGAGGTCAACCCCGGGAAACTGAGCGTGGTGACGATGAGGATGGGCGATTAGGCAATAAGGCAATCAGATACAATCAGGAAGAACCCTGACCCCCAATTACCTTATCACTAATCAACTATTATCCTTTATACTTAAACGAATTTACACTCAGGAGGAGATTATGGGACTGAAACCCGATCATTGGATAAGAAAGATGGTGCGCGAAGAGGGTATGATTGAGCCGTTTGCTGATAATCAGGTGCACGATGGTGTTATCTCGTACGGGGTGTCCTCTTATGGTTACGACATCCGCGTGGCGGACGAGTTTAAGATTTTCACCAATGTCTATTCAGCAATTGTTGATCCGAAGGATTTTGATCATCAAAGTTTTGTTGATGTGAAAAGTGATGTTTGTATTATTCCTCCTAATTCTTTTGCTTTAGCGCGTACGGTTGAGTTTTTTCGAGTCCTTGACGTCGGTAATATAGCGTAAGCCGCCAAACTGGAAGGGCTCGTCGCCGTTCATCATTATTTCCCAGGCGTCGGCGTCATAGCATTCCTTGTGCTTGGCATATACTGCCGTGGCCTTGGAGGAAAGCGGACTGTCGACGTAGACCGGCACCGCGCCGATGCGGCCGCTCTCGAAGATCTCGCGCAGGCGCACCAACTGGCGCTTGGCATTCGGCACCTCGACGCCAACAGTGGACTTGCCCGGGATCGGCGCGACGATGCGAACGCTCTGGGCTTTCATGGCGCGGGCAATGTCGTCGGAGAGACTGGCGACTTTGTTGATCTTCACGCCCGGCGCGAGTTCAATCTCGAATTGCGTGATGACGGGCCCGCGGTCAATCTCGACGACTTGCGCGACGATTCCGAATTCTTCGAGGGTTCGGCCGAGCACTTCGCGCTTGGTCTTCACCTCCTGATCGTCGGGGCCCTCGGGATGAGCGGGGACGGGATCGAGCAGGTCCACCCCGGGCAGAAGGTACTGCTCGCCCGTGTGGCTTTCCTGAATGGTAATCGTGGGCCGCTGGGCGCGGTCCTGTGCCTTGCGTTTCGGCGCGCGCATAACTTCCGGATCGGGGTCCAGGGCGGTATCGCGCACGTCGGCGGCCTTCTCTTCTTTCTTTTTCGCGGCGGCGCGCTCTTCCAGCC
>JAIWHF010000234.1:0-2660 GCA_048629905.1 Methanosarcinales archaeon
TGAAGACCACATGTGGAGCAATGTTATCCATAATTACTTCTCGATCATGTACTGCGAAGGATTACCTGGGGTTAGCACCAGACCCAAACGTAGGATCAAGATCAGTCTTGTCAGCCAAAAACCTGCCAGGGCTAGCAAACCCGGGAAGACCCCCTGGCGGAAAATAGCCAGCAGCAGAATGGCGATCAGCGTACAACGCAGCGCGCCGCCTCCGATGATCCAAAGGACTCCAATACGGGATGTCTCGGGGCGAAGGTAATTCACCGATCGCCACTGCATCCAATAATTCAATATTCCGATCACAACACCAAACACGAACCATATGCCTATCATTCATCCACCTCTTCGTCATTTGGTTTTTCCTCTTGGGTTACCTCGTCAATTCTTTTTCTGTCAATCCGCCGGATAAACCGGGCTACGTTGTAATAGCCAACACCAATCCCCAGCGTCAGCAACCCCAGTGTAAAGATATGTCCCGTCCCCAGCCAGCGATCCAGCAGATGCCCCAAGAGCACACCGCCGAAAATCGGCAGCGCCAGATCCCAGCCCAGTGACATTGCCCGTAATGCTTCTCGCCACGACACCCCTCCGGGTTCCTGCTTATTGTTCTCGTTCATCGTTTTCCACACCCTGGCCAGATTGGGCATCCAATTTTGTGAAAAGCGTCTGGGCCAACAGGGAATAATGCGCTTCGACTCCATTTCTGCGTTCATCCGTGGGCGCAGTGTCCGCCAGGCTGCTGGTGGAGATCGTCACGCCATTCTGATCAATGTGCAAGAGGCCGGCTTCGAGAATCATTGAGTGTTCCCCATCCTCGTCCCCATATCGTAGAGGTGCGGATATTGTCTCTGCCAGCAGAGGCGCATGACCGGGACGAATACCAATGCTCCCGTCTACGAGGTCGAGTTTCACCCAGTATACACACTCGGCGTCTAGGATGACTTCACCGGGAGTCCACACTCTGAGATGCATACTTTTAGTCACCGTTTCCTCCTGGGGCAGTCAATCCTTCGGCTTTGGCAACTACCTCGTCGATTGCACCGACCATATAAAAAGCTTGTAAGGGAAGGTGGTCGTGGTAGCCATCGAGTATCTCGCGAAAGCCCCGCAGCGTCTCGTGCAGCGAAACGATTCGGCCAGGTATCGCAGTAAACGCCTCAGAGACGAAGAACGGTTGAGAGAGAAAGAGCTGGATCCGGCGCGCGCGCGCAACCACCTTTTGATCCTCTTCGCTTAATTCCTCGATTCCCAAGATGGCGATCACATCCTGCAACTCACGATAGCGAGCGAGTACTGCCCGCACCTCAGTGGCAATCGCGAAGTGGCCTTCCCCCACGGCAATGGGAGTCAGCAATGAGCTGCTTGATTCCAGAGGGTCAATTGCAGGATAGATGCCCAGGCTTGCCTGGTGGCGGGAAAGCACCGTTGCCGCATCAAGGTGGGCGAAGGTCGCAACAACGGACGGATCGGTAATGTCATCAGCCGGCACGTAGACGGCCTGCACAGACGTCACACTGCCGCGGCCGGTCGTGGTAATGCGCTCTTGTAATTCACCCATTTCACTGCTGAGGGTTGGCTGGTAGCCGACCGCGCTGGGAACGCGGCCCAGCAGCGCGGAGACTTCGGCGCCAGCCTGAATGTAGCGATAGATGTTATCCAAGAAAAGCAACACCGGACGGCGCTCGTGGTCACGAAAATACTCGGCCATGGTCAATGCGGAGAAGGGCACACGCATGCGCGCGCCAGGCGGTTCGTTCATTTGCCCAAAGACCAGGACAGTGCTTTCCAACACACCGCTGCGCTGTGTTTCCAGCCACAGATCGTTCCCCTCGCGGCTACGCTCACCGACACCAGCGAAAACGACAATGCCGGAGTGTTCCTGGATCATGTGGTTCATAAGCTCTATCATCAGCATCGTTTTTCCCACACCTGCGCCTCCAAAGAGACCGATCTTGCCTCCCCGGGGATAGGGTGTGAGCAGGTCGATCGCCTTGATACCTGTGATGAGCGTCTCGGATATGGTTTTCTGCTCTCTCAATGAGGGCGCGTTACTGTGGATAGCGTAATGATTCTCCGTTTCAGCTGGAGGTTGGCCATCTATGGGTTGGCCCAAAACGTTGAACATTCGTCCCAAAACATCCTGCCCCACCGGAACTTTAATAGGGAATCCTGTGTCTACGACATCGAGACCCCGGCGCAATCCGGCAGTGTTCCCCATGGCAATCGCCCTTACTGTACGGTCGTCGACGTGTTCCTGCACCTCTACGACCAGATCCGGGCTGTCCTGACGTAAGATCACCAAGGCATTACGAATGCTGGGCAGATCGCCGGAGGAAAATTCAGCATCGACCACAACGCCTGCGACGCGCACGATAACACCTTCGGTTGGCAAAACTTAGCCTCCTTGATGGTAAACACCTATAAGACAAGCGAGACAATCAACCAATGTGTACGTCTGCTGTACGTGTGAATGGCCATGGTAATCAAATCAACACTTTGGTATTCCGTGGCACTCAATATTGACTCGACAACTGGTCCTTCACAGACCTCGGTTCTCACATTGAATCCTTCTTTCGCTATATTTGCTAAATAATTCTTAACCTCATAACCGGAATCTTTTAAGAACTTATCTTTTTGCATAAGTTTTAAATCACATTGAA
>JAIWHF010000235.1:0-2568 GCA_048629905.1 Methanosarcinales archaeon
GAACAGCAATGATCAGAAACCTCAGTTTTTTATCCAAACGTGTACTCCTCTCAGAAAAGCAATTCTCAACCCTCTCCAGCGTCCGCTGCAGCGATTGGTTAGGTAGCGGCCTTCTGCATAACGCCAGCTATGCGGACTTAGTCGGTGCCGAATATCTCCAATAGCTCGACAGATGCCCCGGGAGCAATCACTGTTACATTCTCGCGGATATCCTCCAAGTGGCAGCTGACATCTCGCGCTTCGATCCCCGGTGGGGCATAGACTGTGAATATAACTTGGTTGGTTTCTGGCCTAATGCGCGTCCTGCGGTCTGGACCATAGATGATGCATGACACAATGCCATTCGCGTCGGCAATCATCATGTCGCCCGCTTTCAGTATCTGCTCCTCTCCGTTCATCCGAATGTAGCTCTCGGTTCCTTTTGCCACGTCAATACGAAGGGGAGCCTCAATCGCGTTCAAGTCGTGCCCCGCCGTGAGCAACAAATTCTTCAATTCGGCCATAAACATCGCCTCTACAAGAGCCGCAACCCTGGGAATGCGTCGATTCTTGAAGACCAGGGATTCAAGCTGATGCTGAACATGGTAGGTCGCGTTAAACTGCTTGTAATAGTCGCGGTACGAAGCTAAAACGGGGATAGCCCTCAGGCTCGTTCGGTCATAAGACGAGAATTGAGCTCGTAGGGTATCCTCCAGGTCCTTCTTCTTCTCATCGAGTTGAGGATGTTGCTGAGGATTTACAACCCCATGCATGACCAATACACCGATTGATGAACCCGGGTATACCGATTTCCAGGAAGATGAAATTTCAAGCATAGAATTTCCTTTGCCACTGCACAATCAGTGAATATCTTGAAAATAACTGGAGGTCCCTCCCCGGTGGGATTAAAAACAGAATGCATCCCACATTTCCCGCTCCCGCGGGTTAGATGTGGAAAATGCTCCACGATATCCTCTCGAAAAAGGCTGCAAAGTGGAATTCCCCACGGATCTCTCCCCGCTACTCCATTATGTCCCAAATACATTACAACGGGAATTCAAGAAGCACAATTTGACACAATCCCACCAAACCCGAGCAGATTTTCCTAATGAAGTAACCCTCTCCACAACAATGGTCGCAAACAACCTGCAGCGTAAAGGACAGCTCTCAAGGGCTGGGGCAAAACTTCGTATTGATTAATAAAAAGCCTTGTGAAATGAGAAGAGCCGGGAGTGGTACTTATCCGCCGCGCAGGACGGAAATGACCGTGCCGAACAGACCGACAACGAGCAAACCCATGATGGCCAGGATGGGTGGAAACCCACCAGGAAGGTCCGCCTTGGTCTCATCGAAGGTTGGTGCCACAACAGGCTCTGCCGGCGTGAACGTCGGTAATCGTGTGGGCGGCGCACCGCCGATGTTGAACTGGGCAGCCAGCGTTGGATCGATCGTCGCCGTGACGCGCGGCGTCGGGGTCGGCGGCGGCTCGATGATCGGCAGCAAGCGTTGATCCGTATCTAAAACGACAAACGGAGCGTAGACCCAGGCGAGATTCCCGGGGACGCCCGGATAGAAGATCTGGATCCACTCCCCTCCCGGAGATCTACCCAGCGCAGGCGCACGCTGACCGGCAATCAACACACCGACTTTATCGTAGTCGGTGCTGGGTCCGGTGCGCACATTAACCTGCTCGGGGACGAGGATCCTGGGGCCTTCCGGCGTTCCGGTCACGGTCGCTTCCTGGGCGTGTGGCGAGGCCGCCGCGCCTGAGGCAGTGCTCAGCAAGAGCAGTGCAGAACCGACAACCATAAGCCATGCAAAATACTTCAATCGAGGTCTCCCTACTTTACAGGTCGAATGCCGGCAGATTATACTACACACACGAAAAGCGACGCGAAGGAACCCATTCATGCAAAACAAACCCATGCAAAAGAAAACATTCCATGGACCGGTGAACCCCTCTGATTTCGCCGATGCGCTTGTCGCCGAGTTCAATCAAGGCAACCTTGAAGCGAAGAGAATCGGCAGGGGAAACCAACGCATCGTCCAGATCGCCACCCCGCGCTGGAACACCTCCGGCGGGCGAACCGCCATCACGATTCACTTAAACAAGGTGGAGGACGGCGTTCACGTCCAATTGGGAGAGCAGGAATGGTTTGGGATTGCTGCCAGCTTAGGAGCGACGGCTCTCATGGCTCTAAGAAGTCCATGGGCATTGATGCATCGTTTGGACGATCTCGCCCAGGACATCACATCTATGCAGCTCACAACCCGCATATGGCAAACGATTACGCGAACCGCTGAGGCCCTCGGTCTTTCGTACAATCTCTCGGAGAGACTGCGCCGGCTGTCCTGTGATTACTGTCGCACGGCCAATCCTGTAGGCGCACCGCACTGTATTTCCTGCGGCGCTCCTTTGGGTCCGAATCAACCTGTTGCCTGCGGTGAGTGTGGATATATTCTTTCAGCGGGGACAAAGAAGTGTTCTCAATGTGGGGCCAGCATGGCTCAGCCCAAACCCAAGCCCAAGCCCAAACCTGAACCCAAGCCAGAACCGGAACCGGAACCGGAACCCGAACCCGAACCGGA
>JAIWHF010000236.1:0-2534 GCA_048629905.1 Methanosarcinales archaeon
TGCAATATCCCGGCTGTGCCCAACCCGAGCATCTTCCCGGAGAGCATTTGCTGTGGCGTGATGGAAAGCATCAGGATCTCCATCGTCCGGTTCTGCTTCTCCCCTCCCACACTGCTCAACAACATCCCTGAGTTCATGATGATGAACATGAAAAACATGACCACCATGATCAGGGGCAGCAACTGAATGAGGGGGTTTGATTGACATGCCGGACCAGGACGTGAGCAATCATCCGCGCTGTAGCGATCCGGGCCTGTCTCCACTCCCAGTCGCTCAACCGTTAGGTCTACCGGGTTAAGCACCAGGCTGGCGAACTCCAGGTCTTCTCCAAGCATTCCCGCCATCAATGTCCAGCGCATCATCCATACCTGATCACCCGGATCGAAGGGATTAGGGTTTTTGCTGGTATAGGTAACCGTCCCCTGCTCCAGGTAATCCTCCGGGATAACGTAATAGGCGCTAATATCGCCATCCTGTAACGCTTGCGCAGCGGTGTCTTCACTGGGGTAAGGCACGAAGATATCCTGCGGCAAGTCCGCGGGGATTGTCGAAACGAGACCCGCAAGGTCTACGTATCCCTCAACCTCAAATTCCTGTACTTCTTCAACATCGGGGGGGATTCCCTCTGCTGAATCACGCCGGCCTGCCACAATCAGGGCAACGATGATGACGGCAATTAAGGGGAGCCCGAACCCGAAGAATACGTAGGAGCGACGGCTGAAAGTCTTGCTTAGTTCATAACGCATGATAAGAAATATCTTATTCATGATCGCACTCCTACCGATGTCGTCGGTGCGACCCTCTTGACTATCCCCCTTAAACTCAAGCGCTTTCCGTGGCGCAGTAAGCCCAAACGGAATACTCGACCGGCAAACCAAATGGCCGCTACGGCAAATGCTATCTGGATTCCAGCGCTCAGGATGATCTGCCATAAGGGTACGACGGCGAACACCTCTCGAAGAGCAACGGTCATCATCGAAAAGAATGGCACCATGCTTAATATCACCGCCAATACGCCATTCGGCTCGGTTCCGATCTTCACGATCGCCAGGAGGGGGAGCATTGAAATCAGGACCGATAGACCGCCGATCTGCTGCGCTTCTTGCCCATTGGTCATAAGAACGCCAAGTGCAAATAGGAGCGCAGCAGCCATTACATAGGTCGGCACACCGATGGCTACTACCTTGATCACCGGTTCCCACTCCAGACTCGCATTCTGAAACCAGGCAAACCCAAGAGTGTCGCTCCCGAGCCAGACCACTGCGAGACCGAAGAGAGTCCATGTCAGGAACTGCGTTAAACTAATACCCAGGATCCCTAACACCTTGCCGGTGACTAGTTGCCCGGGAGAGGTCGAGGTCACAATCACTTCCAGCGTGCGGTTTTCTCGCTCCTTGATCATCCCCTCCAGAAGGAACCCCGCGCTCATGAGAAGCATCATCATTAAGGCCAATCCTACGAAGAAAGGCAATACAGATTGGAATGTCGGTCCGGAGGAGGGAAACGAACGCCTGCCATCCGGTGTGCGCGTCAGGAACTCGGTCCCGTCGGCAATCCGTAACTGGATCTCAGGCTCGACATCGCTCAACAAGTTGACCCGCAGCAAATCGTAGAATTGTCGGGTTGCTTTCGATGCGGGCTCCTCGACGTAGATCAGCCTGATTTCCCTCGTTTGCAGATATTCTGGCGATAAAACGTAGAAAGCCTGTAACTCCTCTGCCAAGAGCGCTTCATGGGCGTTTTCTTCCGTATTGAAAGCAAGTAATTGAATGGGTTCGTCATAGATATCAGGGGGCAGCACATCCACCAACATGACACCGGCGTGGTCGACGTACCCTATAGGTCGGATGTCTTTCTCTAAATAGTTCATCAGCAAAACTATGCCGATGTTCAGCCCAATCATCAGAGGAAGGCTGAGCAGCACCAGGATGAAGCTTTTTCGAAGCGCGTTGCGTCTGAATTCCTCGCGGGCGATGCGCCAGACATTAGACGTCATCACTCCACTCCTTCCTGAACAACCTTAATGAAGATTTCGTCCAGCGTAGGAACGGCAATTTCAAATTTACTCAAGCGCAAACCTTGGGCGAGAAGTTCTTGTAGAACCGATTGTGGATCGGTCTTCTCCTCCAGGAGAAGCTTAACCTCATGGTTGCTCCGGTCGGCCTGTAGAACGCCCGAGAGGTCAGGCAAATCGCCATCTGCCTGTACAACGATTGCATGCCCCGAGAATCGTTCACGGATCGCGGTCAGGGTCCCATACAGCACGTCTTCGCCTTCATCAATGAGAACGATGCGGTCACAGAGCTCTTCGACCTGATGCATTTGATGGGTGGACATCAGGATCGTCGTCCCTTCATCGCGCAGTTCTCGTATCAGATCCTTGACCAACCGTGTGTTGATCGGATCCAGGGCGGCGAAGGGTTCGTCAATGATCACCAATTCGGGTTTATGCAGGACGGTAAGGATGATCTGTGCCTTCTGCTGCATACCTTTGCTGAGCTCACTCACTTTCTTCTGCGTGTGGTCAGCTAGAT
>JAIWHF010000237.1:0-2447 GCA_048629905.1 Methanosarcinales archaeon
CGGGATCAGTCGGTCCGGCACCACGATCACGGCCGGGATGGGGGCGGGGATTCGACCGGCGGAGGCGGCGCGCTTCAGCTTCCTCATGGCGGTCCCCCTGTTTCTGGGGGCCGCGGTGATCGAGCTGCCCGAGTCTGTCCCGCGCATCTGCCGCGCTCCTGACGACGACTGGGTGATCGCCTGCGCCGAGGTCGGCAAGGCCGGCGTCGCCATAGACTCGGTCGAGGACGTGGAACGGCTCTTCGCCGAGATCCCCCTGGATGAGGTCTCAACATCGATGACCATAAACTCCACGGCGACCGTACTGCTGGCCATGTTCATCGTGGTTGCCGAAGCCAGAGGGATTCCGCGCGAGGCGCTCGCGGGCACGGTGCAGAACGATGTCTTAAAGGAATATGTGGCGAGGGGCACCTATATCTTCCCTCCCACACCGTCGCTTAAGCTGACGACCGATATCTTCTCCTTCTGCAGCCGCGAGATGCCGCGCTGGAATACCATTTCGGTGAGCGGCTATCACATACGCGAGGCGGGCTCCACCGCGGTGCAGGAGGTGGCCTTCACCCTGGCCGATGGCATCGCTTACGTGCAGGCCGCGCTGGATGCCGGGTTGGATGTTGACAGCTTTGCCGCCCAATTATCCTTTTTCTTCAACGCCCATAACAACTTCCTGGAAGAGGTCGCAAAATTCAGAGCAGGAAGAAGACTCTGGGCAAAAATCATAAAGGAACGTTTTGGGGCCAAGAATCCTCGTTCCTGGTTAATGCGCTTCCACACGCAAACCGCGGGGTCAACCCTGACGGCTCAGCAGCCGATGAACAATATCACCAGGGTTACGATCCAGGCGTTGGCTGCCATCCTCGGAGGGACCCAATCCCTGCATACGAATAGCCTGGATGAGGCCCTCAGTCTCCCGACAACACACTCTGTCCAGGTAGCCCTGCGGACACAACAGATTTTGGCTCACGAAAGCGGTGTTGCCGACACGATCGATCCACTGGGCGGCGCGTATGCAGTCGAATCTCTGACAGACGAGATTGAAAGCCGCGCCAAAGCGTACCTTGAGAATATCGACGCGATCGGCGGCGCACTTGCAGCCGTCGAAAGTGGTTACATGCAGCGAGAGATCCAGGAATCCGCTTACAGAACCCAGAAGCAGATCGAATGCGGAGAGACAATTGTCGTTGGCGTTAACGCTTTCCAGGCAGATGAGCCAACACCGCCTGAGCGCCTGAAGGTTGATCCCTCGATAGAACAATCTCAACGAGCTCGACTGAAAGAGTTCCGCGCCAAGCGAGACAAAGATCAATTGGAATTTGAATTACAGCGAATCGCATCAGCCGCCCGTGGCGAGGAAAATTTAATGCCGCTTTTCATCGAAGCCGTAGAAGCTGGCGCCACACTCGGCGAGATATGCAACTGCCTGCGTGAGATATGGGGTGAGTACCGCTCGCCGTCGATCTTCTAACCCATTCTTACGCTCTACTCAAACGATCTCCCCTGCCGACGGATAGAGATGTACTCCCTATTAAAACGATATTCAACTGTCCACCCGAAGCATTCCTCGCTGCTGATAAACTAGACATCAGAACAAGGAAAGATGTGTTTCACCTTGGAAGGGCTACCAATTTACTGTTCCAACCTTGTCGGGGGAATTTCTCATGATCAGAAATCTATCTTAGAATGTCCCCAAACCAAGGCCACAAGAGGAATTATGACTTCAGTCAAACGCATCAATCATATCGCCATCGTTGTCGATGAGATCGAAGACGCTCTTCATTTCTGGCGCGATGCCCTGGGGTTAAAGGTCGCGCGCGTTGAAGAAGTGCCGGACCAGGATTCCATCGTCGCTTTCCTGCCTGTTGGGGACATGGAGATCGAGTTGGTTAAACCAACATCTGACGAGGGTGGAATTGCGCGCTATCTAAAAAAACGCGGACCAGGGGTCCACCACATTTGCTTCGAAGTTGATGACATCGAAACATCACTAGAATCGTTGAAAGCAAACGGTGTGCGCTTGATAAACAGCGAGCCGGCCATCAGCACCAGTGGGAAGAGGTTTGCCTTCATCCATCCCGAAAGCACACATGGGGTTCTAATTGAGCTTTACGAACTTCCCCCGAAGTAACCTGTAATCCATCTTGCACGTTCACTCAGCATCGCTGCCCGTGCTCTTGAGGAAGGGCAAATCATCGGCTCGTTTGTATTACATCACCCTTTGTCAGAATGACCAGATCTTGTGGTGTGAGTCGGAAAACGGCGCGAGGTGTCCCCGCAGCAGCCCAGATCTCAGCATACTCTAGTAAATCTTGGTCAATCACCGTTCGGATTGGAACATCATGCCCAACAGGCGGGACACCTCCGATCGCGTATCCGGTTTCTGCGCGCACAAACGCCGCAGGAGCGATCCGGATCATCTCCCCCACCTTCTCCGCCACCAAATGTTCCTC
>JAIWHF010000238.1:0-2438 GCA_048629905.1 Methanosarcinales archaeon
TCCAAAGACCAATTATTAGGCTGCTTACTTGTATAAATCGACAATTCAATTATTCTTTATCGACATTGCATAGTTTGAGCGGGGAACATATTATTAGTGAACTAAGTTCTACTAATCCGCCGCAGGAAATTAAATCCTGAGAACCTGTCTCCAAGATTCCAAAAAGGGATAATCTAATGTCCAAAATCAATCCAGATCTAGAAAGAGTGCTGCTCACACAGGAGGAAATCAGCCTTCGAGTGGCGGAGCTGGCGCAGCAGATCTCCGATGATTATCGTGAGCAAGGTAACCTATACCTGGTGGGGATTCTTAAAGGCGCGTTCATCTTCCTGGCGGACCTCGTGCGCGAACTCACGATCCCTCACACCGTCGATTTCATGGCGCTTTCAAGTTATGGGAATAGCACCACTTCGAGCGGCGCGGTTCGGATCCTGATGGATCTTCGTGCGCCCATCGAGAACAGGAATATCTTGCTCGTCGAGGACATTGTCGATACAGGTCAAACAATTTCCTATTTGCACAAGACATTACAAGGCCGGCGACCGAGGTCGTTGAAATCCTGTGTTTTGGTGCAGAAGGAGGGGGACACGTCACACGAACCGATCGATTATCTCGGGTTCACTATCCCTGACGTATGGGTTGTTGGCTACGGGTTAGACTATGCAGAGACGTATCGCACGCTTCCCTACCTCGCCGAACTCAAGCGCAGTGTTTATACGAAGGATGCATCGTGATTCCACCTTGCCTGATTGGCGAGCAGCTCATTGCTGATTTTCGATCATTCTGGTGGAGAATATTGGGGTTATACTGAAGGATAGGTGAAAGTTCGGGAAAATGTAGGAGTGGCGAATGATCACATTTCCGCAAGTTCTTGATAATCTTGAGCGCGTTGCCGACCAGCTTAAGTCCACAGAAGAACTGGAGGCAACGGTAAATGCATTAAGGGAGGACTTGAAGGGGTTTATTGCACTGCTGGAATACTCCCATCAGAAGGACTTCCAAGATGTGAAGCAAGCGTTGAGTTACACCGACAATGTTCTGATTCCACAACTGCATGGTATCCGCGACTCGCTGGAAGCGGGTGTGACGGAGCCGATAAAACGGTTACGGCTCGCAACGGATCAAGCAGATCGATTGGTGATACAGATACGCATGGTGATTAACGGGGATGGGGAGGATTTCTTTATTTAGATTTCTATCGGCACTATTTGAAACGATAAATACAACGACCCCGGAACCTTATCTGCAAGGTACCCCGGGGTCAGCTTTTTCAAGAAGAAAGCTTAACTACTCAGCGACGCAAGATGAAGGGTCTCAACTATAGATCGAGTTTGATAACATCAAAGCCGCGTTTCGCAGCTTCCCCGACGAAATCACTACCCGACATGGCTTTCTCTAAAGGGATAACCCCATGGGGGACGAGCCCACTCGCGATTGCGATCGTCAGAATCGCAGCATGCCAACCCGTACCTTGTTCCATGGCGGTGAAGCCAGTGACCTCGTCGTAATAGAGAAAGAGATCGATCTGCACATCTGCATCTTTCCCATCCTTCTTGCCTTTTGCAAGGATGCGGATAATCGCCAGATCGCGCATATCCGCTTCAGCCCGGATCTGCGGTTCCCAGAGCGTGTGCAGGACTTCGCGGGGGATGAAGGTTTCCCCGGCAACGTCGATCGGTTCTTCTTCGAGAAATCCCAGCTCCTGAATCACTTTTAGCTGTGCTAAATGACCGGGATAGCGCATCGTCTTGTTTTGGAGGGTCCTAAGCTTCCCAGCGAAAGTCTGTGCAGCAGTCGTCACCCCGCCCGATGTTGTAAAGGCTTCCAGCTTCCCTATGGGCTCTGGAAAATCGAGAACCTCCAATTCATCCAGGGCGGGGATACGGACGGTCTTGCCACCACGGATGAATAGGCAGTCCCCGAAGTACTCATTTGTAAGACCACCGATGCTGAAGGTCAGTTTGTAATTCCAGGGGGGCTGT
The DNA here is from genome assembly GCA_048629905.1 of Methanosarcinales archaeon. Lineage (GTDB taxonomy): Bacteria > Chloroflexota > Anaerolineae > Anaerolineales > E44-bin32 > E44-bin32. The sequence goes on from JAIWHF010000238.1 coordinate 1,983, forward strand.
GGGTTTTGAGGAAGTCCACAATCCCAGATGTAAACATCCTCAGGTTCATCGAGTTGCTCCATGGCGTAAAGGGCAAGTGTGGTGGTCATGCCCGGACCAAGCCCGCAATCGGGAACGATGGCGATTTCGGCTTTCGCGGCTTCGCTGGAGAGCAGTAATTGTTTCTGCACAACGTCACCGTTCCCACCTAAGTCGGTCATCCCTGAAGACGCCTCGATTGCCGCTCTCGTGAGTGAGAGGTTGAGATGATAAGGTGTTGCGCCGATGAAAGCGTCAATTTCGTGGGTTTTTAGCGCGGTGATGACCGCTTTGGTATCGCTTGCGTCGAGCATAAGAGGCTGTGCAATTTCTTCGTCCAGTAATTCATTGATCCGGGCGGCTGACTGCTCCGCTTGCGCCCCATCTGTGTCGGCCATCAGTAGATATTCAGCCGATCCGAATTTGCCCAGATCGAAA
>JAIWHF010000239.1:0-2434 GCA_048629905.1 Methanosarcinales archaeon
TATGAACCCGGCCGCTACAGTATGGATTTTGCGGATCTTGAGGAGAAAACCAAAGATCCGCAGGTGAAAATGGCCATCTTGTGCAGTCCCCATAATCCCGTTGGGCGAGTCTGGACCCGAGATGAGCTGCTCCGTTTCGGCGAGATCTGTCTAAATAACAATGTGCTTGTTGTATCCGATGAGATACACGGGGACTTGATCCTCGAGGGACATGTTTTTACTCCCTTTGCCGGTATCAGCGAGGCTTTCGCTCAAAGCAGCATCACCTGCAATGCGCCCAGTAAAACCTTCAATCTTGCAGGCTTGAAAACTTCAAACATCATCATCTCCGACGAGCAGCTTCGCGCCAGATTCAAGAAGACCCTGGAAAGAACCGCGTTGGGAGGCGTTGGGGCTTTTGGGGTTGTCGCACTTGAAGCGGCATACAACCATGGGGAGGAGTGGCTTTCCCAGGTGTTGGATTACATCATGGGTAATTATCGGTATTTGGAGAAGTACATAGCCGAGCATCTTCCGCAGATTAAAGTTGTTCCACTGGAAGGAACATATCTGGTCTGGCTGGATTGTCGTAGTCTGGGGCTTGGTAAATTGGAATTGGAGCAATTGATGCTCGAAGAAGCCAAAGTCTACCTTGATGAAGGCTACATCTTCGGCACCGAGGGTGAAGGTTTTGAGCGTGTCAATCTTGCTTGCCCGCGATCTGTCTTGGCTGAAGCCTTAGAACGGATTCGAAACGTTATGGAGCGAGCGTAGCTTGGTCAGGAGTTCGGCCAAACGCAGCTATCTTAAAAACCTGCTATTGATCACGCTGAGCTTTCATAGATGATAGAAAACACTCGTCGATAAAACCCGCGAATCGCCTGGATAGAAGCGGGTTATTTACGAGGTTGAAGAAAACCATACCCGGGAGCTGACGCCCTCATGCAGGTAGACCTAATTCATTTCCTCAGCGTCCTTTCAGCCACAATCGGCGTGCTTCTTTTTGTTTTGATGTTCGGCGCTGCAATCGTGTCCTTCAAGGAGCACGAATTTCGCGCCGCCGGCAGGATCGCCCTTTTGGGCGTGCTGCTGTCTTTGCCTTACCTGGCCGTAGGGTTCATACCGTTTCCCAACCATGAAATCGCGGCAATATTTCTGCTCATCACGGCAGCTCTTGCGGTGGCGATCCTTTTGGTCCCAGTGGGACAGAAACAAATTACCGAGGACGACACGCCTAAAATCCGGGTTGACGAACGCGATATCATGTTTGCGCGCGCACACTTAACACCTGGCTCAGAGCGCTTTGAGGAATATTACCGGCGCAATCCGGATAAAAAGGTGCTTGATGATAAGTTCCGAACCAGGCCAGGTTTGCTTAGTGAAGGATCAACCTATTTTGATCCGACCATGTTCTCCGCCGCCGAAGCTAGTTTTGCAGCCGTCGGCTCGTTTCAAAGCATTATCGACGAGGAGCCTGCACAGGAGCGTGTGCATACAGACCCTGAGAGAATAACTGAATTTATTAAGCAATGGGGTAGGAAGCTCGGCGCAGTGTCGGTGGGAGTCACGGAGCTCAGGGAATATCATCTCTACAGCCACATCGGGCGCAATGAGCCCTACGGTAAGCCGATTGATTTGGAGCACAAATTCGCCATTGCGCTGACGGTTGAGATGGACAAGTACATGCTCGATCATGCTCCGTACGGCCCGACGGTGATGGAATCAGCGCAGCAATATTTGGCTTCGGGCGCGGTTGCCGTCCAGATTGCTGCATTCATACGCAATCTCGGTTACCCCGCCCGCGCCCACATTGACGGCAATTATCGGGTCGTGTGCCCACTGGTTGCTCGTGACGCGGGGCTGGGTGAGATTGGCCGGATGGGGTTGTTGATGACGCCCGAGCTCGGCCCTCGGGTTCGGTTAGCCGTTGTGACGACAGATTTGCCGCTCATTGTCGACCAGAGGACCAGGGACTATTCTGTTCTGGATTTCTGCGCCCGGTGTAAAAAGTGTGCTGTTGTTTGCCCGAGCAAATCGATTTCATTTGACGATAGAACCGAGATTGACGGCGTTAAGCGTTGGCAGATCAACGCAGAGACCTGTTTCACGTACTGGACCACAACCGGCACAGATTGCGGGCGCTGCGTGCGTGTATGCCCCTATTCGCATCCCGATAACTTGCTGCACAATATCGTTCGTTTCGGCGTGCGTAATTCATCGCTATTCCGAGCGCTGGCCGTTCCGATGGATGATTATCTCTATGGTAAAAAACCTCCTCCGCTGGATTTGCCTGCGTGGATGGATGTTGAGGGAGATGAGAAGTGACAGCGTGCTAACTTAAGGAGCAGATCTTTATCCAGCTCGCGTTAGGCGGTGGTGCAGGGCGAACCGAGCGGGAAGATAGCGCGAGGCTTCACCACGCACGTTAGATCCTGAAATGGATCTTTTGTACCTT
>JAIWHF010000240.1:0-2361 GCA_048629905.1 Methanosarcinales archaeon
ATCCGAGCGGCGAAGCATTTGGCAGAGGGTGGATCGATCGAGCAGGCTGTTGAACTGTATTTCAACGCAGGCGACCCCCAGAAGGCGGCTCGCCTGGCGGAAAAATACGCGGAAGATCTTTATGATCGGGGACGTTGGCGGACGCTGGAATCATGGGTGGAGATAATGCATGAGGGGGAGGTAGCAATCCCACGTGTTTATTTGAACCTGGCGCGCCAATATCTAGATCAAGGCAACATCGATCAAACGGACGAGGCCATTCAACGCGCAGATAAGATGCTTGATTCAAGCGCGAGCAAAGCCGATCGGGCGCTTGTGGAACTTCTTCGATCCCATCTCAGCACACGCCGCGAACTATATTTAGAGGCTGAGGAAGCGGCAAATAAAGCCGGAATTATATTGGGAAAGCGGGGGAGCAAGCTTCTACGCGTATCGTATCTGAGAGTGAGAGCGAGGATCGCAGCCCAACGCGACGGCAAGTATGAAGAGGCGTTGAAGGATGTTCAGAGAGCGGCGAAGCTTCTTGAAGGCACGGATTCGCTGAATATTCTCGCCGCCACGCTGCAAGACGAAGCGCTCTATAAATCCGCACTCGGTCTGACCCGTGAAGCTCTTGCCACGAATCTCCGCGTGCACGAAATTCTCTTGAAGTTGGGCAATCCATTGTCTTTAGCGAATTCTTTTAACAACCTGGCTTTCTTTGCCCACATTCAGGGGCGATACCAGGAGGCATTAGAGTTGTACGTGGAAGGCTTGAAGTACGCCCGCCAGGGGGCGAGCCTAAGGCACGAAACGTTTATCCTCTTCGGGCAGGCGGACCTATTTTCAGACCTGAATCTCGCGCTCCAGGCGGCAGAGCTCTATGGTCAGGCGCTTACAGTCGCCATTCAAATCGATGACCCGGAATGGATCCGCTACGGTTGTGTTCAAACGAGTGTGCTGCATCGGCGCAGAGGAGGGAATTCGCTGGCGAACGAATGGCTCAGCCGGGCGGTCTCTTTGGATGAGCAGGGGAGTCTCTCCCCTATGGTACAGATTCAATTGAGTGCGCTTGAAGTCGGTGTTCGGCCAGAGCATGTGAAGGATTCGATGAAGCATCTTCTCGCCGGGGAGGCGAAGCTCGATGCATCTCAGAAGACGATGGCCTATTATTTAAAGACAAAAGCAGAATTTTCGCTTGGGAATCTTGAAGCCGCCGGCACCTCGATCACGGAAGCGCTCGATTGGGCTGGGGCGAATGGGACCGAGCAGCTTCTGGCCGGGGAGATGACCTTCGATGAGGATGTGCGCAGTTTTGCCCGTTCCCATGCTGGGGCACATCCTGTGTTAGCTTTGATTCTGCGCCGCATCGAGGCGATGAGAGATGTCTCTCAGCAGTATCAGGAGACGATTGAGGATGTCGCTCCACCAGATACGCTAACCATGCTGGGGTTAGGACAAACCCGCGTGCTTGGCGGTGGAGAAGATGCTGCGGATCTCAAACCTCTGGCGCGCGAAGTGCTCTTCTTCCTCGTCGATTGTGGTCAAGTGGAGCGTGATGCCCTGCTCGAGAGTTTCTGGCCCCACCACCCGCCGGGACGTCAGGTCGCCAACCTGCACACAGCGATCTACAGTTTGCGCAGGATGTTTGGCAAGGATGTCATCCTGCACGAGGGCACGGCTTATTCGGTCAATCTGGAAATCCCGCTCAAGTATGACGTTGAGCGCTTTGAACGCGCCGCCGATGTTGCTGCGGGGCTGCCGCCGGGCGACCCGCGGCGGATGTTCGCCCTCACCGAGGCGATCAATTCTTATGGTGGCCCTCTTTTGCCGGAGTTCTCCTCGGACTGGGTCCTTGAAAGGCGGAGAACGTTGGAGCTGCGGTACCTGGATCTCCTGGCGCAGAACGCGCAGGAAGCGATGATGAGGGATCAACCAGCAAGGGCGCTGCAAACGCTGCGTCAAGCGCTGGAGATCGACCCCTACCGTGATGACACCAACATGCACTTCCTCGAAGCGCTAGGGAGGTTGGGTCGGAGGAGCGAGGTCGTCGAGCATTACCAGCGCTATGTTCGCCTTCTTTCTGACGAATTGGGCCTTGATCCGCCGGATGAGGTGCGCGAACTATACACACGCCTTATTAGCTAAACAGCCCTGGAATTCGCCAGGATCATCATTGAACTCGATAGCCCTGAGTTCCTATGCCCCTAATTGCTAGATCAGTTATTTTCGTTAAGAATCCGTTGAGAGCCATACTGTAAGGTATCCATGAGGGAATACAAATCTAAGAAGGAGGTCACCACAATCATGGCACGTTGCCCATTGATCGGTGGCGGAGGCGGATAATTTAGCCTTCCACCAATTGCTTACGTAGATTCTTAC
>JAIWHF010000241.1:0-2339 GCA_048629905.1 Methanosarcinales archaeon
GAGTAAGTCTTTTTGTTCTCTCCCAAATTATAAATAAAGAAGAGGCATTACAACGCCCCCATCTTTTGTGATGGCTCGAAAGCACTTCGGTTTACTGGATTGCACCAACATATCCAATAGAACATGCTTACATTTCCTGTTGCCCCTCGATTGCCCCAATAAGGATTGCGCCAGTAAGCCCCTGATGGCGGTCAAAGGCTTACTCTTTCGGCGGAATAGGTGAGTCTGCGTCCTCGCTGGCTAGACGAAGGAGCACGAACACTCTTGGCCCGAGGTAGGCGACCCAAAATCCGACCGCCCCGTAGCGTACGTATCGAAATACATTCGCTAAAAGATCATCTCCACTGGGGAAGATCGCGCTGAGCCCGAAATAGATCAGGGCCACACCCACAAGACCTACGAGATAACGCAGCAGTCTCTGCCACCACGGACCGCGGACATGGAAACCACCCCATTGATAGAGGAGTGCAGCGCCAACGCCGAGGCCAAAAAACACACCTGCGGTGGAGAAGAACCCGTTAATGCTGAGCGGGTCGATGACTTCGCTTCCCGGGGCGGCGGCTGCAGCTCCAGCAATCCACTCCAATGGGACTGGGCGGTTTGCCGTAGCCGTGGATATGAGAAGACCCAGGCAAATAAAGGCAATGCTGATCACAAAAGATAACAGGCTTTGCTGACCCGCTGAAAGCCTTGAAAGCCACTTGCTGACGGGTTTGTCAAAGATGAGAAAAGCTGCCAGCAAGATGCCGCCGATGAGCCAGCCAAGAAGCGTATCGGTTGGGTAATGGACTCCGAGGTATGGGCGCGAGATAGATATTAACAGAATCAAGATGCCGAAGAAGATAGTTGCCCAGAGGCGATGGATCCAGGCAGCCAGGAGTCCCCACACGGCGAGTGCAGTTTGGGCGTGGCCGGAGGGCAGGCCGAAGCTCGTGCCCGTGCTCAGAGCCTTAACCTCAGGGTTGACCCAATAGGGCCGCGGGGTCCCAAACGCGAGTTTGAACACTGAATTGATCCCGTTGCTGGTGAGGAGGATTAATCCAATTCGGACTCCCAGCCCAATGTCGACACACCAAAGGAGAGCAGGGAGGACGAGTAAGAAGAACTCCTCATTGCCTAAAAAAGTGAAGAACTGCATGAGGGGTGTAAGCCAGTCCCCCAGACTTTGCAGCCAATAGATGATGGGGTATCCCCATTCGAGTATCGGAATCATGGATAGCTCCTTTCTCAAGTACCGTGGTTGACGATATGTGCGACGAAGGACCCTGTTTCTCGGAACACATCCTCTCGTGCCGCGTCGCACGTGATGATGTGATTGCTGTTTTGGACATGAACCATCCGTTTCTCAGTCGAGCCGAGCGAGTCGTGGATGTGCTGCATATCGGACGGCGGGATGAAGTCGTCATCGAGGGAGTGGATCAGGAGCGCCGGGGCGGTAACCTTACTTAACCTGGGTCGCATCTCTTCGAGCATAGCGCCAAATTCGTAGACCGAACGCATAGGATAGGCGTCATATTGAACTCGGGATTTCGCAGCTTCCATGTCATACCAGACTGGTGGGCCCTTGCGAATGGGCGGGAGGAAAGCGCTCAACACAGGCAGGATTGGATAGAGCTGTTTCAAATAGGGTATGGGGGGAAGCTGGTAAGGCGTCGCAAGCGTGACGATCCCATCCACCGGTAGCTCCGAGGCCATGATGAGGCTTAAGCAGCCGCCGGTTGAAGACCCCATCACAATGATCTGATCGCACCATTTTCTCAATAAATGGTAGCCGTCCTCTACAGAGGCAAGCCAGTCGGGCCAGCGGGAGCGGGCCATATCCTCCAGCCGGGTTCCATGACCGAATAAACGAACACCCAGAACCGTATGCCCCTGGGATGATAGACGCGTCCCTAATTCGTGCATCTCCTGAGGCGTAGCGGTGAAGCCATGTGTGAGCAGGCAGCCGACCTTCCCGCCAGGGAAGAAGAAGGTTTCAGCGCCAGGCATGGTCATGTTCACGGCGCATCTCCTGTCACGCGGCGGACGAACTCGGTTATCGCTGAAAAAACCGTCTCGCGTTCGGCATCACGCGGCAGGAGGTGTCCGCTGTTTTCAACACTTATGATCGTCTTATCCTGCGCACCGAGGGCTGCATAGATCTGCTGTGCGTGGTCTGAAGGTACGGTCGAGTCGCCGGTGGAATAGATCAAGGTTACCGGGCATTCGATGAGCTCTAAGGACGATCTCATCTCAGCGCTGATGTCGCAGCCCTCGGAAATCCCTCTCAGCGGTTGGACGGGGTAGTGGAGGTTAAGCCTCTCTGCATCTTTGTCGCGCCAGTCCGACGGTTCCGACGG
>JAIWHF010000242.1:0-2079 GCA_048629905.1 Methanosarcinales archaeon
TTATCCAAACGTAACTTCACAGCAATGTTGGAGCCTGCGAATTTGGAATGACTCTCGAATTTATGCGACAATAGCGCAGAAGATGGAATCCCAAAGTAGTTTGCTGCGCGCGGATTGGAAGCTCACAGCTCCACAGGTTTTACGGAGACCATAAATGAGTCCACTGAAAGGCATTCGAGTACTGGATCTTAGCCGGGCAATGGCAGGGCCGTATTGCACCATGATGCTGGGAGATCTAGGTGCGGACGTGATAAAAGTGGAGCGCCCTGGAAGCGGCGATGAAAGCCGTGGGTGGGGGCCGCCTTTTGTTGGACAATCGGATGACAACCCCTCGGGTGAATCGACGTATTTCCTATCTGTAAATCGCAATAAACGCAGCATCACCGTTAATCTGAAGAGCAGCGAAGGGCAAGAAGTCATTCAGCGTTTAGCGAGCATGTGTGATGTGCTCGTGGAGAACTTCCGGACCGGAGTGCTTGAAAAACTGGGGTTGGGTTATGAAGACATGAAGAAACTCAATCCCAGCCTGGTGTATTGCTCCATCAGTGGGTATGGGCGAACCGGCCCATACGCCGGACGACCTGGCTATGATGTGATTATCCAGGCTGAGGGGGGGATGATGGGTATCACCGGTCCTGTTGAAGGACCCCCTTCAAGGGTGGGTGTGCCGATCGTGGATATCACAACGGGTATGTTCGCGGCGACCTCCATCCTGGCGGCGCTGCGCGCCCGCGACCAAACGAATGAGGGACAACTCATCGACGTTTCGCTCTTCGATACGCAGGCAGCGCTCTTAACGAATGTAGCGTCCAGCTATCTGGTTGGAGGAGCCGATCCAATCCGAACGGGGAATGACCATCCCAACCTGGCGCCCTACGGAGCCTTCCGCGCAAAAGATCGCTGGCTCGTCCTCGGCGTAGCCAACGAACGCCAGTGGGAAACCTTCTGTGCGGTCATTGATCGGCCAGGTCTCCGCGAGGATGTGCGCTTCAAGACGAATGGAGACCGTGTAACTCATAGGGTTGAATTGGGTGAGATACTCAGCGAGGTTATCGCTACGCGTCCGGCGAGTGAATGGCTAAACGACTTGCGCAATGCAGGACTGCCCTGTGGTCCCATCAACGACGTAGCTGCTGTCTTCGATCACCCCCAGGTTCAGCCCAGGGAGATGATATTGGAAGTGGAGCATCCCAACGCCGGTCCGATTCACCTCACCGGGTTTCCTTATAAGTTTACGCAGACGCCGGCCGAATTACGGCATCCTCCTCCATTGCTCGGGGAGCATACAGAGGAAGTGCTCAAGGAGATGTTGGGTTACTCTGTTGAGCAGGTTGCACAATTTCAGGAGCGAGGGGCGATTTAGAATAATGCTGCTAACCGCCCTGAAGATCCTTTAGTGGGATCATCCATCTCGAAGTGAATTTTTCAAGGATTGTGGTGTTGTCATGATGATATCTAAAGTAGAGATTCGATCCGGTGCCTATTACGACTCGGTCATCCTCATGCAGCTGCAGCGAGAGCTCGCTGCTCTCCCCGATGTCATTGATGCTGGTGTGGTGATGGGGACAGAGGCGAATAAGAATATTCTCAGTCAAAACGACATGTTGTCGCCCGAGGGTCAAGCTGCCGGGCCGGAGGATTTGCTAATTGTCGTGCAAGCTCCAAGCGAGAAGATAGCCCTGGACGCGCTCCGCCAGGTGGATGATCTGCTTACCCGCCGACGCCAAGCTGCAGATCATGAATACCGGCCAAAGAGCATCGAAACTGCAGCAGAGATGGCACCGGACGCGCGCTGGGCGCTCATCTCTGTGCCGGGCCGCTACGCTGCCGACGTCACCCGAACGGTACTCAACCTGGAGAGGAACGCCTTCCTATATAGTGACAATGTCACCCTCGAGGATGAGATTGCGATCAAGCAAGAAGCACGAGAGAAGGGTTTAATGGTGATGGGCCCCGATTGCGGCACAGCAATTGTGAATGGCGTCGGGCTGGGATTTGCAAACCAGGTGCGTCGAGGGCCCATTGGCTTGGTCGCTGCCTCAGGGACAGGTCTGCAGGCGGTGAGCGTACGCATCCACC